>CAYYHR010000122.1:0-9921 GCA_964471705.1 uncultured Chromatiaceae bacterium
CAGGTGCTTCGCCTGCGTGCCGGTGATCCGCTCATCCTGTTCAATGGCGACGGTCGTGATTTCCCCGGACGACTCGTGATTCCTGCCAAGGATGCCGTCGTGGTGGAGCTCGACGAGCCGACGACGGAGGAGCCGATACCAATGCTGCAGATCCACCTCGGCATCGGGGTATCGAAGGGCGAGCGGATGGACTGGGTGATTCAAAAGGCCGTCGAGCTCGGCGTGACGCGGATCACCCCCCTGTTCACCAAGCGCAGCGTGCCGAGGCTCTCAGGGGAGCGGCTGCAGAGACGCGGGCAACATTGGCAAGGGGTTCTGGAAGCGGCCTGTGAGCAGAGCGGACGGCGGCGCGTCCCGGAGCTGGGTGAGAGCAGGTCGCTGGCCCAGTGGATTGCGCAACGGCATCCCTTTCCCCTCCTGCTCGATCACAGGGGGGATGTCGCCTTGGCGGAGCTTCCCGCTCCGGCGGGGGCCATGACGCTGCTGGTCGGAGCGGAGGGCGGACTGGAGCCGGAGGAGCGAGCCTTATCGATACGTGCAGGCTTCACAGCCGTCCGTCTCGGCCCAAGGATTCTGCGTACCGAGACCGCTCCCCTCGCGGCGATTGCAGCGATTCAAATATTGTGGGGGGACTTCCGCGAATAGGCCGGACCTCGCCGCCCAGCGAGGACCCCTCTGCTCATGCGGATACAGGCCCCACCGGCATTGGACTCCTGAGGGCACATCCAACGACTCCCCTTCCGAACGCGCTCCACCTCTACCCTGACACCGGATTCGGTGGTGCGCTAATATGCGCGGATGCAACCAGAGCTCGGTGTCGTCATGGATCCTATCGGATCCATCAAGATTGCCAAGGACAGCACCTTTGCCATGATGCTGGCCGCGAGCCGGAAGGGATGGCGGGTCTGGTACATGGAGCTGTCCGACCTGTTCTTACGGGACGACCGCGCCTGGGCCCGGATGCGTGAGGTCGAGGTTCGGGATGATCCGATGGGATGGTACCTGTGGGTGGCCGAGGCGACGCGTCCGCTGGACGAGCTGCCGGTCATCTTCATGCGCAAGGACCCGCCGTTCGACATGGAGTACATCTACGCGACCTATCTGCTCGAGCGGGCTCAGCACCGAGGTGCCCGGATCATCAACGACCCGCGCAGCCTGCGCGATGCGAACGAGAAGGTCTTCACCGTTGAGTTCCCGCAATGCTGCCCCCCGACCTTGATAACGCGGCGTCATGCGGACATCGGGGAGTTTCTCGCCGAGCACGGGGAGATCATACTCAAACCCCTCGGCGGGATGGGCGGCTTCTCGATCTTTCGGGTAAGCGCCGGTGATCCCAACTTCAACGTGATCGTCGAGACATTGACGGATCGCGGCAGCCGCTTCTGCATGGCGCAGAGGTTCATCCCGGAGATTGCCGACGGAGACAAGAGGATTCTCCTGGTCGACGGTGAGCCGGTTCCTTATGCCCTCGCCCGCATACCCATGAAAGGCGAGACCAGGGGCAACCTCGCCGCGGGCGGGACCGGCGTCGGGCGGCCACTGAGCGAGCGCGATCGCTGGATCGCCGAGCAGGTCGGTCCGGAGCTGCGCCGGCGGGGCATCCTTTTTGCCGGCATCGATGTGATCGGCGACTACCTGACAGAGATCAACATTACCAGCCCGACCTGCATCCGGGAGCTGGATGCACAGTTCGATCTCGATATTGCAGGCGACCTCATTGCAAGGGTCGAGGAAGGGATCGATGTGTATTGCTAAGGCCGGAGGCCGCTTTTTGAGCGGCACCCGGGTTGCGCGAGGAATCGTCCCGATTCCCGATTCGGTGTGAGAGACAGGTGAAGATCGCAACCGCAGGGGACGTTCCCCCGGTACTGCTGGATGATGATCGCTCGAAGGCTTCCTCGCGGCTTTTTGTCACCGCCTTGGCCGTTGCCTTCCTCGCTCACCTGGTCCTCATCTTCGGCTTGCGCTTCTCCTTGCCAGATGCCAATTCCGGCAAAGGGGCGACGCGTCCGCTCGAGATCATCGTGCTGCGCCAGGCTGCGCCCTCGAACAAGAAGCCGGAGATTGCCGATGCCTTCGCGCAGGTGGACCGCGAAGGGGGAGGAGCCGAAAGGCCCGAGGAGACCGGACCCGGGCCCCTGACGGAGATCGCCGTGCCCGAGCAGGGGTCCGCCCGGCTCGAGTCGCTGCCGCAGCCGAGCACCCCGCAGCAATTCGAGAACATGGAGCTTCTGGCACAGCTGGACTCCGAGCAGAAACCGGTGCCGCCACCGAAGCCACAACCACCGGAGCCCTCCCCCGAGAGACCGCCACCGCAGGTCACCGCGGCCGAGATCCTGGCCAGTCGCGACCTCACGATCGCCGAGCTGAGGTCGAGGATCCAGCACAGCTCAGCCGCCTATGCCAGTCGGAAGCGGCGCAAGGCCATCAGCGCCAGTACCCGCGAATACAAGTATGCGAGCTACCTGGAAGCTTGGCGGCGCAAGGTCGAGCGGATCGGTAACCTGAACTATCCGGATGAGGCCAGGCGGCACAAGATGTACGGGAGCCTCATCCTGCATGTCGCGGTGCGTGACGATGGCAGCGTCGAGAGCATCCGCGTGGTACGCTCATCCGGTTTCGAGCTGCTTGACCAAGCCGCGGTCAAGATCGTCGAGCTTGCCGCCCCCTTTGCGCCTTTCCCTCCGGACATCCGGGCGGAGACCGATATCCTGGACATCACCCGTACCTGGCAGTTCCTGAGCAATAACCGCCTCGGGTGGGAAAACTGACCGAGGAGCCTCTCCCCACCGGCCCTTGCCAGGCATCCCGCTGCACCGGATACTAGGCCCATGACATTCTCGACCTCACTGACCAACCACTTTTTGATCGCGATGCCGGGCCTGCAGGACCCGAACTTCTCGCGTACGGTCACCTACGTCTGCGAGCACACCGAGCAGGGCGCCATGGGCATCGTGATCAACCGGCCCATGGAGATTCGCCTTGGCGAGATGCTCGGCCAGCTCGATATCGAGAGCAGGGACCAGGGGGTGCTCGATACCCTGGTGTTCCTCGGCGGGCCGGTACAGCCGGAGCGCGGGTTCGTGCTTCATTCGGGCGGCGAGGGCTTCGATTCGACCCTGACCATCACCCCCGAAATCAGCGTGACCACCTCCCGGGACGTTCTCGAGGCCATCGCTGAGGGCAAGGGTCCGGATCAGCGGCTGGTCGCTCTGGGCTACGCAGGCTGGGGCGGTGGCCAGCTCGAGCAGGAGATGAGCGCCAATGCCTGGCTGAGCGGGCCTGCGGACGATGAGATCATCTTCACGCTTTCCCCTTCGGCACGCTGGCAGGCCGCCGCACATCTGCTGGGAGTCGACCTGAACCTGCTCAGCGGCGAGGCCGGGCACGCCTGAATGGGCACCCTGCTCGGCTTCGACTTCGGCCCGCGCAAGATCGGTGTCGCCGTCGGACAAAAGGTGACCGGCTCGGCTTCTGCCCTGACCACGATCCGCAGCCGCCGGGACAAGCCGGATTGGGAACGGATCGGGCAGCTCGTGGGCGAATGGAGGCCGCAAGCTGCCGTCGTCGGCCTTCCCTTCAACATGGACGACACGGAGGGCGAGGTCGCTCCCGGTGCAAGACGCTTCGCACGCCAGCTGCAGGGCCGTTTCGGGCTCGAAGTGCATCTCGTCGACGAGCGCCTTACCTCGCTGGAGGCGCAGCGTCAGCTGGGCAGGGACGCGGCTTCTCGCGAGGCCATCGATGCCATGGCGGCGAAACTGATCCTGGAGACCTGGCTCGGTGAGCAGCGCTGACCTCTACAAGAGCGCCGCCGAGGTCGATAACTGCATCCAGGGGATGGGCAGGGACTTGGCCGGTCTGCTCCGTGCCAAGGGTATCGGTGATCCGCTGATGATCGGCATCCACACCGGGGGCGTCTGGGTAGCGGAGCGTCTACACGAACAGCTCGCCCTCCCCGAGCCCTTGGGACGACTCGATATCTCTTTCTACCGGGACGATTTCACGCGCATCGGCATGCATCCGCAGGTCCGCCCCTCCCAGATCCCCGTGCCGGTGGACGACCGCCACATCGTGCTCGTCGACGATGTGCTGCAGACCGGACGCACCATCCGCGCCGCCCTGAATGTCCTCTTCGACTACGGACGCCCGGCCTCGGTCGTGCTCGCCACACTGGCCGAGCGCGACGGGCGGGAGCTGCCCATCGAGCCCGACCTGGTCGGCTTGCACGCCAGGCTCGAGCCCGGCGAGCAGATCAAGCTCACCGGTCCGGAGCCCCTGCAGCTCATCCTCGGCAAGATACCGCCGGAGCGCCGAAGGCCCAACGGGTCGGCGGCGCCGGCGCCATGAGCCCGGCCGACATCCAGCTCGATGCCGCCGGCAATCTCGAGCACTTCCTGACGATCGACGGCCTGAGCCGCGAGCTGCTGACGGAGATCCTGGACAAGACCGAGGGCTTTCTCGGCGTCGCGGAGCAGGCGGTCAAGAAGGTGCCCCTGTGCCGCGGCAAGACCGTCGCCAACCTCTTCTTCGAGACCAGCACCCGCACCCGTACCACGTTCGAGCTGGCGGCCAAGCGGCTGTCCGCCGACGTCCTCAACCTCAATATCGGAACCTCCGCCACCGCCAAGGGCGAGACACTGCTGGACACCCTGCGCAACCTGGAGGCCATGCACGTGGACATGTTCGTGGTGCGCCATGCCGAAAGCGGAGCGGCCCACTTCATCGCCGAGCATGCCGATCCCCACGTCAGCATCGTCAATGCGGGCGACGGCCGCCACTCCCATCCTACCCAAGCAATGCTCGACATGTTCACCATACGGCGGCATAAGGGGGATTTTGCCGATCTGTGCGTCGCCGTGGTCGGAGATGTCCTGAACTCGCGTGTGGCGCGATCCCAGCTGGCGGCCCTGAGAACCCTGGGGGTCGGGGAAATCCGCATCATCGCTCCGCGCACCCTGATCCCCGCTCATGCCGAGTCACTGGGCGCGCGAGTCTTCCACGACCTGCGCCTCGGCGTCCGGGATGTGGACGTCATCATCATGCTGCGCCTGCAGCGCGAGCGCATGCGCGGCGGCATGTTGCCGAGCGAGCACGAGTACTTCCAGCTCTTCGGACTCACCGAAGAGCGCCTGGGCACGGCCAAGCCGGATGCGATCGTCATGCACCCGGGGCCCATCAACCGGGGGGTCGAGATGAGCTCCCAGGTGGCCGACGGCCCGCGCTCCGTCATCCTCGAGCAGGTCAGCAACGGGATCGCGGTTCGAATGGCCGTCATGTCCATGTGCATAGGGACCCAGAATCTGCGCGCACAGGGTGAGCTGCATGGCTGAGGGGGAGAGGATCAGCATCTGCAACGGTCGCCTGGTGGATCCTGCAAACGGAATCGACGCGGAGTGCGACCTGCATATCGCCGCCGGGCGCGTTGTCGCCGTCGGACCCGCACCGGACGGGTTTCGCGCAGACCGCACCCTGGATGCCCGCGGATTGGTCGTGTGCCCCGGCTTGGTGGATCTGTGCGCCAGGTTGCGCGAGCCGGGGCTTGAGCACAAGGCCACGATCGCCAGCGAGACGGCGGCGGCAGCCGCCGCGGGAATCACCACCCTCTGCTGCCCACCCGACACCCGGCCAGTGATCGACACCCCGGCCGTGGCTCAGCTCGTGTCCCAAATCGCCGAGCGTCACGGACATGCCCGGGTCATCCCGGCAGGTGCCCTCACCCAGGGCCTCGCGGGCGAGCAGATCAGCGAGATGGCGGCCCTCGAGCACGCCGGCTGCCCGGTCATGTGCCATGCCGACCTTCCCCTGAAGAATACCCTGGTCCTCCGCCGGGCGATGGAGTACGCGACCACCTATGACCTGACCCTGTTCCTGCGCCCGGAGGACGAGCATCTGCGCGATCAGGGCTGCGTCCACGAGGGTCGGGTGGCCACGCGCCTCGGGCTGCCCGGAATACCGGAGGCGGCGGAAACAGTCGCCCTCGCAAGGGATCTGGCACTGGCGGAGCAGACGGGGGCCGGCATCCACTTCCGCTGTCTGTCGACCGGCCGTGCCACCCAGATGCTTGCCGAAGCGGTCCGGCGCGGTGTCCGGGCCAGCGCCGACGTGAGTGCCCATCAGCTCTTCCTGACCGAGGACGACATCGGGGCCTTCGACAGCAACTACCACGTCACGCCTCCCCTGCGTACGAGCGCCGATCGGGATGTCCTGCGCGCTGCGGTGGCGAGCGGCGACCTGGCGGCCGTCTGCTCGGATCACCGGCCCCACGAGGCGGACGCCAAGCTCGCCCCCTTCCCCTCGACGGCCCCGGGGATCTCGGCCCTGGAGACGCTGCTTCCCCTGATGCTTCGCCTGGTAGCCGAGGGGGCGATGGATCTGTCGACCGCCGTCTCCCGCGTCACCCTGGGACCGGCGCGGATACTCGAGCTGCCGTTTGGTCAGCTGGATGCGGGACGGGTTGCCGATGTCTGCGTCTTCGACCCGAGGGAACGCTGGGTGTTGTCGGAGACGACCATGGTCGGCGAGGGACGCAACAGCCCGTTTCTCGGGCAGGAGCTCGAGGGACGGGTGTCCTGGACTCTCCTCGCCGGGCGTGTCGTCTACCAGCGTGGAAGCGGATGAGCGAGCGGGGCCAGCGGGGAAGCATCTTCCTGGAGGAGGCCGAGGTTCTCAGCCAGGAGGCCCATGCGGCAGACCAGTACCTGCTGAGTCTCCGGGCCCCGCTCTGTGCCCGGGAGGCACGGCCCGGCTCCTTCGTGCATCTTCGCTGCGACCCGCTGCTACCCATGCGCCGGCCGCTGTCGATCATGCGCGTCGACCGGAAGAACGGTCGGGTGGAGCTCCTGTACAAGATGGTAGGGGAAGGCACCCGGCTGCTGGCATCCCGGCACCCCGGCGAGCACATCAGTCTTTTGGGTCCCATCGGCCAGCCCTTCGAGGCGCACTCCGAGCGTTCTCTGCCCCTGCTCATCGGTGGTGGCGTCGGGATACCCCCCATCGTCTTCCTGGCAGAGACCCTGCGCGCGGACCGCCACTTCCGGCCCTTCGCGGTATTCGGCTCCGAGGTGCCCTTCCCTTTTCATGCTCGTCCATCCCAGCACTTGGTCCCGGGCCTGCCGCCAGAGGTCATCGCCGCCATCCCCTTGCTCGACGACTGGGGAATACCCAGCCGGCTCACGAGCTTCCTGGGTCTTCCCGGCTGCTTCGAGGGCTATGCCACGGATCTGGCGCGCATCTGGCTGGAAGGCTTGGACGCCGGGGCGCTGGCACAGGTGGAGATCTTCGCCTGCGGCCCCCATCCGATGCTCGCGGCCACGGCCGCACTGGCGCGGGAGCTCGACCTGCCCTGCCAGGTCTCCCTGGAGGAGCTCATGGCCTGTGCCGTAGGCGGCTGTGCCGGCTGCGCCGTTGAGACCCGAGCTGGAGATGGCATCTCCATGAAGCGTGTGTGCGTCGATGGCCCCGTCTTCGATGCCTACAGCGTCTTTCCGGATTAGGCGCATCATCCTGACAAAAGCAGTAGAACCGGACAGAGTATTGGACATGCCGAAACTCAGACTCGGTCTCCCCAAGGGGAGCCTCGAATCCGCGACCATCGATCTCTTCGACCAGGCGGGCTGGAAAATCCGACCCCGCTCGCGCAACTACTACCCGGATGTGGACGATCCCGAGCTGGAGTGCGCCCTGGTTCGTGCCCAGGAGATGGCACCCTATGTGGCCAACGGTACCCTGGATCTCGGTCTGACGGGATTGGACTGGATTCTGGAGACCCAGGCCGAGGTGGCGCAGATACGTACCCTCACCTACTCCAAGGCATCTGATCAGCCGAGCCGCTGGGTATTGGTGGTAGCAAGAGAATCGCCGATCGAATCCGTGCAGGACTTGTCCGGCAAGCGGATCGCCACAGAGCTGGTCGGCTTTACGCGACGTTTTTTGGAAGAGCGCGGGATCGAGGCGAGCGTCGAGTTTTCCTGGGGTGCCACCGAGGCGAAGGTGGTGGAGGGAATCGTGGACGCGGCGGTGGAGATCACGGAGACCGGCAGCACCATCCGCGCCCACGGCCTGCGCATCGTCGAGGACCTGCTGTACACAGAGACCCGCTTGATCGCCAACCCGCAGTCGCTCGAGGATCCCTGGAAGAAGGCCAAGATCGAGCAGATCGCGATGATGCTCGAGGCTGCCATGACCGCTCGGCAGAAGGTGGCGCTCAAGTTGAACGTATCGGACGAAAATCTCGACGAGGTCGTCGCCCTACTGCCGAGCCTGCATGCGCCGACCGTCAGCCATCTGTACGACCGGGCGTGGCTAGCCGTGGAGACGATCGTCGATGCCGGCGCGGTAAGAGAGCTGATCCCCAAGCTCCGGGCGGCCGGTGCCCAGGGGATACTGGAGTACGAGCTGCGGAAAATGATCTGAGCTGGGGAAACGCTGATTTTGGCCAGGACGGACGAAAATCGGCATCTCCCCTCCCTAGCGCAGCATTCCGCTGCCGCTCCCTTCGCCTTCCTCCTTCGCCACCAGCGAGATCTTGTCCAGCGTTTCGCTCATTTCCTCGGTCAGTCCGCTGGTCCGGAGCTTGACCATCAATCGCACCTCGTTGGCTGAATCAGCGTATTTGAGGGCGTCTTCGTACGTGATCTCCCCCTCCTGATAGAGATCGTACAGGGCTTGGTCGAAGCTGATCATGCCCAGCTCCCGGGACCGTTTCATCAGCGGCTTCAGCTTGTGGACCTCGCCCTCGCGGATCAGGTCTGACGCCAGTGGTGTGTTGATCAGCACTTCCACTGCTGCCCGCCGGCCGATTCCGTCCTTGCGCGGCACCAACTGCTGAGCGACGATGGCCTTGAGGTTCAGGGACAGATCCATGAACAGCTGGTTGCGACTCTCCTCCGGAAAGAAGTTGATGATGCGATCCAACGCCTGATTGGCGTTGTTGGCATGCAGGGTCGTGAGCACCAAGTGCCCCGTCTCGGCGAAGACGACCGCCTGCTCCATGGTTTGGCGGGTACGGACCTCTCCCATCAGGATGACATCCGGGGCCTGGCGCAGGGTGTTCCTGAGTGCGATCTCGTAGGACTCGGTGTCCACACCAACCTCGCGTTGCGTGACGATGCAGCCATCATGCTCATGCACATACTCGATGGGGTCTTCGATGGTGATGATGTGCCCATTGCTGTGGTGGTTGCGGTATCCGATGAGGGATGCGAGCGAGGTCGACTTACCTGTGCCCGTTGCCCCCACGAAGATGACCATTCCACGCTTCGTCATGGCCAGGTCCCGCATGACCTGCGGCAGGCGTAGATCATCGATGGTCGGGATCCGGGTCTCGATGCGGCGCAGAGCCATCCCCGCGTGGTCGCGTTGAACGAAGGCGCTGACACGGAAGCGCCCGACGCCCTTGGCCTCTATGGCGAACTGGCACTCCTTGGTCTCCTCGAACTCCCTTTGCTGTTTGTCGTTCATGATGCTGGCGACCATGTCCCTAGCTTGTGTGGGCGTGAGCGCTTCCTTCCCCGCGGGATGGATGACACCGTCGATCTTGATCGACGGCGGGCGACCGGAGGTTATGAAGAGGTCGGAGCCCTTCTTCTTCGCCATCAGGATCAGAAGCTGATTCATCTCCATGGGGTCCCCCTCGAGGATCTCGGTCTGTGAGGAAGTCGCCAGGGGCTCGTCGCCGAGCTCGCGGCAGGGATGTAAGGTGCCGTTATCGATCGGAAAGCTAGGAAAAGGTCTCTTTGGCCACGGCGCGTGCCCTCGCCTCGGACTGGGAGATAAGCCCTCGCTTCACTAGCTCCTTGAGGTTCTGATCTATGGTGTGCATGCCGTGGGCCTGACCCGTCTGGATTGCCGAGTACATCTGAGCAACCTTGTCCTCGCGGATCAGGTTGCGGATAGCCGGGGTGCAGACCATGATCTCGT
>CAYYHR010000123.1:0-1835 GCA_964471705.1 uncultured Chromatiaceae bacterium
TCCCTCGGGCAGAAAACCCTCGGGACACCTGAGGTGGCGTCCGGATGCTAACCTTTGCCCAGTGTTCGGTCAAGGCAAAGGGGTCTTTACAAGATCGAGCGTGCGCTGACCCTTTGGCTTTGCCTTCTCCTGATTCAGATCAACGCAAGGGTTGCTGAACTCGGGATGTGCCGATGCTATCATTGGGAAAAAGGCCGCCCAGCCCATAGGGCTGCCTTCGGAGTTTCCGGGACGTCCGAGACGGCTCGGGAATCGGCGTTCGACCCCGCAGTCCGTGCCCGAGGATGGATCGAAGAGAAACATCCCGAGCGCGCAGCATATGAGCCCCTGTCCTTAGAGGGTCCAATCTCCGCACTCGGATTATGCGGAAGGGGTAGCTCGGCAGACCGAGGTGGTGGGGTTCGGTGCGGGCCGCGTATGCACAGGCCATGGATCGGCTCTCACGGGTGAAGACGCCGCAACAACAGGAAAGAGCCGAGAATCCGAGGCTCTTTGCGATGGGCAATTGCGGAGGACTTAAAGTGCTAACAACCATAAGGGCAAGGGCAAGAAAAATAGAGATTCAGCAAATAGAAGAAGATTTGGGGGAACCTCCCGTATTCCGGGCGGATCGAACGGAACCGCTGAGGGAATGTGTTCGCAATGCGATGCGGAGCTACCTTCGCAGCCTCGACGGACATGAGGTGACCGGTTTGCACGAGATGGTTCTGGGGGAGGTCGAGCATCCTCTGATCGAGACCTTGCTCGACTACACCCAGGGTAATCAAACGCGGGCAGCGCGCCTGCTGGGATTGAGCCGGAGCACCTTGCGCAAGAAGATGGTGGGCTACGGGATTCGTCAGGAAGACTGAGATTAGGGTTGCCGCGCTTTCTGAGGTAGCGGCACGAGCGTACAATTGACCGTTCCGGTAGATATTCATATAGATGCAGCCCATACGACGCGCATTGATCAGCGTTTCCGATAAGACGGGCGCGGTGGACCTCGCCCGCGACCTGGTGTCGAGCGGGGTCCAGATCCTGTCGACCGGCGGGACGGCAGCGCTCCTGACGGACGAGGGGATCCCGGTGCTGGAAGTCACAGATTACACTGGCTTCCCCGAGATGATGGCCGGGCGCGTGAAGACCCTGCACCCGCGCATTCACGGGGGCATCCTGGGGCGGCGGGGAATCGACGACTCGGTGATGCGGGAGAACGGGATCAAGCCCATCGATCTGGTGGTGGTCAATCTCTATCCCTTCGAGCGCACCGTAGCGGACCCGGACTGCGACCTACCCAGCGCCATCGAGAACATCGACATCGGTGGCCCCACCCTGCTACGGGCGGCGGCGAAGAACTGGGCAGCGGTAACGGTTGTGGTGGACGCCGCCGACTACCCCCGGATCCTGGCGGAGATGAGGGAGCAGGACGGCGCGGTCAGCGAGGGCACCCGCTTCGATCTGGCAGTCAAGGCATTCGAGCATACGGCCCGCTACGACGGTGCCATCGCCAACTACCTGGGCCTGCAGGTCGGCGCCGGGGAAGACAGAGTCTTCCCGCGCACCCTGAGCATGCAGTTCCAGCGCAAGCAAGCCATGCGCTACGGCGAGAATCCTCACCAGCAGGCGGCCTTCTTTGTCGAGCGCGATGTCCGCGAGGCGAGTATTGCAACGGCACGCCAGCTCCAGGGCAAGGAGCTGTCCTACAACAACATCGCGGACACGGACGCCGCGCTGGAATGTATCAAGCAGTTCGACGAGGGAACTGCCTGCGTCATCGTCAAGCACGCCAACCCCTGCGGCGTCGCCCTGGGGACCAACCTCCAGGAGGCGTACGAGCGGGCCTTTTCGACCGATCC
>CAYYHR010000123.1:1935-5136 GCA_964471705.1 uncultured Chromatiaceae bacterium
GCGGACTCCTGGTCCAGGAGGCGGACCTGTCCCTGACCCTGAAGCTCGAGGTGGTTACCAAACGGGCACCCACGGATGAGGAGATGGAGGACCTGCTCTTCACCTGGCGCGTGGCCAAGTACGTCAAGTCGAACGCCATCGTCTACGGGCGCGACCGCATGACCATCGGGGTCGGAGCGGGGCAGATGAGCCGCGTGAACTCGGCGCGCATCGCGGCCATCAAGGCCGAGCAGGCGGGTCTGGACGTGGCGGGTGCGGTTATGGCCTCAGACGCCTTCTTCCCCTTCCGGGACGGCATCGACAACGCCGCCGCCGTGGGCATCCGAGCCGTCATCGAGCCCGGCGGCTCCATGCGAGACGAGGAGGTCATCGCCGCCGCGGACGAGCACGGAATGGCGATGGTCTTCACCGGAATGCGCCATTTCCGGCATTGAGCCCGGCCGATCCACGGCCTGAGATCTGCGCTTACCCACCACATCATCTCGGAAATCGACGGCCGTCGGACTCGGTAGTGAACGCCCATCCCACGGCCATTATCGAGGAAGGTGCCCGGATCCACCCCTCCGTTCGGGTGGGCCCTTACTCCATTGTCGAGAGCGGGGCCCGCGTGGGGCCGGACTGCGTCATCGAGAGCTGCGTACGCATCTACGGTGCGACGCGGATGGGATCCCACAACCGTGTCTGCCACGGTGCCACCATCGGCGCCGAGCCCCAGGACTTGGGATACAGCCCTGAGGCGGGGAAGCCCCTTACCATCGGCGATTACAATCACTTCAAGGAGGGAGTCAACATCAGCCGTGGCATCAAGTCCGATCAGGGGACCCGCATCGGGGACCACAACTACCTGATGTCCTACAGCCACGTGGGACATGACTGCATTGTGGGCAACCACAATATCTTCGCCAACACGGCGACGCTGGCCGGCCATGTGGAGGTCGAGGACCGAGTATTCCTGTCCGGACAGACAGCCGTACACCAGTTCTGCCGGATCGGCTCCGTCTCCATGATCGCGGGTGTGACCGGCGTCCCCCAGGACGTACCGCCCTTCGTGATTGCCGACGGCCATCGGGCCAAGATCATCGGCCTGAACCTCGTCGGGCTGCGTCGCAACGGCTACACCCAGGAGCAGCGCAACACCATCAAGGCCGTCTACCGGGTCATCTTCCGCTCAGGTCTGCGAATGGTTGACGCCATGCAGAAGGCCGAGCAGGAGTATCCCGGACCGGAGACTGCCCATATCCTGAGCTTCATCCAATCCAGCAGCCGAGGAATGATCTCCTTTGCGTAATCCCTGTTCGACCGCTCGGTCGTGACCAAACAACCAGAGCCACAAGAGACATGAAGATATTGATCATCGGCAGCGGTGGGCGCGAGCACGCCCTCGCCTGGAAAGCCGCCCAGTCGCCCCTGGTGGAAAAGGTATTCGTAGCGCCGGGCAACGGCGGCACCGCCGGCGAGCCGGGGGTGGAGAATCTGGACATCGGCTCCGAGGACATGGACGCCTTGGTCGCCTTCGCCTGGGAGAACGCCATCGAGCTGACCATCGTGGGTCCCGAGGCCCCACTGGTCGCCGGTGTAGTCAATGCCTTTCAGGACATGGGCCTGCCCTGCTTCGGACCGACCAAAGGTGCCGCGCGGCTCGAAGGCTCCAAGGCGTTCACCAAGGACTTCCTCGCACGCCACGGCGTCCCGACGGCGGCCTACCGGGCCTTCACCGAGCCGGAGCCCGCCCTCGCCTACCTTCGGGAGGTCGGTGCACCCATCGTGGTCAAGGCGGACGGGCTCGCCGCGGGCAAGGGCGTGATCCTCGCCGGGGATCTGGCCACCGCCGAGGAAGCGGTCAGGGACATGTTGAGCGGCGGGCGCTTCGGCTCGGCCGGCAGGTGCATCGTCATCGAAGAGCAGCTGACAGGCGAAGAGGCCAGCTTCATCGCCATCGTGGGAGGCGGACACATCCTGCCCATGGCGAGCTCCCAGGACCACAAGGCCCGGGACGACGGGGACCAGGGCCCCAACACCGGCGGTATGGGTGCCTACTCGCCCGCACCCATCGTCACACCCGAGATCCACGAGCGCATCATGGCCCAGGTCATGAGACCGACGGTCGAGGGGCTGGCGGCGGAGCGGGTAACCTACACCGGCTTCCTGTACGCCGGCCTGATGATCGACGCGGACGGCATGCCCAAGGTCCTGGAATACAACTGCCGATTCGGTGATCCCGAGGCCCAGCCCATTCTGATGCGCCTGCGCTCCGACCTGGTGGAGCTATGTCTGGCAGCCCTCGACGGGCGGCTCGATCAGGTGCCGGACGAATGGGACCCGCGGGCCGCACTGGGGGTGGTCATGGCGGCGGGTGGCTATCCGGATGTCTACGAAAAGGGACACCCGATCCGCGGTCTGGAGGAGGTGGCGGAGCTCGCAGACTGCAAGGTGTTTCACGCAGGCACCCGACTCGCCGACGGCCGGGTGATGACCAACGGCGGCCGGGTCCTGTGCGCAACCGCTCTCGGCGATGACGTGAGCGCTGCCCGGTCCCGGGCCTACGACCTGGTGCACGAGATCGGCTGGAAAGACGCCTACTTTCGGAGCGACATCGGCCACCGCGCCCTCGCCCGCAAGCACGGATGAGTCTGCCCTCCCTGACGGACTCCCAAATCAGTCAGGCCTTCCGGCTGGTTCTCCTGATCTGCGTGCTGGTCATCGCCTACCTGGCGTTCGCGCCCCTGAAGCAGCTGCCGGGGGGCACGAACGACAAATTCGACCACTTCCTGGCATTCGGCGTCCTCGCCTGGCTCGCCGACCGATCCTATCCGGGCCGTCGGCTCCAGCCCTACCGGTGGACCTTCCTGCTGGGCTACGGGCTGATGATCGAGCTGATCCAGGGACTCCTGCCTTTCCGAGACTGCTCTCTCCTGGACTTCGCCGCGGACGCCTCGGGGATCGCGGGCTATGAGCTTCTGCTTCGGGCTCGATGGCTCATGCGGCGAGGCAAGGTCGCTCCCTGAATGCTCAGGAGCAGGTCAGGTTCCTGCAGAGATGATCCTGCAAGCCCTTTGCATGTACCAACCGCGACAGGCGACAAGGCAGACATCCCCAGAAGACATTGACCAGGGAGACCAGCACGCCTGCGGCGATCAGGCCCCAGAACACCATGTCGATCCAGGTATGGGACATGATGTCCTCGGTACCGTAGACTGCGTG
>CAYYHR010000123.1:5236-9847 GCA_964471705.1 uncultured Chromatiaceae bacterium
AGCCGGAAGTGGATGGCCCGTGCTCGCTCTCCATCATCGAGCTCCTGCCTGGCCAGGGCATCCCCGCCTGCGGCCTTGCGGACCGCCTTCATGACCAGCCCGATGAGTCTTGCCAACGCCTCCTTTTCCCGCTCCTGGTCTTCCGGCAGACCGCATGCCTGCTCATAGAGCTTCTCGAGCTCTTCCTTGAGAGTGAGCACCACCTCGCTCCCCGCGTCAGGCTGCAGGTCCACCGCCGTTTGAACCTGTTCCCGGAAAGCGATTCGAAAAGCCTCCATTTCTTCGTGATCTTCCTTCTGAGCGGCGAGAAGGACCTCGGGCTCGACCTCGACGGGGGGGAAGGCGAACAGGGAGTTGCGGTGTCGGCGACGCAAGTGCCGCTCCCGGCGTCCGGGCTTGTCGGTGAATGGCAGGTCCATGGGACGTGGATCCCGTGCTTCCGTCATTTTGGGGCGAAGGCCTCGTAGAGGGCAGAATAGTCCTGGTCCCCGTAGCCCCGGTCCGAGGCACGGACACAGGCCGCCTCGACCGCCGCGATCAAGGCCGTATCCATGCCGGTAGCCTGCGCCACACTCCGGAAGAGGCGCACGTCCTTGAGCAGGTGCTTGAGCGGGAAGTTGGCCTTGCCGTAATCGTGGGACAGGTAGTTGGCGAGCTTCTTGTCGAAGGTGGGTGCATAGAGGGCGCTCCCGCGCAGGAGCCCCATGAACTGCTCCACCTCGATACCCTCGGCGCGCACCAGACCCAGGCTGAGGGAAAAGCTGCTGGTCAGCCCCGCGATGAGCTGGTTCATGGCAAGCTTCAGGGCAGCGCCACGGCCGACGTCGCCGATGAGACGGGGGGCCGGGCCGAGAGCGCTAAGCACCGGCAGACAGCGCTCGAACAAGGCCGGCTCCCCACCCGCCATCAGGATGAGCCTGCCCTCCCGCGCCTCCGGCAGGCTGCCCAGCACCGGGCACTCCAGGTACTCGCCGCCGGCGGTCCTGACACGATCCGCCAGATCCCGGCTTTCGGCGGGTGCGATGGTGCCCATCTGCAGGATCACGCGGCCCCGGATGCTGTCTTTCGTCTCGGCCGCAAAGAGGGTCTCCATGATGGCCTCGGCATCGCTGAGCATCAGGACCACGACCTGCGAGCCCTCGATCGCTTCGCGCGCCGAGCCGGCCGTTGCGAGTCCCTGATTCGCAAGCTCCCGCGACTTCTGTGGGCTGCGGTTCCAGCCGACGACTTTCAGTCCCTGGCCCTTGAGCCGAAGGGCAACGGCGGCCCCCATGAGGCCGAGGCCCAGCACTGTGATCTTCATCTCATCTCCTCTTGAGCTACACGGCGCGCGGCGAGCCGGAATCAGCGCAATCGGGTTGCCCGGCCAGGTTGTGACTGGTACCGGCCCAGCCGGCAAGCGGTTGCTGCATCATGCCTTGTCGGTCGTCCCTCGCCAAGTCCAGGGGGGATTTGGATCGCAACATCGCTTGAAGTAGCTGCGAACGGTATCCGGATCGATCAGCAACGCATCGGCAACGTCCACCGCCGTACGTCCCTTGCCTAGGAGAATCACAACATATCTCACAACACACGGGTATAGACCCCGCCCCACACTCAGAAAGAATCCTTCGGCACCCGCACCGCCCCTTCCATCAATACCCGCGCGCTGCGGCTCATTACTACCTTTTCGACTGTCCACCGACCATCGTTCCGGGCCGTCACGGCACCAACCTTCATAGTCCCTGAGGGGTGGCCGAAGGTCACCTCGTTACGCGTGCCGCCACCGACGGCGCGGTTGACCAAGGTGCCGGGAATCGCCGCGGAGGTCCCGATAGCGACCGCGGCGGTGCCCATCATGGCGTGGTGCAGCTTACCCATGGAAAGAGCGCGCACGTTGAGGTCGATGTCGGCGGCGTCGATCTGTTTGCCGCTGGAAGCGATGTAACTGGCCGCGGGGGAGGCGAAGGCCACCTTGGGGGTGTGCTGACGCTGCATTGCATCTTCTATCTGATCGATCAGCCCCATGCGCAGCGCACCGAGGGCGCGTATGGTCTCGAACATCTTCAGCGCCTCGGCGTCGCCGTTTATTGACTCCTGCAGCTCGGTGCCGGTGTAGCCGATGGCGTCGGCGTCGACGAAGATGGTCGGGATACCGGCGTTGATCAGGGTCGCCTGCAGGTGACCGATTCCCGGCACCTCCAGGTCGTCGACCAGGTTTCCGGTGGGAAACAGGGCGTCGCCGGCATTCACCGGGCTCAGGAGCTCCAGCTCGACCTCGGCGGCAGGGAAGGTGACACCGTCGAGCTCGAAGTCCCCAGTCTCCTGCACCTGGCCATGGGTGATAGGTACCTTGGCGATGATCGTCTTTTGGATGTTCTGCTGCCAGATGCGCACGGTGGCGATGCCGTTCTGCGGGATGCGCTCGGCATCGACCAGACCGTTGCTGATGGCGAAGGGGCCCACCGCCGCGGAGAGGTTGCCGCAGTTACCGCTCCAGTCGACCAAGGGCTGGTCGATGGCGACTTGGCCGAAAAGGTAATCGACATCGTGCCCAGGGCGGTCGCTCTTGGACAGAATGACTGTCTTGCTGGTGCTGGAGGTGGCGCCGCCCATGCCGTCGATCTGCTTGCCGTAAGGATCCGGGCTGCCGATTACCCGCAGCAGTAGTCGGTCCCGGGCCAGGCCAGGAATCTGCGCTGAGCGGGGCAGGTCGGCAAGGCGGAAGAAGACGCCTTTGCTGGTGCCTCCGCGCATGTAGGTCGCGGGAATCTCGATCTGGGATGGGTCTGCCATCGTAACGTGCGAACAAAAGGGAACAAACAAAAGGAGGCTTCATCAGCCCGCGTAGCGGATCGCCCTACGGCCCTGCTGCGCGCCTCCCTTCCACCCGAGCCAGCACCTGCTTGAACGGAGTCCTCTCGGCAATGCCGAACAACGGGTGGCCGACGAGCTTCGCCCGGCTGATACGGGGGGAGGTGATGCCACAGAGGAAGCGCGCCAGCGAACGGGCATCCTGCAGGACCGGATCTGTTCCCTGCTGTTGCAGCAGGTCTTGTACTCGGCTCTCCAGATCTTCGGGAAGCGATGCCTCGATCCGTCGGGGAGTGGCCTGTTTGCCACCTTGACACCATGAGCAGTGGCCACAGGGGTCGGGCAAGATCTCGGCAAAGTGGGCAGCCAGCATGGCGGTCTGGCAACTGTCGGCGCCCGCGAGCTCCAGCACCTGTTGCAGACGGTGGACCTCGGCCTGCTCCCGCTTCAACATACGCTGATGGAGCGAATCGGCCAGGGCGGCGATATCCGCCGGCGTCTTCAGACGCTCATAGCGGTGGCGGATGCCGGCGACCTTGACCTCCAACATCTGCTGCTCGCCCAGCCAATCGAGGGCGCGGACCACCCGTTCCCGGTCGGTATGCAAGTTCCCGGCGGCAGAAGCGGGATCGATATGGAGCCAGGTCCGGGCCCTTTCCGCCTGTCTGAACAGGCCGGCCAAAAACTGGCGTCTCTCGCCTTGGAATCGATCCAGGATCTGGCCCGATTCCATCAGGGGTTTGAACTGGTAGTCGGCATAGAAGGGCGTGCCACCACGCAGATAGCCGTCCAGCTCCAGATAGGTCAACAGGGTGCGCAGCACCAGGGGGCGAATATCGTGCCGGAAGGAGAGATCGTAGAGGTTGAGCTCGAGCCGGCTCTCACCAGTCAACAAGGATTCCAAGAGTCCCTGGACAGCGGCCTGTGTCGGGGTATCACCGTAGACGAAGTTCTCCAGTACGTTCAGGTCGTCCGGGCAGATGAGAGCCTGGCAGATAGAGGGCTGGCCGTCGCGCCCGGCGCGACCGATCTCCTGGGAGTAATTCTCCAGACTCTTCGGCAAGTTGTAGTGGTAGACGTAGCGGATATCGGCCTTGTCGATGCCCATACCGAAGGCGATGGTTGCCACTACGATGGCCTCGAAGGAGGCCATGAACCAGTCCTGGATCTCCTTGCGGGCATCGTCCTTCATGCCGGCATGATAGGGGCGGGCCGGCAGATCGGCGGCCTGTAGTCGCTCGGCCAGGGCTTCGGCGGTCTTCTGCAGGGTCACATAGACGATGGCGGGGCCACGGGGACGCTCATGCAGTTGCTTCAGCAGCAATGGGTCCCGCTCACCATGGGTGACTGGGGTGGTCAACAGGAAGAGGTTGGACCGGTAGAAACCTGTCCTCACGGCATGGGCCGGCTCGATCGCGAATCCGCTGCAGATGTCGTCCAGAACCTGTGCCGTGGCCGTGGCGGTCAGGGCCAATACCCGTTCCGCGCCGAATTGGCGGGCAAAACCCGCCAGCTTGAGATAGTCGGGTCGGAAGTTATGTCCCCACTCCGAGATGCAGTGGGCTTCGTCCACGGCGAAGAGAGAGATCGGGAGGGTGCGGATCGCCTCGCGGAAGCGCTCGTTGTTGAACCGCTCCGGCGCCACATAGAGCAGCCGCAGCTCGCCGTGGCGGACCTGCGCCATCACCTCGCGGTAGCTCTCTGCCGACAGGGTCGAGTCCAGCTGTCGGGCGGCGATCCCGCGTGCGGTCAGGGCGTCGACCTGGTCCTTCATCAGGGCGATCAACGGCGACACCACCAGGGTCACGCCCGGCAGCA
>CAYYHR010000124.1:0-3882 GCA_964471705.1 uncultured Chromatiaceae bacterium
TCGTCGGCGTCGTGCTCCAGTGCAACAATTACGAGGTCATCGACCTGGGCGTCATGGTCCCGGCAGACGACATCCTCGACGCCGCCGAGGCGAATCAGGTCGACATCCTCGGCCTGTCCGGCCTCATCACGCCCTCCCTGGACGAGATGGTCCACGTGGCCAAGGAGCTGCAGAGACGGGGCTTTCGGATCCCGCTGCTGATCGGGGGTGCCACCACCTCCAAGGTCCACACGGCGGTGAAGATCGAGCCCCAGTACGGGCAGCCCGTGGTCCATGTGCCGGATGCCTCCCGGGCCGTGGGCGTGGCGGCGAGCCTGCTCTCCCGGGAGAAGAGCGAGGGCTTCGCCGCTTCGATCCGCGCCGAGTACGCCCAGGTGCGCGGGCGCCGCGCCGCCAAGGACGAAGCCCGCGATCTGGTCCCGCTGGCCACGGCCCGGGCCAATCGGACGAGCATCGATTGGTCCAGCTACGCCCCGCCCGTCCCCGTCCAGCCCGGCGTTCAGCTCCTCGCGGATATCCCGCTGGCGGAGATCGCCCGCTACATCGACTGGACCTTCTTCTTCCACGCTTGGGAAATTCGCGGTCGCTACCCGCGGATCCTGGATGATCCCAAAAAGGGCGAGGAGGCGCGCAAGCTCTTCGACGACGCGCAGACCATGCTGCGGAGCGTCATCGCGGAGAAATGGTTGCGGGCCGCCGCGGTCATCGGCCTTCTCCCGGCCAACGCGGAGGGGGACGACCTCCTGGTCTACGCCGACGAGGATCGGCTCGAGCCCCGGGCCGTTCTCCACTTCCTGCGCAAACAGGGCCGCCAGCCCGAGGGTAGGTACAACGAGTGCCTGGCGGACTTCATCGCGCCGGCGCAGACCGGGCTCGCGGATTACCTGGGCGCCTTCGCCTGCACGGCTGGAATCGGGATCGACGAGCGGGTCGCGGCCTTCGAGGCCGATCACGACGACTACTCCGCCCTGATGCTGAAGGCCCTGGCGGACCGCCTGGCCGAGGCCCTGGCCGAGATGCTCCATGAGCGGGTGCGCAGGAGGTATTGGGGCTATGCCGACGATGAGGATCTGCGCAACGAGGACCTGATCGCCGAGCGATACCAGGGTATCCGCCCCGCCCTCGGGTACCCTGCCTGTCCGGATCACACGGAGAAGGACACCCTGTGGGAGCTGCTGGACGTGGAATCCCAGACCGGCATCTGGCTCACCGAGTCCAAGGCCATGGTTCCAACCGCCTCGGTGAGCGGACTCTACTTCTCTCACTCGGATGCCCGTTATTTCGCGGTCGGCAAGCTGGGCAGGGATCAGATCCGGGACTATGCCGAGCGCAAGGAGATGCCGGTCGCTGAGGTCGAGCGCTGGCTGGGGCCGAATCTGGCCTATGGGACCTGACTCGATTCCTCCAGGCTAATTTCCGGATTAAAGCTGCCTCAGCCCCCTTGCGGATTGAGCTCCGGTAGCCGGGCGCGAATCAGGCGAAGCTTCTTGCCGCTGGAGCCTGCAAGGCCACGCCGACGGCCGATCTGGCTGCGGAACTGTCTCTTCCAGCGCCTGAAGTCGATATCCTGGTTACCGTAGAGGGCCCCGTCGAGCTGCTGCATGAGACTCCGGAGCTGTTCCGGATCGGCACCCGGGCGTAGGGCCAGGATCTTTCCGGTGATGCCCGGCAGGGGGGTTTGGGTGTCGAACTGCAAGTGACGACAGGTCAGATCCTGAAAGCGCTCCGCCCACACCGCAGGATCTTCTTCCCGATTGGCCGTGCGCACGCAGCGCAAAAATCTGCTCGAAGGCGGCAGGGCTTTGCTCAGTCGCGGCTGGATGCGAGCTAACAGCGGCGCCGGATTCATACGTTTTGCGAGTTCCGCGGCACCCGCTGACAGACTCGTTGCCAGACTGCCAAGGCCGGTGCCGAAACGCTCGCGCAGCTTTCCACCAGCCCCCCTCTCGGCGCCCGCCTCATCGGATGCGCCGGTGGTCGCCCGCCCCTTGTACCAAATGCCACCCCAGTAACCCAGCAGGAGAAGGCTGACGGCTGCAAGCGGCAGCCAGAACCAGCCGAGCTTTTCGCCCCCGCTCGCGGCTCCCGACGGCGAGGCGCTGGAATCACCATCCACATCGAGGGTATGGACCGGCAAGCCGGCATATTCCAGCGCGCCGGTGGTTACGTTCCACCAAGGGATACGGATCTCCGGAAGTTGCAGCTTGCCGCCGGCACGGGGTACGAGGGTGAAATACTCCGTGCGCCGACCCTGGAGGTGGTTTCCGTCCTGGGAAAGGTGGTTTTCAGTCAGGGTTTGCTCACGGTAGACGCGAAATTCCGGGGACTGAAGCAGCGACTCCAGGCTTGGCAGCTGGCTCCCGGTGGCACCCTCGGCGTCGAGCTCCAATGTCAGGGTGACCGGGTGACCCTGCTCGACCTCCTCGCCGCCATCGAGGGTCGCCTTCAAGGTCAGATTCTCGAGCGGCAGCCAGGGCCGAACCGACGCCATTGCCGGCCGTACCTGCAGCCGTATCGGCTCCGAGGTGGTCACCTCGAAGCGCTGGCCTCGACCCTGTCCGTAACCATATCCGTATCCGCTTCCGTAGGAATTGCCGGTAACGCGTAGAGGCGGAACTTCAATGTTGCCCGCCCGCAGTGGCGTGAGGGTGTAGACGAACTCGTTAACGATCTCCTGGTTGCCCCGAGGACCACGCCGGGAGCTCGCCTTGGGTCCTTCGATCTTCTGAAACAGAACATCGTTGCTGGTCGGCAGCTCCGGAGTCGCGGTTTCCAGGTTCTCGTCGCTGACCACACGCAGCTCGAGCAGGACGTGCTCTTCGACATAGGGCTGATGGTCGCTGAGCTCCAGCTCCAACCGTGGAGGGTTACCGGCCTGTTGCGGCGCCTGCTGACCGTAGGGAGACGGATACTGGCCCGGCCAGCCGGGTCCGTACTTCGGCCCTGGTTGCTGGTAGGCAGGTTGTTGCTGGTATGAGGGTTGCTGGTATGCCGGCATCTGGCCCGAGGCGGCAGCCGGCGGCTGCTGGTAGGCGGGTGGGAAGCCGCGTGCGTTGCCGGGTCCCTGAGGCCGGAACTGCCAGGGCCCGGGGCCCGGTGGCTGCCGGTTGTCGCGGTCGGACGAGCCCGGGAAGGGGAAAGAAAAGGTAAATGCCTGTACTTGGGCCGCCACGACCAACAGGGTAAGCGCCGAGACGCAAACTAGGCTGGGAATTCGCTTAAACATGACTTCGCGCTTGCGCCATTGAATGCCGGAGGCAGGCTCAGGCGCTGTCCAACGCGCCAGAGATCCCTTTCCCCTCACGGCTGGCCGACTTTCTGCTCTCGACTACCAAGGCCTGCTCTCCCGTAACGGGCCGCCGGACGCTCGCATCTGCTGCATCTCCTCGAGCATGAATTGGTTGCGCATCAGCAGCGAAGGATCGCCTTCGACCTGCTGTAGCCGCTGCTCCATGATGGCCAAACCGGGACCCATCACCGGCATTCCGCCCAACGCGGCCGCGGCGGCCTGCTCGGCATTCGGCTCCTGGTCGGACATGGGCTGCTGGCCGAGCTGATCGAAACGGTCGACCGCTTCTGCCGCACCCTTTTCCGGCATCTGCTCCGGCGGTACCGCTGCCGGCTGCTGCTCCCGTCGGGTCCTGCGACCACCGGTCTTCTCCTCAGGCGGTTGCTCGCCCTTTTCGCCCGTCTTCTCCGCCTTCTTCTGCTTCTCCTCGGCCTTTCCGGGTGTCTTCTCTTCTTCCTTGGGGTGCTTGCCCTCGCCCGGCTTTTCCTCTTCACCGCCCTGGCTGGGCTTTTCCTCGGTCGGCTTCTCCTCTCCCTTGCCTTCCTCCGGGCGCTGCTCTTCCTTACCTTTTCCCTCCTTCTGCTCCGGCTTTT
>CAYYHR010000124.1:3982-4058 GCA_964471705.1 uncultured Chromatiaceae bacterium
TCTTTCTCCGACTCGCCCTGCTGCTCGGAAGACTGCTGTTCCTGCTGTTGCTGTTGCTGTTCCTGCTGTTCCTGCT
>CAYYHR010000124.1:4158-9803 GCA_964471705.1 uncultured Chromatiaceae bacterium
TTTGCTGCTGTTCCTGCTTTTGCTGCTGTTCCTGCTTTTGCTGCTGTTCCTGCTTTTGCTGCTGTTCCTGCTTCTGTTGCTGTTGCTGCTGGTCCTGCTTCTTTTCCTCTTGCTGTTGCTCCTCTTGCTTCTGTTTCTGCTGTTCTTTTTGTTGCTGTTCCTTCTGTTGTTGCTGCTTCTGCTGCTGCTTCTGCGCCTCCTCCGGCTTCTTCTCCTGTGGCTTCCCTTCCTTCAGCTCCTGTTGCTCCTTCTTTTCTTTCCCCTGCTCCTGCGGCTTCTGCTCCTGTTGGCGATCTTGTTGGTCTTTCTTCTGCTGCTTTTCCTTCTGCTGCTCTTTCTCCGCTCCCTTTTCCTCTTCCTTCCTACGGCGCTTCTCCTCCGCCTTTTTCTGCTCCTCCTTTTTCTTCTCGTACATCTCCTGCTCGAGGCGAGCGAGCCTTTCCCTGGCAAGTGACAGATTGTGCCGGGCGTCTTCGTTGCTCGGATCGGTGCTCAATACCCTCTCGTAAGCCGCCACGGCCCCCGTGTAGTCGCCGAGCTGGAAGCGGGCATTGCCCAAGTTGTACTCGGCATCCTCGTTCACGGACGAGCGTTCCACCTGACTGAAGGCGTCCGCGGCCTCCTGGAAACGTCCAGCTTTGTAAAGGGCCACGCCGCGCCGATACTCATCCCCGAAGCCATCGGCCGCATGACTGTAATCGCCTGCCAGGTAGCGCTCGTAGGCCTCTTGCTCCTGGTTCAGGAACAGATTTGCGCGAGCACCGGCAGCAAGCGCCAGCGTCGCTACGAAGGAAGATGTCAGCGCGATCTTTTTCATGTCTTGGAGCGAAACCGGGCTCGTCCCCGGAAACTCGGTACCAGCAGGGCGGCGAGGGCCAAGAGCGGCAGATAGAAGCGATTGTTCCAGACACGGGTGCGCTCGTCTCCTGCCTCCGGGGGCAGCTGTCTGACCGCCGATGCCTCGAGGATGTTCCTTGTATCGCGAGCACGGTAGTCGGCCAGCTGGTAGGTCCCGCCGCCGGCACGGGCCAGATCTTCGAGCAACTTTGCATTGAGAGAGGTCCGCACGGGCTCGCCCGTTCGGTCGAGGACCCAACCACCTTTCGGCGCCGGCACCCGCGCACCCTCCTCTGTTCCGACGCCGAGCACGTGAAGCCGAATGCCGTCTGCGGCCAGCTTCTCGACGTGCGGGATCAGATCCGGCTCGTCGAAATCGCCATCCGAGATGAGGAGGATCGAGCGCGCGCTCTCCTTCGGCAGGCCGGTGAGCAGATTCTCGGCGCGGTCCAACGCCGCGTCCAGACGGCTGCCCTGGAGCTGGGTCAAATCGGTGGACAAGGCCGGAAGGTCGTTCAGGATCGTGTAGGTATCCTCGGTGATGGGGGAGATGACGTGGGGTACCGAGGCAAAGGCGATCAAGCCCAGGCGTACCTGGCGATCCTCCATGATCAGGTCCTGAATCTCCTGCCGGGCACGGCCGAGGCGGCTCGGCGATACGTCGTCCGCCTGCATGGAACGAGAAATATCAAGGAGGATCAGCAGGTTGTTTCCCGGGTGAAAGAGGCGGATATCCTCGTAATCCCACCTGGGGCCGGCCATGGCAACGATCAACAGCGTCCAGAGCAATGACCAGCGCAGGAAGCGGCCCCAGCGCTCAGCGGCCTTGAGCTCCCGGGTGCCGGTCAGATGCGGCAGCAGGTGCGGATCGGCATACCGATGGATAGGCCCGCGCGCCGCCTTGGCGGAGCTCCGCCACAACCAGATGGCCACGGGAATCATGACCAACAGGCCCCAAAACCAAACCGGCTGGGCGAAGTTGAAGCCGGTCTCAACCACTGGCAACCCTCGTGACGAAACGCTTGCGCCCCTCCGGGAACAATCCCAGCCCCAACAGCGCCAGGAGGGCGACGGCTAGCGGGATGCGGTACAGAGGCGTGGGTAGGAAGGCGGTGCGGGCTTCCGCCTGCGTCTTCTCCAGCTGGCTGATACGCGAGGAGATTTCCTCCAATGCACTGGTGTCGGTAGCGCGGAAATAGGCACCGCCGCTGATCTTCGCGATACGCTGCAGCGTGTCTTCGTCCATGGTCAGATCATCCCGATGCTTGATGGCGCCCTCCTCCATGATGGGGATGCTCTTCTGATTGCTGCCAACACCGATGACGTAGATGCGGGCACCGGTCGCCCGGGCCAGCGCGGCAGACTCGAGGGGTGAGAAGCTACCTGCGGTGTTATCGCCATCGGCGATCAGGATCATGACACGAGAGCCCGGGGGCCGGTCACGCAGCTTCTTCACGCCCAGGGCGATGGCATCCCCCAGGGCCGTGCCTTGACCGGCGATGCTGGGCACCACACCGCCCAGTAGCTGTCGCACGGCCAGGCGATCCAGGGTCAGGGGTGAGAGCACGAAGGCCTGACTGCCGAAGATGATGAGCCCGATGCGGTCCCCTTTGCGGGAATCCACGAAGCGGCCCATGACCCCCTTGACCACTTGCATCCTGGTCACTTGCCGGCCCTCGACGGTGAAGTCCAAGGCGTCCATGGAGTGGGATGCATCCACGGCCAGCATCAGGTCATACCCCGGCGTGCTGACCTCGGTGTGAGGCTCGAGCCACTGGGGCCGCATCAGCGCCACCACGAGGGACGCCCACAGCAGATAGAGGAGCCCCTTGTAGAGCCAACCCGCGAGCTGGCGGCGGGGGCGGCGGGCCTGGTAGGCGGCACGCAGCTCCCCGAGCTGGGGATGCAGCAGGGTGATGCGCTGTCCCTCCAGGTCTTCCTCGCGGCGCACGCGCCGCTCGGGCCACAGAAAGGGCAGCAGAAAGGGGACCAGCAGGAGCAGGCCCGCCCAGGGCCAGTGAAATTCAAACATCGGCCTTCTTTCGTTCTTCGACCTCGACCCAGTCGTACGCGGCGTCGATCAGGGAGAGCAGCTCACCGGAGCGGTTCGATTTCCCGGGTGGGGCATAGGGGACATCGAGCAGGAGACGCCCGTGCCGCGGCCAGTCGAAGCCTTTCGGATCGTTACCTCCGAGCCAGGCCAGCCAGTCCTCACCGGTCAGTCCGGCACAGGCATCGCGCCCGAGGCGCGCCATCGCGATGCGCCGAAGCAGCTCCGAAAGCTCGCCAGCGGTCTGCTTGCTGTCTTGGGTGCCCGCGCGCCTGCGCAGGTCGCGCAGCTGCCGCGCCGCGTCCCACCGCCAGGTACCGAGGTTGAGAACGGGAAGGGGCGGTATGCGTAGTCGGATCTGGGCACGGAATCGCCAAGCCGAAACGACCAGCACCAGCACGGCTGCGGCCAGCAGCCACCAGCCGGGGCCGGGCGGCCACCATGGCACACCCTGGATGCCCTGTATATCGCGAAGCTGTTCTACGCCCGGGTACATTCAGCTCTTCAGACCGCCCGCGACCGCGCACGCTGCTCCAGATCGCGGATCAAGGTGAGGTGGATCTCCTTGTCGGTGCGCACCGGCAGCAAGATGATGTTGAGCCGGTAGGCCATGGCCTGGAGCATCTCACGCCGCTCCTCCCAGGTATCGCGATAGATCTGCCGGGCCCGGGGATCGTCCGTGTCGATCTCCACGAGCATTCCATCGGTCCCGGTGAAGGTCGTTACCCCCATGGATGGGATCTCCCAATCCGCAGGATCGTCGACCGGTATCAGGGCCACGGAATTGCGCTGAATCAATGTGCCGAGGACGCGCTCCAAATCCATGGCATCCCGGTTGAGATCGGCGATGACGAACACGAGAGATCCCGTCGGGAGACCCCGAGTGGCCCGCTGCAAGGCACCTCCCAGGCAGTCGATGGACGCGTCTCGCGTCATGCCCGGCTCGGTCAGGGTGCGCAGGAGCTGCCAGAGCGCACGGCGGCCACGCGAGGGCCTGAAGTGCTGCAGGCCCGCCTGCATGTCCCCGAAAGCCATGCCCCCTACCCGATCGTTGAGGCGACTCGCCGCCCAGCCGATCAGGGCCGCGGCGCGAGCGGCCTGCACGGACTTGAAGGTGCCGCGGGTGCCGAAGCTCATGTGCGGACCTTTGTCCACACAGAGCACCACCGAGCGTTCCCGCTCCTCGCGGAAGACCTTGAGATGGGGCTTGTCGATGCGGGCGGTGACCTTCCAGTCCATATAGCGGATATCGTCGCCTTCGCGGTACTCGCGAACCTCCTCGAAATTGACCCCGGCGCCGCGAAAGACCGAAGCGTAGAGTCCGGCGAAGGTGGAATTGACCAAGTGGTGCGAAGGCAGCCCCAGGGTATGAGCCTGGTGGCGTAGCTCCAGCAGGTCGTCCAGACGGGGGTACAGACTCATTTAGGGGAGCCGCATGCGACGAGACACAGACCGGATCAGTTCTGAGCTTGGCGTCATGTCGCCGGCTGAGCCGAGTCAGGGGATCGCGACCAAGTTGAGCAGCCGGTTGACGAACTCGTCCGTGGTGACACCCTCGGCCTCCGCTTCGAAGGTCAGGAGTAGGCGATGGCGCAGGATCTCCGGGGCGACGGCCTGGATATGGTGGGGGGCGACGAACTGGTCGCCGTCCATCCAGGCGCGGGCGCGGGCGCAACGTGCCAAGGCGATACTCGCGCGGGGCGATGCCCCGAAGCGGCACCAACGGCCCAGGTCCGGATCGTAGACCTTGGGGTTGCGCGTCGCCTGGACCATATCGACGATGTAGCTGTTGAGCTTCGGATCCAGGTACAGGCTCGCCACGTCCCGGCGCATGGCGAACAGCTCGGTTTGCGTCAAGGGCTTGGCCGGAGCCGTGTAGCTGGTCTTCTGCTGCTGGTGGTCCAGCTCCAGGATCTTGAGCTCTTCCTCGCGGGTGGGATAGTCGACCACCGCCTGCATCAGAAAACGGTCGAGCTGCGCCTCCGGCAAGTGGTACGTGCCTTCCTGCTCGATCGGGTTCTGAGTAGCCAGCACCATGAAGAGCTTGGGCAAGGGATAGGTGCGTTGCCCGACGGTGATCTGGTGCTCGGCCATGGACTCGAGCAGGGCCGACTGCACCTTGGCCGGTGCGCGGTTGACCTCGTCGGCGAGCAGCACGTTGTGGAACAGCGGACCGGGGCGGAACTCGAACTCGCCCTTCTCGTGCCGATAGATGTCGGTGCCGATGAGGTCCGACGGCAGCAGGTCCGGCGTGAATTGGATGCGGTGAAAATCCCCTTCGACCGCTTCGGCCAGCGCCTTGACCGCCGTGGTCTTGGCCAGCCCCGGCAAACCCTCCACGAGAAGATGACCGTCGCTCAGCAGGCAGACGAGCATGCTGTCGATGAATCTCTGTTGTCCGATGATGCGTGAGGCGATGTGATCGCGTACTGGCTTGAGATCTGCAGGGGTCATGCGCTACGGCTTCGGCTCGCTCGGGAGGGGATCGTCGTTTCGTTCTGTGCCATCCATAGACGGATGGTCAATGCCAATGAATAATCCTGACTGTTTTTCCGGTTGAGCGCAACCCCCCCGGCACCCCTTGCCAACGTGCGCTATCGGTGTGTCCCGATGTGACTTCCATCAAAGATTTGTTCACACTCGACCCTTGACATGGCGGCGGCGACCTGATCCCCGGGGCCGGGTCTGCAGATTCCCCGGGGAAGACTGCATGTCTATGAATTACCAATAAAATCTACAGCTGGCTAAAAAAGCATCA
>CAYYHR010000125.1:0-1784 GCA_964471705.1 uncultured Chromatiaceae bacterium
AAGGTTAGCATCCGGACGCCACCTCAGGTGTCCCGAGGGTTTTCTGCCCGAGGGATGAAACGGGAAGCCGGTGCGTCGGATCGTTCGCGATCTCGGCAATTCCGGCGCTGCCCCCGCAACGGTAAGCGAGTCGAGGCGCGGCATCGAGCCACTGTGTCATAGACATGGGAAGGCGCCGCCCCGAGGATGGACATCCTCACTCGCGAGCCCGGAGACCGGCCTGAGGCCTTTGGATCGACATTGCGAAGGGCGGTGTCACCATGTCGCGTCTTTGTATTTCGTCCCCTGTTTCTCGTCGGTGGAGATTCGTCGCCCCATGGGGTTCGCAATCTTCGCAACCCGGCAGCGTGCCGCCGTCCGAGCTGCGCCATCGCGAGCGCATGCAGCGCAAGAAGGCGGTCGTGGACGCCGCAGTCGCCCGCGCTGGTAAGTCTCGCGGCCTGCTATTGGTCCTGGCCGGCAACGGGAAGGGCAAATCCAGCTCCGCCTTCGGCATGGTCGTTCGGGCGTTGGGTCGAGGTCTGCGGGTCGGCGTCGCACAGTTCGTAAAGTGACACAGCGACACGGGGGAGGCGACCTTTTTTCGCCACCATCCGGCAGTGACCTGGCAGATACTCGGAGAAGGCTTCAGCTGGGAGACCCTGGATCGCCAGCGCGATGCCGCCGCGGCGGAGTGTGCCTGGACCGTCGCACAGGGTATGCTCGCCGATCCGCTACTGGACCTGGTTCTCCTCGATGAGCTGACCTTTCCGCTGAAGCATGCCTACCTGGATATCGACCTGGTGCTCGCCGATATCCAAAACAGTCCTCGGCACATGCATGTGGTGGTTACTGGCCGTGCCGCCTCCGCGGTGCTGATCGATGCGGCGGATACCGTCACCGAGATGCGTGACGTTAAACACGTTTTCCGCACCGGTGTGCGCGCCCAGGCCGGCATCGATCTGTGAGCGCTGCCACGGTTTCGGTTTCGGGACCAACGGCGGGTGACGAGGCTCATGCGGGGCTTGACACCCGCGCCTCCTGTCAGGCCCTCTTTATTGCCGCCCCGAGCTCGGGACAGGGCAAGACCACGGTCACGGCGGGACTCGCCCGCCTCTATCGCAAACAGGGGTTGCGGGTACGGGTATTCAAGACCGGCCCGGATTTCCTCGACCCCATGATCCTCGAATGGGCCTCGGGCCGTCCGGTCTACCAGCTCGATCTCTGGATGGGCGGCGAAGACCATTGCCGCGCCCTTTTGCACGAGGCCGCCGCCGAATCCGACCGCCTCTTGGTAGAGGGCGTCATGGGTCTGTATGGCGGTTCCCCCTCCAGCGCCGACCTGGTGACCCTGTTCGGAATTCCGGTGCTGCTCGTCATCGACGCCTCCGCGATGGCCCAGAGCTTTGCGGCCATAACCCATGGCCTGGCGAGCTTCCGTCCGGACCTTCCATTCGCCGGTGTGCTCGCCAACCGGGTGGGCAGCCCGGCACATGCGTCCATGTTGGAGGAAAGCCTGCAGGCGGGACTGAGCTGGGGCGGCGCCCTGTTTCGCGACGATGCCCTCTCCTTGCCCCACCGCCACCTGGGCCTGGTGCAGGCCCGGGAGATCGCCGACCTGGAGGCACGGCTCGACCGGGCCGCCGCCGCGCTATCCTGCACCCGGGGTGTATGGCTTGGCGCGCCCCCTGGTCTTCCCGCCCGCTGGGCAGCCGTCAGCGGAGCAACTGCTTGCCGGTACACGCATCGCCGTTGCCCTGGACGCCGCCTTCGCCTTCACCTACCGGGCCAATCTCGACCTGTTG
>CAYYHR010000125.1:1884-9740 GCA_964471705.1 uncultured Chromatiaceae bacterium
GGGGGGGAGGTGCGGGGTCATACCTTCCACCACTCGCGACTCTCTACCTCGCTGACGCCTGCTGCCATGAGCCGACCGGTTCGGCAGGATGGTCGCCCCGAGCCCCTGTTCAGTGCCGACCGCCTCCATGCCTCTTACCTGCACCTTTACTTCCCTTCCAACCCCGGCGCCTGTGCGCGCCTTTTCTCGCCATAAACGACAAACCGAAGGAGCAAGCCATGCACATCGAGCCCGGTCACCTCGCCGCTTCCAAGATCGTCTTCGCCGACGTCTCGGCCGTGGGCGTCCTGGCCTATTACTCCCGGGATTTGCTGATCCGGCCGGCGGACATCGTCCGATGCCTGCTCGCCGCGATCTTTTTCTCCCTGTTCATGCAGGGCTTTCACATGAACGTAGGGCCGTCCGAGCTGCACTTCGTCGGGGCAATGGCGATCTATCTGACCCTGGGCTTCGTCCCCACCCTGTTCGGCTTCGCCGTCGGACTTCTCCTACAGGGGCTCCTGTTCGAGCCCGCTGACTTGGTGCACCTGGCGGTCAACAGCCTGTCGCTCATCGTTCCGCTGATCGCGGTGCACTACAGCCTCGGGCGCCGCTTCAGGGAGGAGGGCGTCAAGCTGGGCTGGCCCCAGATCCTTCTGCTGGATGCCGCCTATTACGGCGGTGTCGCGCTCATGGTCGGGTTTTGGCTCTCGGTCTCCGAGGTCGCCACTCCCTTCAGTGCCTGGGCGGCCTGGGCCTCCAGCTATCTGGTCGTCGTCGCCTTCGAGCCCTTGTTCACCTACGGCACGGTGCGGCTCCTGAAGCGCTATCAGGATCGCCGCTGGGTGGATGTCTGCTTTGTCGTCAAGCCGCTGCAGGTCGCGAGCTGAGCAAGCGCGGAAAGGTCTGGTTCGTCGGGGCCGGTCCCGGCGACCCGGACCTGATCACGGTCAAGGGCCGCGACCTGGTGGCCCGCGCCGACGCCATCCTCTACGCCGGCTCCCTGGTCGCGGAGGCCGCGCTCGCCTGGGCTCGGCCCGAGTGCCGGGTGGCCGATTCCAAGGGCATGGAACTCCCGGCCATCTGCGAGTGGCTGATCGAGGCCGCCGGATCGGGCGAGACGGTGGTGCGCCTGCAGACCGGCGATCCGAGCCTCTACGGGGCGCTGATCGAGATGGTGCAGCCCTTGGACGCGGCGGGCATCGAGGTATCCGTGGTGCCGGGGGTCTCCTCGGCCATGACCGCTGCCGCCGCGGCGGTGGAGAGTCTCACCCTGCCCGAGATCACCCAGACGGTGATCCTCACGCGCGTCGAGGGACGCACGCCCGTACCGGAGCGGGAATCCCTGGCCTCCCTAGCCACCCACCATTGCACCCTGTGCCTCTTCCTGTCCATCAACCACCTCGGGAAGGTACGGGCGGCGCTGCGTGAGGCCGGTTGGGCGGACGAATCGCACGTGCTTGTGGTGCACAAGGCGAGCTGGCCGGGAGAGGAACGAGTGGTACGCGATACGCTGGCGAGGATCGAGGAGCGCTGCCGGCACGAGCGGATTCGCAGCCAGGCCATGATCGTCGTCGGTCCTACCCTCGGTGCGCGTCAGTGGTCGGTTCTGGAGCGCTCCCGGCTCTACGATCCTGCCTTCGCCCATCGCTTTCGTCGTGCGGTCGAAGCTGGGGGGCAACCGGAGAAGTGAGCGAGACCATCCTGCTGGTGGGACATGGCTCCCGCGCCCCGGCGCCAACCGGGAGGTCGAGGAGTTCGCTGCCCGTTGGCAGCAGCGCCACCCGGACCACCGGATCGAGCTCTGCTTCGTGGAGCTCGCCGAGGTACTGCTTTCGGAAGGGCTGGACCGCGCGGCGCGTGATTCCACCCGGGTCGTCGTGGTACCCCTCATCCTCAACGCGGCGGGCCACGTGAAGGCCGAGATCCCGGAGGCGCTCGCCGCCGTCCGCAGGCGTCATCCCGGAGTCCGGTTCCTCTACGTCCCGCACCTGGGCACGGGGCAAACCCTGCTCGCGGTGCTGAAGCGCAACCTGCACCGTACCCTCGCGGCCATGGACATGCCCGATCCCAAGACTACCGGGGTGATCCTGCTTGCCCGCGGCTCCTCGGATCCAACCGCTAACGGCGACATGGCCGGTCTCGCGCGCCGACTGTTCGAGGAGGGCGATCATGATCTGGTAGACCTGGCCTTCACTGGGATTACCCACCCGCGCCTGGAGTCGGTTGTGCGGCGCCAGGCACGCTTGGGCATGACCCAGATCGCGGTGCTCCCCTACTACCTCTTCACCGGCACTTTGATGAAAAGTATCGAACGCCAGATCGAGCGGCTACGCATCCAGTACCCGCGGCTCTGTATCGAGCGCAGCGGCCATTTCGGCTTCGAGGACGAGATATTCGCTCTGCTGGACGAGCGGGTCGCGGCGGCGGGCGCCGAGCAGGGCCTGCTCGCCTGCGACGGCTGCCCCTATCGCAAGGCCGTGGGATCTTGACCATGAATCAAACCGTTACCAAACAGCTCACGGCAGCGGGCCGGCGCATCGAGCAAGACTCTTTCGCCATCATCGACCGTGAGGTCGGGCCCCATGCCTATTCGGATTCACAGTGGCCACTGGTGCGACGCCTCATCCACAGCTCCGGAGACTTCGACTTCAACGGCCTGACCCGCTTCCATCCCAGGGCTGTGCAGGCCGGTATCGATGCCGTCCTCGCGGGTGCCCCTGTCGTCGCCGACGTGGCCATGATCGGCGCCGGTCTTTCCCAGGTGCGCCTCGCGCGGTTCGGGGTGAAGGTCCACCAGTTCATGGCCGACCCGCAAGTGATTGCCGCGGCACAGGTCGAAGGCAGCACCCGCGCGGTGCAGGCGATGCGCGAGGCACAGCGGCGGGGACTGCTCGACGGAGCCATCCTGGGCGTGGGCAACGCCCCGACGGCGCTCCTGGAGGTGCTGCGCCTGATCCGTGAGGGGCAGGCGAGACCCGCCCTCGTCATCGGCATGCCCGTCGGCTTCGTCTCCGCAGCGGAGGCCAAGGATGCCCTGGCGGCGATCGAGGACCCGCCCTGGATCCTCACCGCCGGGCGCAAGGGTGGCTCGACCCTGGTGGTGGCGGCCATCCATGCACTGCTCGCCTTGGCCGAGTCGCACCAGGGCAATCCGTGACCCCGGACGATGCGCAGCCCAAACCTCGCGCAGCCGGACGTGGCCGGCGCGGGGCCCGCACCGGCTTCACCACCGGTGCCAATGCGGCCGCGGCAGCCACCGCGGCGGCGCTCGGCCTCGTATCGGGGCATGTTCCTGGGCGGGTGGAATGCCTGCTGCCCAACGGCCAGCGCGTGACCTTCGCCATCGACGACGGCTGGACCGACGGCGAGCGTGCCCGTGCGGTCAGCGTCAAGGACGCGGGCGACGACCCCGACGTCACCCACGGCGCCCGGCTTACGGCCGAGGTGAGGCGCCTTTCCGGCGGAGGTGGCATGCTGGTTCTAGGCGGTACGGGCGTGGGCATCGTGACCAGGCCGGGGCTGGGGTTGGCCGTGGGCGGTCCGGCGATCAACCCGGTGCCCCGCGCCGCAACATCATGGAGAACCTAAGCACCGCCGGGGAAGCGCTGCTGGCGGACGGGGACGGGCTGGAGGTCACCATCTCGGTGCCCGGCGGCGAGGCGATTGCGCGCAAGACGCTCAATGCCCGTCTGGGCATCCTCGGCGGCATCTCCATCCTTGGCACCACCGGCATCGTGCGGCCTTATTCGACCGCCTCGTTCCGCGCGAGTCTGGTGCAGGCGGTGCAAGTGGCGGCGGCACAAGGGGAAGACACCCTGGTCTTCACCACCGGCGGGCGCACCGAGCGCTGCGCCATGGGGGAGCTGCCTGAGCTCGCACAGGTCTGCTTCGTGCAGATGGGGGACTTCGTGCGGGCCGCCTTCAGGGCCGCGATCGACCATGGCATGCGCCGGATCATCGTCGGGGCCATGGTCGGGAAGCTCACCAAGATCGCCCAGGGACTGCCCATCACCCACGCCGGGCGTGGGGAGGTGGATCGTTCCCTGGTAGCTGAAGCTGCCGCGGAGGCTGGTGCGCCCCCCGACCTGGTGAGCGAGATCGGCTCGGCGGTCACCGCCCGCTTCGCCGCGGAGCGGCTGCGGACCCTCAGCCTCGCCGTGCCCTTCCATCGGGCCTTGGCGGCACATGCCATCCGCAGTCTGCGCCGATGCTACCCGGGGCCCTATCGGCTATCCGTTCTTGCCTGCGACTTCGAGGGCCGGCCCATCGCACGAGTCGAGGAGGACGAGCTTGTCTGAGCCCTGCTGCCTCGTCGGCATCCCGGGGGAAGGCTGGGTCGGGCTTTCCGAGATCGCGCGGGCTCGGCTGTGGGCAGCCGACTGTCTGATCGGGGTCCGGAGTAACCTGGAGCGGATTGCTCCGTACCTGGAACCGGAAGTTCGGCTCCAGGCGATGGACGGCGCGATCTCCAAGGTGCCCAACTGGATCAAGCGGGCGATGGATGAGGGGCAGCGGGTCGCGGTGATCGCCACCGGCGATCCCCTGTGTCACGGGATCGGCGCCTACCTCCTGCGCGCACTGGGCTCGGAAGCGGTCGAGGTTATGCCGGCACCATCCAGTCTGCAGCTTGCCTTCGCCCGGCTCGGGCGGCCCTGGCAGGATGCGCATATCATTTCGACCCACGGTACCGATGCGGGTGATTGGGAGCCAGGAGCGACACCCGACCACGGCCTCTACCGTCTGGTACGGGCTGTGGCTGAGCCCCGGCTGGTAGCGGTCCTGACCGATCCGAGGAACGATCCAAGGCGCGTCGCCCGGGCGCTCCTCGCGGCGGGCTGGGGCGAGGAGCTGCGGCTCTCGGTCGCGGCCCGGCTCGGCCTTCCGGACGAGGCGGTGTTCCCCGACCTGACCCTGGCTCAGGCGGAGCAGCGGGAATTCCCGGATCCCAATGTCGTGGTTCTCGAGCGTGCTCAGACTGAAACGGATCCATTGCTCGGTCTCGCCGACGAGGACTACGAGCGACGTCGGACAGGCGCCGACACCTCGGGCGGGCTCATCACCAAGCTCGCGGTACGTGCTGTCTCGCTGGCCAAGCTGGGCCTGTGCGAGGACAGCCTCGTCTGGGATATCGGCGCCGGCTCGGGGTCCGTGGGACTGGAGGCCGCCCGACTGGCGCGCCGTGGCCATGTCTGGGCCATAGAGAAGAACGTCGAAGCGGCCGCCGGCGCACGAGCCAATGCCGCCCGCATGCGCGCGACCAATTATACCCTGGTGACGGCCAAGGCACCGGCAGGTCAGGGCGCCTGGCCTGATCCAGACGCCGTGTTCGTCGGCGGCTCCGGCGGCGAGCTCGACACGCTGATCCCTTTGTGCCTGGAGCGTCTGAGACCGGGCGGCCAGGTCGTCATGAATTTCACCACCCTCGAGAACCTGGCGCAGGCCACTGGTCTGCTCGCCCGATCCGGAGCGATCTGGGAGTTGGTCCAGGTCCAGTGCGCGCGCAGCCGACCCATCCTCGACCTGCACCGGCTCCAGGCCCAGAACCCTGTGTGGGTCCTCACCGCCATACCATCCGGAGATCACGAGCCATGACAGAGACCAACTACGGCCGCCTCATCGGCGCGTCCCTCGGACCCGGCGACCCCGGGCTCATCACGCGCCGCGCCTGGGAGGCGCTGAATTCGCCCGCGCGCTGGGTCTATCCGGTGAAACAGCTGCAGGAGGACTCCTACGCCCTCGGTATCCTGCGGCGCGCCGGCATTGCCATCCCGGAAGACGCCCAGCCTTTGCATTTTCCGATGACGAGTGATCCCGAGTTCCTCGCCCGGGCTTGGGCGAGTGCGGCGGCGCGCAGCCTCGAGCTCCTGGCGGACGGGCGCGACCTGGTGTTTCTGGTGGAGGGCGACGCCTCCAGCTATTCGACCTTCGGCCACCTGGCGCGAGCCTTGCGTGAGCTGGAACCGGCGATCGACATGGAGGTCATCCCAGGCGTCAGCTCTTTCGCCGCGGCCGCCGCCTGCGTGGGCGAGCCGCTGGCGGAGGAGGGCGATACGATGGCGGTGCTCCCGGCCTCCTACGGCGTGGAGGTGATCGATCGCCTGCTCGACGAGCTGGATACCCTGGTGCTGTTCAAGGTCAAGCCGATACTGGACGAGGTGCTGGACCTGCTGGAGCGCCGTGGCCTGCTGGCGAGCGCCTGTTTTATCGAGAAGGTCGGCGCACCCGGCGAGCGCGTGGTGGAGGATGTCGCACGCCTGCGCGGAGAGACGGTCGCCTATCTCTCCCTCCTGCTGGTGCGCAATCCCAACCGGGCGCGCGGCGAGCTGCACCGAGGCTGCCGTCCCAGGCGTGGAGTGCATCGGGTCGCGGCGGAGCTGTTCTGAGGGGTCGCTGCGTGGACTGTTCCTATCCCTTGCCACAGCCCGTGGCGGTACTGGCCATCACCCGCCATGGGCTGGCCCTGGCTGGCCGCATCCTGTCGGCTCTGCCGGCAGCTCGGTTGTTCGCACCGGACAAGCTGTGCGAGGATGCCCAGGCCGTGGCCCTCGATCGCACTGTCTGTTTCAGCGGTAGCACGGGCGCTCAGATCGGACCTTTGTTCACCGAGTTCCAGGCGATCGTTGCCATCTTTTCCCTGGGCATTCTGGTTCGGCTCATAGCGCCGCACCTGCGCGACAAGACGCGGGACCCGGCCGTCGTTGTGCTGGACGAGGCCGGACGTCACGTCATCTCCGTCCTTTCCGGTCATCTCGGGGGCGCCAACGCTCTCGCCCTTCATCTAGGAAGAGTACTGGGGGCAGCCCCAGTGCTCACCACTGCCTCGGATGTGCGGGAGACACTCGCAGTCGACCTCCTCGGACGCGAGCTTGGCTGGACACTGGAGGCCGACAAGCAGGCACTGCTTACCGCCTCCGCGGCCGTTGTGAACGACGAGCCGGTGGCACTGGTGCAGGAGGCTGGAATCCGTGACTGGTGGCACGGTCACGCCGGCGGCCGGATCGGTCCCTTGCCCGAAAATATTCGGGTTCTGCCGCGCGTCGAGGACCTGGACACGGGCCGTTACTCGGCACTGCTCTGGATCAGCCTGCGTCCGCTCGAGGCGCTGTAGCCTGTACTGGGTGCCGCTTTCTCAGGGCGGCTAATCCTGTACCGGCCTCCACGAATGGAGGATCGATGAAAATCGCCCTGGGTATCGGCTGCGATCGCGGTACGCCGGTTGCGACCCTGGCACAGGCATTGGACGAGACGCTTGCCTGCGTCGGAGCCAGCCGTGCCGACGTGGCGATGGTGGCGAGCATCGACCTCAAGGCCGACGAGCCCGGCCTACTGGCGCTCGCCGCCACTCAGGGCTGGCAAATTCGTTTTGAGCCGGCGGCGCGGCTGGCAGAGGTGCCCGTGCCCAATCCCTCGGAGACGGTGCGTCGCCACACGGGGACGCCGTCGGTGTCTGAGGCGGCGGCGCTGCTGGCCTCGGGGGTGACTGCGGGCTCCGGCAGCGACGGTGGAGGTAAACGCCTCCTGGTGGAAAAGCACCGGGTGCGAGGGCCGGACGGCCGCCACGCCACCGTCTCACTGGCGCGGATGGCCCCGTGAGCAGGGGAAAGATCCTGTTGGTCGGCATTGGCCCGGGCCGGTTGGAGCACATGACCGGGCGTGCGCGGGAGGCGATTGCCGAGGCCGACGTCGTCATCGGCTACACCTGGTACGTCCAGCTGCTCGATGGACTGCTCGACGGCAAGGAGGTCGTCGCCAAGCCGATGACGGCGGAGCTGGAGCGGGCCGCCGATGCCTTGGCGCAGGCCCGGGCCGGGCGGATCGTGGCACTGGTCTCGTCCGGGGATGCGGGTATCTACGGCATGGCCGCCCCCACCTAC
>CAYYHR010000126.1:0-9689 GCA_964471705.1 uncultured Chromatiaceae bacterium
CGAAAGGGATTCCCTTACCCGACCTTCGTGCGACCAAGCCCTGGTATTCAGAGATTATCCCGCGTGCTCAGCGGTTCACCGAAAAGGCGAGGCGCACATTGTTGGCGACCAAGCCGTTGTCCTTTTGCTCACTCTCGCCGAGATACAGCTCGAGAATGGTCTCGCGATTCATCAGCATCTCTTCCGTCACCTCGTCGGCGACCTCGTTGGCGTGACAGAAAACGCTCGTATAAGGGGAGCTTGGCTCGCGGGGGTCCGTGATCCATAGGTCCGGTGAGATGTGGTCGATGATGCGCAGGAAGCCGTAACCCTTATCGGCGAACCACTTGGTGCATACGCCACGCACACAGGATCCGGGCCGCCCCCAATCGTTACGGGGCTCGTAGGAGATAGGCAGCAGGTCGGGGATGATGTAGCCCGAGTAAAAGGTGTCAACTGCTTGCTGAAGCTGGCGCGAGACGTTCTTGAAACCGATAAGCTCCACCCGGCATCCATTGTTCTGCAAGGCGCTGACCACTTGCAGGAAATCACCGTCACCGGTGACGAGCACCACGTGATCGAGCTTGCTCGCCTGCAACATGGCATCCACGGCCATGTCCAGGTCGGCATTGGCCTTCGTGGTGACATTGCCGTTTTCGTCGGTGTAACGGCGCACGTATTTGACCGTGATTTTCCAGCCGAAATCCCGAACCATCTGTTGGTAGGCCCTGGATTTCTTCGCGTATTCAGGATCCTCCCTGGCACGCTCCGAATCGAAGGCCAGATAAGTGTTGAGCCGTTGCAGATGACCGCCTTCGCGGGCTGCGAAGCGACGCAGCACATCGTAGCGCATCTGATAACCACCATTGTACCTGACGTTCTCGGCGTCCACGAATACGCCGACTCGCAAATTCGAGCTCAAGACAAAACCTCACTATAGCATTCCACCGCGGCGTTTCGGCCCCGGTGCCCAGACGAAAAAGTACCTTACTGAAGCAACCCCTTGTGATCGGAGAAAGGGCAAAAACGCTTCACGAGCTTCTTTGTAAAGCGTGCGACCTGCTCGCCGGGGCGTACGGACCGAGCGGTCCGGCCCCGAGCGACAGGCTCTCGCATCTATCCCCCGCCACGGTTGTCGATCAGGTTCGTGACCACAGTGGGATCCGCCAGTGTGGACGTGTCGCCCAAGGCGTCGATCTCGTTGGCCGCGATCTTGCGCAGGATCCTGCGCATGATCTTGCCTGATCGTGTCTTCGGCAAACCCGGCGCCCACTGAATGACATCGAGGGTCGCGATGGCGCCGATCTCGCCCCGCACCAATGCGACCAGCTCTTTCTCCAGGTCTTCGGTGGGCTCGACGCCTGCCATGGGTGTGACGTAGGCATAAATCCCCTGGCCCTTGATGTCGTGCGGGTAACCCACGACGGCGGCCTCGGCGACGTGGGGATGCAGCACCAGGGCCGACTCGATCTCGGCGGTGCCCAATCGGTGTCCAGAGACGTTGAGCACATCGTCGATGCGCCCGGTGATCCAATAATAGCCGTCCTCGTCCCGGCGGGCCCCGTCGCCGGTGAAGTAGTAGCCGGGGTACTGCCTGAAGTAGGTGTCCACGAAACGAGCATGGTCCCCGTAGACCGTGCGCATCATCGCCGGCCAGGGGCGGGTGATGACCAGGGCGCCCTCGGTCGCGCCCTCGAGCAAAGTCCCCTCGGAGGGATCCACGAGGGCCGGAGACACGCCGAAGAAGGGTCGGGACGCCGAGCCCGGTTTGAGCGCGGTCGCACCCGGTAGCGGGGTGATCAGGTGTCCTCCGGTCTCCGTCTGCCACCAGGTATCGACGATGGGGCAACGGTTTTCACCAACAACCCGGTAATACCACTCCCAGGCCTCCGGGTTGATGGGCTCGCCCACGGTACCCAGGATGCGCAGAGACTTGCGCGAGGTCTTCTTCACCGGCTCTTCGCCTGCGCGCATCAGGGCGCGAATGGCGGTGGGAGCGGTATAGAAGATGGAGACCTGGTGCTTGTCGACCACCTGCCAAAAACGGGACATGTCCGGGTAGTTGGGGACCCCCTCGAACATGAGCGAGATGGCTCCGTTGGCCAATGGCCCATAGACGATGTAGGTATGGCCCGTGACCCAACCCACGTCCGCCGTGCACCAATAGACCTCGCCGTCCTGGTAGTCGAAGGTGTACTTGTGGGTGATCGCGGAAAAGACGAGGTAGCCACCGGTAGTATGCAGAACGCCCTTGGGCTTACCCGTAGAGCCGGAGGTGTAGAGGATGAACAGCGGGTCTTCGGCGTCCATTTCCTCTGGAGGGCAGTCCTCGGAGGCGACAGCCATGGCTTCGTGGTACCAGATGTCGCGCCCGTCACTCCAGTCCACGTCGCTCCCGGTGCGTCTGACTACGATCGTGGTGCGTACGTTGTGGCATTCGGTCAAGGCGGTGTCCGCGTTCTTCTTCAAGGGCACCGGGCGTCCACCGCGGACACCCTCGTCCGCGGTGATCAGGGTCTGGCAATCGGAGTCCAGGATGCGGTCGCGCAGGGAATCCGGAGAGAAGCCGCCGAAAACGACGGAATGGACGGCGCCGATGCGCGCGCAGGCCAGCATGGCAACGGCCGCCTCGGGGATCATCGGCATGTAGATGCACACCCGGTCGCCTTTCTCTACGCCGCGGGACTTGAGCACGTTTCCCAGCTTGCACACCCGTGCGTGCAGCTCGCGATAGGTGATCTTTTCGTCTTCTTCCGGGTTGTCGCCTTCCCAGATGATGGCGACCTGATCGCCGCGACTTTCCAGATGGCGGTCCAGGCAATTGTAAGCGACATTGAGCTTGCCGCCCTCGAACCATTTGATAAAGAGGTCGTCGGCGTCGAAGCTGTAGTCGCTCACCTTGTCCCACCGCCTGCTCCAGGTGACGAACTCCTCTGCCTGCTCTGCCCAGAATGCTTCCGGATCATCGACCGAGCGTCGGTACATGGCCTCGTACCTCTCCGCATCGATGTGGGCGTTGGCCGCGATCTCGGCCGGGATATCATGGATTCTCATCTCCGACATGGGAGCCATCTCCTCGTTATTGGATGTTTGGGTCACCCCTGGCTGTTTCTGGGGCCCTTGGGGAAGGTGGACGAGCCAAGGTGCGAATCGCCTGGACGGACCGGCAGGGTCGGGCGTCGCAGCCCCGCGGGGGATTCATTATTCTGACAACAGCGATTTCAATGATAAACGCTCACCGTGCTACCCGCTACCAGGTTAGGATATCTCGCAAGGGCACCTTGTTTCGGCGTCCGCTGTGCGCTGTCTGGGCGAGGAACAGCTCGGCCGCAGCGAGGGCATCGCTCAAGGCATTGTGGGCGCTGTAGCGGGGAAGATTGTAACGCTCGCTCAGGGCGTGCAGGCGCAGGTCTGCACCTTTGAACGGGATGTGGCGGCGCTCGAAGGCGCGCTTGGCCAGCCCTTGGGTATCGACGGTGAGCACCGGCAAGCCCACGCCGTAGACCCGCTGACAGGCATCTGCGAGAAAGCCCTTCTCGACGGTTGCATGATGGGCGATCATCACCTTTCCCGCGAGGGCCTCGAGCAGCTCGGCGAGCACGTCGTCCAGGAGCCCGCCCTGTGCCGCCTGGTCGTCCGTGATCTGATGGATGATGGCACTCGCCTCGGGGATGGCGCGCGCGGTGCGCACCAGTCGGTGGCGGGCGCTGCTCAGATCGATGCGATTTCCCTGCGTGATCACATAACCCACACTCAGGATATCGTCCCGCCTCGGATCCAGACCGGTGGTCTCCAGGTCGATGGCGAGGAACCCCACTTCCCGGCAATCTGCGGTCCGCCTTGGGAAGGGTGTTCTCAGGTAGTCTCGCATGGGTCCCTTCGGTACCCTGCGCAAGGCCCAGCGGCGGCGCAGCTCCGGTGCCAGATGAAGCATCGGGACCTCAGGCAAAGCGCCCGGTCTGATAGCGCTGCGCGAGGACTTCCTGCATGGTGTGGATCACTGAAAAGGCGTCCTTGAGGTGGCCGCGCTCGAGTGAAGAGAATTGGTCCGGCGACACATAGTTGTCGGCCTTCTCTCCCCTACTGATCTGGCGCGCCTGATGCTGCATGCGCAGGGTGCCGATCAGCTCTAGGGCGTCAATCAGGTTGGACGCGCCGTCGCGGCTCAGCGCCTTGACCTCGGTCGCTCTCTCCAGTCGCTCGATGGTGTTGATCTGCGGGATGCCGGCCGACAGCGCGTGGATACGCGCCAGATCCACCACGGGCACGATCCCGCGATGCTTGATGTCGAAGGTGTGGTCGTGGTCGCCCCCGTGGATGAGCACGAAGTTGCGGAAGAAGCCCAGCGGCGGGCGGTGCTTGAGGGCGTTGGCGACCATGTAGGCGATAAAGATGCGGTTGGCGCGCGAGTGCTCCAGCACATGCTCGTGCAGCTCCCCGGATAGCCCCTCCGGGTCGTGCACCGGGCGCAGGTCGAAGAAGACGCTGGCGAGCATCAGTGCCATGGGCTCGGGACGCTCGATCCAGTTGGTGAAGTACTTGCGCCAGATGCGCAGGGGCTGTCGCCACTTGGGATTGCGTGCCATCACATCGCCTGGGCAATCGTAATAGCCGCAGGTGTCGAGACCCTGGTTCACCATCTCGGCCAGGGCGGAGAAGTACTGATCGTCCTCGGGCTTGGCGTGATCAGCGATCAGCAGGGCGTTGTCCTGATCCGAATGGGAAGACTGCTCGCGCCGTCCTTGGGAACCGCCCGCCATCCAGGCATAGGGTACCGGCGGCGGGCCGAGCTGTTCCTCCGCCAGCTCCAACAGGCGTGCCGTAATGGCATCGGTTACCGCACTGACCGCTTGCCCCACTTGGTTGGACGTGGCACCGCCGCTGACCAGATGGACCTGCAGCTCCGGCACCTTGGCGCTGATCTGGACCAGGGTGTCGAGGTCGCCGGCCCTGTAGATGTCCCCCACCAAGTAGACCGCATTGGCGCTTTGAAAGCGCAACAGGTCGGAGGTGGTAACGACGCCAACTACCCTGCCTCCGTCCAGCACCGGCAGGTGGTGCACATTGAGCCGGGTCATGGCGATCAGCGCCTGAAAGCCGAGGGTTTCCGCCTCGGCCGTGCGAAGATTCTCCGTCATGATCCTACGCACGGGATCGTCGTAGTGCAGACCGGAAGCGATGCACCGGCTGCGTAGATCGCGGTCCGTGATCATCCCGACGAGCCGCTGCCCGTCCATGACGATCAGCGAAGAGATGCGCCGCTCGGTCATGATTCGAGCGGCCTCGCGGATGCTGGTGTCCGGCGTGCAGGAAACCAAGGGGCGATCGAGCAGATCCGAGATCCGGACCGTCATGAGCCCCGTGCCGATCGCCGGTCGTTCCTTGATCAGATCGAGCGCATTGCGCAAGCGCTCGGCCACCGTGCGCTCGAAATGGTCGCAAAACGCCTGGTGCCGCTCCCGCAAGCGCTCCATTTCCGCGCAGGAGATCAGGTAAACGAGGGTGTCCTCTGCCGTGTTGCAGGAGACGAGTGTCTCGGGGTAGTCCTCCGGGCGACATGGCCAGGGGCAAAGGTCGCCTTCCGCGAGCTTGCCGATCAGCTCGCCCCGCCCGTCGCGCAGGTCCAGGGCACCACGGCGTACGATGTACAGGTAGGATTGGTCGTCATCCGCGGGCGGAAACGAGGTGCCGCGGCGGAAGTAACGCACCGAAAGCCTCTTGGGCAGCCGCTCGAGCTCCTCGGGAGGCAGCAGATCGAAGGGGTGGTGGGCAGCGAGAAAATCGCGGATTTCGACGAGCTCTACGTCCATCCTATCCATCCGGCGGCGGCAGGGATGCCAACCATGACCCAAAAGGGAAACTTCGCCGAAGCGAGGCTTCCCCCATGGCATCCAGCCTCGAGAGCCGTATCAATGTGCGGCGACTGCCTCGCCGCTACCCTTGGGAATACGGATGTCCTCGACCAGATGCTGGATGTGCTCCGGAGGGGCAGCGGTCGCACGGGATACGATAAAGGCAACCACGAAGTTCACCAGCGCCCCGACCGCCCCGATGGCCTCGGGGGAGATGCCCAGGACCCAATTGTCGGGCGTGTTGGCCGCCATCTCGGTACCGGGGATGAAGAGCCAGCCCTTGAACCAGAAGATATAGACGAGAGTGAAGAAGAGCCCGGACAACATGCCCCAGATGGCCCCCGCCCGATTCGCACGCTTGTCGAAAATTCCCATCATCAGCACCGGGAATATGGACGAGGCGGCCAGGCCGAATGCCAGTGCCACCACCTGGGCGGCGAAACCCGGCGGATGCAGGCCCAGATAACCGGCAACGAGAATGACGCCGGTCATGGAGAGACGACCCGCCATGAGCTCCGTCTTCTCAGAGATCCCTTTGGTGAACACGCCTTTCAAGAGGTCGTGGGAGATGGCCGAGGCGATGGCCAGCAGCAAGCCGGCGGCAGTCGAGAGGGCTGCAGCCAGGCCACCAGCGGCGACCAAGGCGATGACCCAGTCGGGCAGCTTCGCGATCTCCGGGTTGGCCAGGACCATGATGTCGCGGTCCACCTTGGTCATCTCGTTGCCCTCCCAGGGGACCTCGAAACCCGCGGCCTTGGCGGCGAACTCCTTGTTCTTGTCGTCGTAATATTCGATGCGGCCGTCGTGGTTCTTGTCCTCCCACTCCAGGAGGCCGGTGGAGCGCCAGCGATTCATCCACTCCGGCAGATTGGCGATCTCGATATTCGATGACTCCTCACCCACCGGGCCGTTCTGGATGGTATCCACGAAGTTGAGACGTGCCATGGCCCCGACGGCGGGTGCAGTCGTATAGAGAATGGCGATGAAGACCAGAGCCCAGCCGGCGGAATAGCGGGCGTCTGCCACCTTGGGCACGGTGAAGAAACGGATGATGACGTGCGGCAGGCCCGCGGTGCCGATCATCAGCGACAAGGTGAGCAGGAACATGTTCAGCGACGAGCCCTTCTGCGCCGTGTAGGCACTGAACCCGAGATCCGTCACCACCTGGTCCAGCTTGTCGAGCAGCGTCATCCCGCTGCCGTCCACCATATGGCTGCCGAGGCCGATCTGGGGCACGGGATTGCCCGTCAGGGTCAAGGAGATGAAGATCGCCGGGATGGTGTAGGCGAAGATCAGAACGCAGTACTGGGCGATCTGGGTGTAGGTGATGCCCTTCATGCCGCCGAGCACGGCGTAGATGAAAACGATGCCCATACCCACGAAGACGCCGACCGAGAAATCCACCTCGAGGAAACGCGAGAAGGCGACACCGACGCCTTTCATCTGTCCGATGACATAGGTGATGGAGGCGACGATCAGGCAGAGGACGGCCACGATGCGGGCGGTTTGGGAGTAGTAACGGTCGCCGACGAACTCGGGCACCGTGAACTTGCCGAATTTGCGCAGATAGGGTGCAAGCAGCAAGGCGAGCAGCACGTAACCGCCGGTCCACCCCATCAGATACACGGAGCCATCGTAGCCCATGAACGCGATGAGTCCGGCCATGGAGATGAAGGAGGCGGCGGACATCCAGTCTGCTGCCGTTGCCATGCCGTTCGCCACGGGGTGTACCCCCTTGCCCGCGACATAGAATTCGCCGGTGGTGGAGGCGCGCGCCCAGATAGCGATGCCTATATAGAGCACGAAGGTCGCGCCCACGACCACGAAGGTCAAGGTTTGCAGATCCACTGGTTTTCCCCCTAGTCTTCGTGTACGTCGAACTTGCGGTCGAGCTGCCCCATGCGGATCGCATAGATGAAGATCAGCACGACGAAGCAGTACATGGAACCCTGCTGGGCGAACCAGAAGCCCAGCTTGTAGCCCCCGAGGGGGATGGTATTGAGGGTATCGACCAGGAAGATCCCAAAGCCGTAGGAGACCAGGAACCAGATGGTGAGCAGTACGATGAGCAAGCGTAAGTTCGCCGACCAATAGGCGGCGCGATTCTCCGGTGTCATGGATCGCTCCTCTGTTGAACGTAAGGTTCTGAATTATTCTTCTCGACCAGCGCGACGGGTGGCGCAGGAGCCGTCCGCCGCGCATCGGTCCGGGCCGGGTCAGGCAGGGCTTCCATTTCGATGTTGTTTTGTCCAGGATCTGCCGGGCTCGGTGGCCGGCAGCCATTTTGTTGTCGGTTTCCTTCGTCTGTCAACGAATCGTTAACGATTCCCTCGGTGCCGGGGCTACCTTCTTTCATCGATCTATGTCGTCGTCGACATGCGACCTGGCGCTCAGTGAGGCCGGCATCGGCAAAACGATCAGGGGATGCGTCGATCGACCCGGCGTCCCTTGTTGAGTCATCCGGGACTACGCGCTACCCTTTGCGCTCGGATCGGGAGGGATGGGGATCAGTGGAGGATTGGGTAACCGCTTTTTGCGGGGAATACCCTTGCCCCAACGAGAAAAACGACTAGAATGTTGCGCCGCAATAAAAGTTCCGCGGCAAAGCAATTTTTTTGAAATAATACGCGCTGAAAAATTACGATCCGGTTTGGATTCCGGTCCGCCATAGGTGGTTGACTATGCAACTGACATTGTTGAAATGCAAGCTGCACAGGGCGTGCGTGACCCACGCGGAGCTCGAATACGAAGGTTCCTGCGCCATCGACGAGGATCTGCTGGAGGTCTCGGGGATCAGGGAGTACGAGCAGATCCAGATCTACAATCTCGCGAACGGCGAGCGCTTCACGACCTACGCGATCCGGGCCGCTGCCGGCTCGCGCGTCATCTCGGTCAATGGTGCGGCCGCTCACAAGGCGTCTCCCGGCGACCGGGTGATCATCTGCGCCTACGCCACCATGGACGAAGCCGAAGCCGATATCTTCGAGCCGAGCCTCGTGTACCTGAACGAGCACAATCGCGTCCTGCGCACGGGCCACCAGATCGCAGCTCAGGTGGCCTGACCGGCCTGACATCCCTTCCTCCGACCCTCTCCCGATGGGGGGGGTCGCGCTGAAACCACCGTCTGCGATTGGAGAGGCAGTGAGCGTGCTTCGCGATATTCATCGCGAAGGCTCGTGCACCAGTACGAGGCCACCGAGCGGCGGTAGGGTGATGCGGATCGAGCTCGGATGTCCCATCCAGCCCGAGGCATCCGATTCGACCCCTCCTCGGTTGCCCAGGTTGCTCCCGCCGTAGACATCGGAGTCGGAGTTGATGGCCTCGCGATAAAAGCCGGGTAGGGGTACACCGATGCGGTAACCGGTACGGGGAAGGGGCGTGAAATTGAAGACGGCCACCACGATCTTTCCCCCGCTGCGATCCTTGCGAATGTGACTGAGGACGGATTGTGAGCTGTCGTGGCAATCGATCCACTCGAAGCCCTCGCTGGAAAAATCCAGATCGTGCAGTGCCGGCTGAGACCTGTAGAGGTAGTTGAGATCGGCGACGAGCCGGCTGACACCCTGGTGCTGAGGATGCTCCAGCAGATACCAGTCCAGCTCACCGGCGAAGTCCCATTCCCGGCCCTGTCCGAGCTCGCAGCCCATGAACAGCAGCTTCTTTCCCGGATAGGTGAACATCAGGGTGTAGAGCAGCCGCAGGGAGGCGAGCTTCTGCCAGGAGTCCCCCGGCATGCGGTCGAGGAGGGAGCCCTTGCCGTGCACCACCTCGTCGTGGGAGAAGGGCAGGACGAAGTTCTCGCTGAAGGCGTAGAGCAGTCCGAAGGTGAGCTGGTCGTGGTGGAAGTGGCGATAGACC
>CAYYHR010000127.1:0-9593 GCA_964471705.1 uncultured Chromatiaceae bacterium
TGGTTGACTTGCGGCCGATTGGAAAAAGCACCGCAGGGGGCGAGTAGTTACCAATGCGTTACGATTCTCCGCAAACCGCGCAAACTGCCCAGGACCGACGTTGCAGCCTTGAGATTCCAAGCGATAACTAGTGGATTTTTCAACAAACGCCGCTCGGAGCATACGCATAACTCATTGTTTTTACACGTTTACCGGCCTAACTCAGTGCCATTCATGTCATACCCCTTCGGGGCTACTTTTCATTACGGTGTGGCTAGATCCTATTTCCGTCGCTTGTGTGCAGCCGTACTTGGCGCCGAAGCCGGAGCGATCGAGCAATGAGAAAGATCCGGAAAAATTCTCCATGAGGCGCCGCAAGACACGGGCAACGAGCGGCGATTCCGCCCCCCCCGCCCGGGGTGACCGGCGGATCCTGCAGCTCCTGGCCGCGGCACGCATGCGCGGTCCCCTGCTGGTGCTCCTGGCCGGGCCCCTGGCGGCCGTCGCCCTGCTGCTGTTGCACTATCGGACGCCGGGCTCCGGGTGGCTGCAGAATCTCTCCGTGGCCTGCCTCCTCCTGTCCCTGGTGGCCCTGGTCCTCACGGGTCTGCGCCTTCGCAGCCAGCTGTTGCTGCCCCTGGTCGCGTTGGAGGCGACAGTCTGCCGCATGAGCCAGGGGGAGCCGGGCTCCAGCGGGGCCCTGCGGGATGCCGGTGTGCTCGAAACCGTCGCCGGTGACATCGCCGTCCTGAACGCCGAGCTCACCGATCTCTACGAGGACATGGACAGCCGGGTCGCCCGCCAGACCACGCGCCTCGCCCAGAAGACCGCATCCCTCAAGATCCTTTACGATGTGGCCGCCGGCATCAACGCGGCGGAGAGCGTGGACGAGCTGGTGCTGCGCTACCTGCGGGTCATCAACGAGATGGTCAACGGCCGGGCGGCCACGGTGCGTCTGGTGATGCCGGACGGTCGGCACCACCTGGTGGGCGCCATCGGGCTGGACGGCGACCTGCTGCACGACTACCAGATGATGCCGGTGGACCTCTGCCTTTGCGGCACGGTGCTCTCGCCGGGGGATGTCCTGTGCCGAAGCGGCGCCGGTTTCTGCTCGCGGGTCTACGGGCGCAGGATGTTGTCGGGCGAGGAGGTGGAGGCGGTGACCGTGCCCCTGGAGCACCACGACGAGGTGCTCGGGGCCTACCGGGTCTTCGTCGACAAGCCGGGCGTCAGCGGGCGCGAGGACATCATGGAGCTGTTGTTCAGTATCGGGCGCCATCTGGGCATCGCCGTGGCGCAGCTGCGCTCCGATGCCGAGGCGCGACGGCTGTCCATTCTGGAGGAGCGCAACGCCCTGGCCCACGAGCTTCACGATTCGCTGGCACAGACCCTGGCCAGCCTGCGGCTGCGGGTCAAGATGCTGGACGAGTCCCTGCGGCACGCGGACATCTCACAGGAGGCGCGCAGGGATCTTGGGCTGATCCGTGGGGGTCTCGATCGGGCCCACGCCGAGCTGCGCGAGCTGCTCTACAGCTTTCGCGCCCCCATGGATCGGCTTGGCCTGGTGCCCGCCCTGGAGAAGCTGACGGAGCGCTTCCGCCGGGAGACGGGCATGCACATGCTTTTCCAGAACGATTGCCGGCCCTTCGAGCTTTCCGCCGCGGCGGAGCTGCAGATCCTGCGGATCGCACAGGAGGCCCTGATCAACATCCGCAAGCATGCCGAGGCCCATACCGTGCGCGTCCTGCTCACGCGGGGGCGCACAGGGGCCTACATGCTGTTGGTGGAAGACGACGGCATCGGCTTCAGTGCAGCACCAGCGGATGGAGGTCCCGGCGAGCACATCGGTCTGGCGATCATGGAGGAGCGGGCCTTTCGCATCGGCGCCGATCTGCGCATCGAAAGCGAGCCGGGGGAGGGCACTCGTGTGGAGCTGGTGTTCCCCGTCGAGCGCAACAAGGGCAAGAATCGCGTGCGGGCGGTGGCTTGATGCGAGTCCTGCTGATCGACGATCACGCCCTGTTCCGCATCGGTCTGCGCGAGCTGCTGGAGCGCCGGGGCATCGAGGTGCTGGACGCGGTCGGCGAGTGCGACGAGGGCATCCGCCGGGTGACCGAGACCGCGCCGGACGTGGTTCTGCTCGACATGCGCATGCCCAAGGCCAGCGGCCTGGAGGTGCTGCGCCGGCTGCGTGCCGCCGACCAGACCATGCCGGTGGCCATGTTGACCACCAGCGACGAGGAACAGGACCTCATCGAGTCCCTCCAGGCCGGCGCCCAGGGCTACCTGCTCAAGGACATGGAGCCGGACGAGCTGATCTGCGCCCTCGAGCAGATCGTCGGCGGGCACACGGTGGTCGCCAAGGAGCTGACCGGGGCCCTCGCCAAGGCGGTCAAAGGCGACACCCCGGCGGTCGATCCCAAGCCCGCCTTCGCGGACCTGACGCCGCGGGAGCGCCAGATCCTGCGCCACCTCGCCGAGGGGCAGAGCAACAAGACCATCGGTCGCGAGCTGGGCATCTCAGAAGGTACCGTCAAGCTCCACGTCAAGGCGATCCTGCGCAAGCTGAACGTGCACTCGCGGGTGGAGGCTGCGGTCCTGGCGGTGGAGGAGACCCTGCGCGAGCGGCGCCAGTAGCACAAAGGCTCGAAGATACCGTGAACATTGCGATGATCGTAGGGCGGCAACCCCTTATTGCCGTCTGCTCCTGCTCCAATCCCCCACTTGTCGCCATAGGGATGGCGACCTACGGTCAGAGATCGTAGCTTCGGTAATCCAGTTTTCGGCACAGGGATGCCCTGGCACAGGGCTTAATCTTTGCCATTACCCCGGTGCACGATATCCACCTGGACCTTGGCCACTAGCGCGGCCACGGCAGCGATGGCCGCCAGTAAGGGGACCAGGAGAGTGACTACTCCGGCGACGGCGATGCCCGCGACCAAGGGTACTTCCAACAACACTTCCCCGCCGGGCTTGCGGATGATGAGCCGGCGCTCGTTGCCCTCCGTGAGGAGATGCTTGATGTAGCTCATCAGCTCAGCGGCGGCGATGGCTGCCTGCTCGGTGATTTTTCCACCTCTGGGACGATAGCTCATAATCGGATGGGCTCCGGATCTTCGACGGATTGGCGGCAAGGTTATCCGATATAGTGCGTGGGTTCATCAAGATGAGCCCGTAGGGCGGGAGAATCCCGCCAATCCGGCTCGGCGGGATTTTCCCGCCCTACAGTTGGCCTGAGAGCTCGTGAAAAAATCGGACGCCTACTGCGGACGCCCCTGAACGCCCGTGACTGCGTTGCCGTACGTGAAAATGACGGTCATTTAGTCCACTAAACTCGCGCCATTTTCACGCACGGCGCCTTGTCACGAACGCCCAGAGACGCCCTCGCTACGGTGTCCGAATTTTTCACAAGCTCTGAGCCTGTGATCGCGAGGGCTGTAAGGCGGTAATCCATTGCCGCCGTCTGCACCGGTCAAGTGCGGCACAAGTCCTCCAGCCGGGCCGATCCGGGCCGGACCTCTTCGCCGGAGGGGAGGGGGGCGTCCCGATCTACGACCCAGGCGGCGATGTCGGCCATCACGCGCTCACCCTGCAGGTCCCGGGTCAGCATGTGCCAGCCGTTGTGGTAGAGGACCCTGCGTATGCCTCGTCGATCTTTCGGTAGCCGGGTCTGGAAGGTGCAGAAGGCGTTCCCGGGCACGATCTCGTCCTTCTCTCCGTAGAGCAGGAGGACAGGTCCGGATAGCGAGGCGGCCTCAGTCATCGCCCGATCCATCATGTTGGTGAGCCCCCAGATGGCGTCGACCCTGGTCTCCTTGATCACCAGCGGGTCGGCGCTGAAGGCGCGGAGCATCGCCAGGTTGTCCGAGGCCCGGATCCCGAGCCCACTGCCGGTGAGCTCTAGCCAGGGGACGGAGTCTGCCGCCAGCTCGAGCACCAGTCTCTGGATCGGGCTCATGGTGTCACGTGACCACACAGCCGGCGCAATCAGGATGACGCCGTCCGCCCGCTCGCGCGCCGCTGCGGCTGCGATGACCACGGCACCACCCATGCTCTCGCCGAGGAGAAAAATGGGGACTCCCGGATGACGAGTGCGCAGCAGACGCATCAGCGTCTGCAGGTCCCCGATCATCCGTTCCTCCCCGCCCCAACGTCCGCGGTGGGCGGTGGCGCCGAAGCCGCGTTGGTCGTAGGCGTAGGTCAGGATGCCGCGGGTCGCCAGGTAGGGGCCCAGACCCGCGAAGGCGTTTCCATAGTCGTTGAAGCCGTGCAGTGCGAGCACCAGCGCCCGCGGATGTTCCATGTCGCCCCAGTGGCGCAGCGGCAGGCGGTAGCCGTCGGGCATGACCGCCGAGACGGCACTGAGATGGGCATGTCCGGATGGGCTGGTCGGCCCACGGGTCTGCGGCGAGGTACAGCCGGCGATCAGTAGAGCGGCAAGGAGCCGGACGAGCAGGCATCCGGTCGTCCGGTCAGTGCTGACCCGATCCGGCGCCGGTCTCAAGCCTTGGCCTTGGCCCTGGCCCTCAAACGGATCCATATGAAGATCCAAGCCGCCAGGATCCCCAGGGGGACGAGCAGGGTGTAGAGAGAGAGCTGGTCCAGGTATCCCAGGCCCACTGCCATTACGGCCAGGATCACGCTGAGAGGCAGGAAGATCCAGTTGAGATGCACCCCTGCCAGGTAACAGGACAGGGCGAGGACGATGAGCGCATAATCCGCTGCCGCTCCCCGGGACGCGATATCTACGGACTCGAAGTAGAGGACGATATCGACGGCGACGAACGCGCCCAGCCAGTGAAAGACCTGACACCGAAGCGTACGCCAAACCGACCGTTCCGACCGGTCCTTCTTCACCTGTCGCCGCCATCCGAGCGCCAGACTGATGATGGCATAGACCACGAGCAGGAAGACCCAATAGAGCGGACCGCCGGTGGCATCCGTTTGGGTTACCCCGACCCCCGCGATCGCCAGTACCAGCATCAGCAGGAACAGCCACAGCTCCAGTTTCCAGCTGGTCGTTTCCGGGTTGTCATCAGGGGCTGCGTTGCCGGGATTCTCGATATCGGTCATGACATTCCTCCGAGCTCGATCTCGTGGTGCGGGGTCCTCCCCGAGTGAGGACCGAGGTTTTGCCGCAACGGTGGTCGGCCCGCCTACGGGCTCTGACCGCCGGGCTGTGTTAGGATCAGGAGCCAATATAGCTCCCGGCGACCGGGCAGGCTATCCCGAAAGCGCGGGAGGGGGCCGGGGAGGAATTCATGCGCGGGTAAGTGGGGCAAGCGCTCCGTCCGTGAGTGAAGGTCGGCGACGGGGCAGTGGCCCCATTGGAGCCTCTTTATCATCCGGGGGGGCCTGATCCTTGAACATTTTGAACGCAGATCCGAGCCGGCTGCGGATCCTCGCGGCCTTGCTTGCCATGCCGGAGGACGACGCGCTGGAAGCCTTGCGGGACATGCAGCAACAAGCCCCTTGGCTGGAGTTCTGCCTGGCGGAGATCGAGCAGCTGCCGCTGGACCACTGGCAGGCCGAGCATACGCGGCTCTTCGTCAGCGCGTACCCCAAGGTCCCCTGTCCGCCCTACGAGTCCGCCTATCGTCATGGGACCATGGGCGGTGCCGGCGCGGTCGACCTGTCGGATTTGTACCGCCGAGCAGGGCTCCGGGCCACGGACATGCCGCCGGACTACCTGGGGACCATGCTGGAGTGCGCCGCTTACCTCATGGAGCAGGGTCTCGACGAGCTGCTCGGGGAGCTGGCGGATGAGCACTTCGGGCTCTGGGTCCACCGCTTCGCCGGCGACCTGCAGGAAGCGTCCGAGCTCCGTCTTTATCGCGAGTTGGGCGGGCAGATCGGGAATCTGCTCCCGGAGCCCGCGAATCGTGAGTGACGGCGGCTGGCAGTGCTCGTACCCGGAGCTGGCGGACGACGACGCCTTAGGCCGGTCCGTGCTAGAGGTGCACCGTGAGATCCTGGAAGGGCAGCTGCTCGGCGACCCCATGCTGAATACGGGCCTGCCGCTGCAGGTGCGGGCGCTGCGCCGGATCGATACCTGGCGGGTGCTCCTGTTGCTCACGCCCTGGATGCTTGCCCGTCTCCTGTTTCCGGACCGTCCCCTCGAATCGGATCTCCCGCCGGGTTGGTCTGCCGACGAGCGGCACGACGCGGACTACCTGATACTGGGCCCCAATCTGAGATTCGACCTCCTGGGGCAGCCGCAACAGGCCCATCTCAACTACCATCCCCGGCTCGGCCACTACCTGCTCCAGCCCATCTGCCTGGACATGAAGCTCTACCGGGATGCGGATGCCGTCTTCGAGGCATGGAATCAGGTCATCCACATCCGCGACGAGAACATGGAGAAGGCCAGGCGAGATTGCCCTCTGCAGAAGGAGATCTCCCGTCGGGAGCTCTTTCGGCGGATGAAGGGCCCCGGGGACGCTGAGCCGAGATCTCGATGACCGTATGGCGGCAAGCCTTTGCCTCCAGATACTTTCACGGTAACGACGGCAGGGGGCGAGCCACCCGATCCAGGAGGCTGCAGGTCGGGACAAGGGCGCCCGAATCGGGATGATTTCTGACAGCTACACGGACTCCAGGCAAGGCGCCCCCGCCGAGCGCCTCGCCGGCTCCATCGAGCGGGTCACCTTCCACAGCGGGGAGAGCGGCTTCTGCGTGCTGCGGGTCAAAGTGCGCGGCCAGCGTGACCTGGTGACGGTCTTGGGCTCGGCGGCGAGCGTCACGGCCGGGGAGTATCTCGAATGCGAGGGATCCTGGGTGAACGACCGCCGGCACGGTCTGCAGTTCAAGGCTTCGAGCCTGCGGGTCATCCCGCCCAGCACTCTGGACGGTATCGAGAAGTACCTGGGCTCGGGCATGGTCAAGGGGATCGGACCGCACTTCGCCCATAAGCTCGTTGGGGCCTTCGGTGAGCAGGTGTTCGACGTCATCGAGGACAGCCCTGACCGGCTGCTGGAGCTCGATGGCATCGGTCCCAAGCGCAAGGAGCGGGTGACCCGGGCCTGGGCCGAGCAAAAGGTGGTCCGGGAGATCATGGTCTTCCTCCAGTCCCACGGTGTCGGCACCGCGCGGGCGGTGCGCATCTACAAGACCTACGGGGAAGAGGCCGTCGAGAAGGTCCGGGAGAATCCCTACCGGCTGGCCCTCGACATCCACGGAATCGGCTTCAAGACTGCCGACGCCATCGCTCAGAGACTCGGCATTCCCCACGACTCCCTCATCCGTGCCCAGGCCGGGGTGCGTCACGTGCTCCAGGAGATCGCCGCGAACGGCCACTGCGCCGCCTACCGGGAAGAGCTCGCCGAGTCCTCCTGCAAGCTGCTGGAGATCCCCGCGCCCGTCATCGAGCAGGCCATCGCCGCGGAGCTGGAAGAGGAAAACCTGGTCGAGGAAGAGATCGAAGGGCGGCCCGCGCTCTTTCTCGCGCCCCTGCAGAGGGCGGAGCGGGGAGTGGCCATGAGCCTTGCCCGCCTGCAGCGAAATTCGCCGGTGTGGGGCCGGATCGATGCGGAGAATGCCATCCCCTGGGTGGAGCAGCAGACGGGGCTGGCGCTCTCCGGCTCCCAGCGGGAGGCGGTGGCGGCCGCGATCAACGGCAAGGTCACCATCCTCACCGGCGGACCCGGGGTGGGCAAGACCACGGTGGTCAACAGCATCCTGCGCATCCTCAAGGCCAAGGGGGTCTCGGTGCTCTTGTGTGCCCCCACCGGACGCGCCGCCAAGCGGCTGTCCGAATCCACCGGCGCGGAGGCCAAGACAATCCACCGGCTCCTGGAGCTCGACCCCAAGATCATGGGCTTTAAGCGGGACCAGTACAGGCCACTGGAGGCGGAGCTGGTGGTCGTGGACGAGGTCTCCATGGTGGATCTGCCCCTGATGAATCAGCTCCTGCGGGCGGTTCCCAACCATGCCGCCGTGCTGTTGGTCGGCGACGTGGATCAGCTCCCGTCTGTGGGGCCGGGGGCCGTGCTGGCCGACCTGATCGGCTCCGGGGTCGTCCCGACCGCCCGGCTGACGGAGATCTTCCGCCAGGCGGCCGCCTCCCGGATCGTCGTCAACGCCCATCGGATCAACCAGGGCCGGATGCCGGAGCTGCCGGAACGCCCGGATCATCAAAGGGGCCCGGAGAGCGATTTCTACCTCATCGCCTGCGAGACACCCGAGCTCATCCACGACCGGCTGTTGCAGGTGGTCACCGAGCGCATCCCCAGGCGCTTCGGTCTTCACCCGGTCCGCGACATCCAGGTGCTGGCCCCAATGAATCGCGGCGGCCTGGGTGCGCGCTCCCTGAATGTCGAGCTGCAGCAGCGACTGAACCCCGACGCCCATCCCAGGATCACGCGCTTCGGCTGGACCTACGCCCCGGGCGACAAGGTGATCCAGACGGTCAACAACTACGACAAGGAGGTTTTTAACGGCGACATCGGGCGTGTCGTGCGCATCGACGAGGAAGAGGGACTGGTCTTCGTCGAGGTCGATGGTCGCCGGGTCGAGTACGAGCTCGGGGAGCTGGACGAGCTCTCCCTCGCCTACGCCGCCACGGTGCACAAGAGCCAGGGCTCCGAGTACCCGGCGGTGGTGATCCCCCTCTCCACCCAGCACTACGCCCTGCTGGAGCGCAACCTGCTCTACACGGGGGTGACCCGCGGTAAGCGGCTGGTGGTCCTGATCGCCCAGACCAAGGCGCTGGCCATGGCGGTCAAGCGCGAGCTGTCCGTCAAGCGCCTGACCAATCTGCGCCAGCGGTTGCGGGTGGCTGACGTAGGGCGATGAGATGGTCTCCTCCCTCTTCCGAAACCGGCGTCGAATGCGCCAAGATGGAAGTATCAATCGACCATCGCGATGAAAGAGGGGGAGAGCATGCAAGAGATTACGACGGTCGGACTGGATCTGGCAAAGAACGTGTTCCACTTGATCGGCTGCAGCGAGCACGGCAAAGAGGTAAAGCGCAAGATGCTCGAGCGTGGACAGATGTTGGCGTATTTTGCCAGCCTGCCGCCGTGCCTGATCGGTATGGAAGCCTGTGCCAGTGCCCACTACTGGGCACGAGAGATCGAGAAGCTTGGGCATGAGGTACGATTGATACCACCCAGCACGTCAAGGCTTACCTGCGGGGCAACAAGAACGACTTCAACGATGCACGAGCCATCGCCGAGGCGGTACGCCGAGCGGATATCCGCTTTGTGCAGGTCAAGACGGTAGAGCAACAGGACGTGCAGGCCCTGCATCGGCTACGCGAGGCGCGGGTGGGGGAGCGCACAGCCCTGTGCAACCAGGTACGGGGGTTATTGGGGGAGTACGGGATCGTGCTGCCCAAGGGCGTGAGTGCTGTGCGCAAGCGCTTGCCCGAGCTGCTTGAGGATGCAGAGAACGGCCTGAGAAATTTCTTGCGCCCCCTGCTAGAGGTGCATATTTTCTGCGAGATGTCAACCTTACATATGTCGGGTTGTGGACCAGATCTGTCATGCCTAGCAGCCTGTCGGGCTTGCCCCTCACGAGCGCGGGTGCCGAAGCCGAAGAGGCCATTTGTTGCAAAAAGATAGGATTTATGGGCCAAAAGTGAAGATTTTCTCTCCTTTTCCCTTACTGCGGAC
>CAYYHR010000128.1:0-9515 GCA_964471705.1 uncultured Chromatiaceae bacterium
GGGTGTTGGGCCAGAAATTGGGCCGGAAGTACTCCTTGAGCTCGGTCGTGGTCAGTGAGGTCAGGTAGTCTTCCAGCTCCCATTTGGAGTTGCGCCAGGCGAAATAGGTATAGGATTGGGAGAATCCGAGCTTGGCGAGCTGGCTCATGAGCTTGGGGCGGGTGAATGCCTCGGCGAGAAAGATGGCCTCCGGCACTTCCTTCTTTACGCTCCCGATCAACCACTCCCAAAAGGAGAAGTCCTTGGTATGGGGATTGTCGACCCGGAAGATGGTTACCCCCTGGTCGACCCAGTACATGACGACACTCCGCAACTCCTCCCACAGCTCCCGCCAGGCCGGAGAATGGAACTCCAGGGGATAGATATCCTGGTACTTCTTGGGCGGATTCTCGGCATATTGGATGGTGTTGTCCGGACGCATGCGGAACCATTCCGGATGCTCCGCGACATAGGGATGGTCCGGCGAGCACTGGAAGGCCAGATCCAGGGCAATGGAGATCCCGAATACCTTGGCCTGGGCGACGAGCTTGCGAAAATCCGCCAGGGTGCCGAGCTGGGGATGGATGGCCTTGTGCCCCCCTTCCTTGGAGCCGATGGCCCAAGGGCTCCCCACATCGCCGGGCTCGGAGATCGGGTTGTTGTTCTTGCCCTTGCGATGGGTTTCTCCGATGGGGTGGATGGGGGGCAGATAGAGGACGTCGAATCCCATATCGGCGATATAGGGGAGACGTGCGACCAGGTCGTTGAAGGTGCCGTGCTCTCCGGGAAAGGGACTGCAGGAGCGCGGGAAGCACTCATACCAGGCGCTGAACTGCGCCTGCTTCGGATCGACGATGACCTGCAGGGCATCTTTGTAACTGCTGGCGTACTCTCGATCCGGGTGACGACGCATCAGGTCGGCCAGCTCCTCGGAGAGCGCGACCCGGATCGCCTCGGCGATGTTCTTCTTGTCGCCGACGGCTTCGATGCATCGCGAAAAGGCTTCGCTGTCCGCATCCGCGTCCGATAGATTCTCCGCTGCCTTTTTGACCAGATCCAGCCCGATCAGCAGCTCGACGGCGACGTCCTGGGCGGCGTTTACCCGCTTCTGCAGATCCCGCTGCCAGGAGGCGAAGTCGTCGATCCAGGCCTTGATGGTGTAGAACCAACGTCCGATCCGGCCAACCTTGAACTGGGCCTGCCAGGAATCGTTGATGGTATGCTCCATCGGAAGCTCCGACCATTCGGATGCCGTCTCCTCCTTGAAGAGCAATACGGCGGCCAAGGCGTTGTGTCCGTCGACCACGATATCGGCCGTCACTTCGACGACATCGTCGATCACGCGTTTGATAGGGTAACGTCCGCCCTCGATATGGGGCTCGACCCCGCTGATCTGAACCCGACCTTGGTTTTTCATCGGCAGCTCCGCAGTGGAAGGCGCCGCATCCGCTTTACGACTCACTTCTTGTTCCCCCATCGCTCGATCACTTGCTCGTAGAAACCCAGGGTCTTAGCGGCAATGCTCGTCCAGCTGAAGTGCTCTTCGACACGGCTTCGGGCGCGCTTGCCCATGGCTCGGCTTTCCTCGGGGGCGCGCAGCAGTTGGTTGATCGCCGAAGCCAGGTTCTCCGAAAAACGCTGCGGATTGGCCGGCTCCACGTCGACCTGGCTGCGTGGCTCGATGGGAACCAGCAGTCCCGTCAGATCGGGAATCACGACCTCCGGTATACCGCCCACCCGCGATGCCACGACCGGCGTCTCGCAGGCCATGGCCTCCAGATTGATGATGCCAAAGGGCTCGTAAACCGACGGACACACGAAGACCGCGGCATGGGAGTACAGCGGGATGATCTCGTCCTTCGGGAGCATCTCGGCGATCCAGATTATGGGATTGGCCGTAAGCTTCCTCGCCTCTTCCACCGCGTGCTTCATCTCCTCGCCGATCTCCTTGGTATCCGGAGCACCGGCACAGAGGACGATCTGAACACCCGGATCGATGGAGCGGATGGCATTGACCAGATGGATGATGCCCTTCTGCCGCGTAACCCGCCCGACGAACAGGACGTAGGGGATTTCCGGATCGATACCGAGCCGAGTCAGAACCTGCGGATTGAACGTGGGCTTGTATTGAGCCAGGTTGATCCCGTTGTGAATGATGGCGATGCGATCGAGGTGTACACCGTAGAGCTCGTGCACGTCGTCCATCATGGATTGGGATACGGCGACCACCCCGTCCGCATTCTGGTACGCCGTACGCTCGACCCAGGAGCTGGCGTGATAGGCGGTGCCCAACTGTTCCACCTTCCAGGGCCGGTGCGGCTCGAGGGAATGGGTGGTCAGGACCATGGGGACCTGCAGCAGCTGCCTCACCAGCATCCCGGCCAGATGGCTGTACCAGGTGTGGCAATGGACGATGTCCACATCGGACATCTCGCCCGCCATGACCAAGTCGTTGAGCAGGGTCTCGAGGAACTTGCGATGGCGAGGGTCCTGGGTGCGAAAATCCAACGACGGATGGACTCCCTGGACGCTGAGATTGGCGGTCTGCGCCTCCTGCTCGCCGAAGCAGAGTACCTTGACGGAATGGCGGCCCCCGTCGAGCTTGCACAGCTCATCGGTCAGGTACTCGACGCTGACACCCGCTCCTCCGTAGACGTTCGGCGGATATTCGTTCGTGAGAATGCCGATCTTCATGAACCCTCCTCGACCGATAGGGAATAGAGGCAGTCGAGATCAGGCATCTCAGGTCTCTCCGTCGACATCGTTCGAGGGTTGACCGGTGCCCTCGTCGATCTCCAGCCGGTCGGCCTCCAGCTCGGTCGCAATCTCCTCCTCGTCCTTGTCCTCCTCCGGAGTCCGCGCCGGTACCTCGAGCTTCAGCACGATCCCCGCCAACGGCGGCAAGGTCACGGCCAAGGAGTGGGGACGATCCATCCAGGGCATCTCCTCGGTCTGGAGTATCCGATGGCCGTTGCCCATTCCGCTTCCCCAATAGTCGGCAGCATCGGAGTTGAGGATCTCCTTGTAGATGCCGGCTGCTGGCACCCCGATCCGGTAATCCTCGCGGGGGACAGGCGTGAAGTTGAGCGCCACCACCAAGAAGTCGTCGTCGGCCCGACGCATGAAGATCAGGACCGAGTTCTGGGCGTCGTGGCAGTCGATCCACTCGAAGCCCACCCAATCGAAGTCATAGGTGTGCAGAACCGGATAGGCCCGGTAGAGGTGGTTGAGGTCCTGCACCAGCTTCCGAACACCCTGGTGGCTCGGGTAATCGAGCAGGTACCAGTCCAGGACCGCGGCACTGTTCCATTCCTCGCCCTGGCCGAATTCGCTGCCCATGAAGAGGAGCTTCTTCCCGGGGTGGGTGAAGAGGTAGACGTAGATGAGGCGCAGATTGGCGAAGCGCTGCCACTCGTCACCGGGCATCTTGTAGAGCATGGAGCGCTTTCCATGCACCACCTCGTCGTGGGAGAAGGGCTGCAGGAAGTTCTCGGTGAAAGCATAGAGCATGCTGAAGGTCAGCATGTCCTGATGGTACTGGCGGTGGATGGTCTCTTGGGCGATGTAGGCCAGGGTGTCGTTCATCCAGCCCATGTTCCACTTCAGGTCGAAGCCCAGCCCGCCGAGGTAGGTGGGCTTGGTCACCTGGGGCCAGGAGGTGGACTCCTCGGCCATGACCAGTGCCCCGGGCACCTGGCTGTGGGTGACCTCGTTGAGCTCGCGCATGAAGTCGATGGCCTCGAGGTTCTCGCGGCCCCCGTACTTGTTCGGGATCCACTGGCCTTCCTCGCGCGAGTAGTCCAGGTAGAGCATGGATGCCACGGCGTCCACCCGGATGCCGTCGATGTGGTACTCCTCCAGCCAGAACAAGGCGCTGGAGATGAGGAAGTTCTTCACCTCGTAGCGGCCGAAGTTGTAGATCAGGGTCGACCAGTCCTTGTGCTCGCCCATGCGCGGGTCGTCATGCTCGTAGAGGGCGGTACCGTCGAAGCGGGCCAGGCCATGGGCATCCTTCGGGAAGTGGGCAGGCACCCAATCGAGGATGATGCCGATCCCGTTCTCATGGCAGTGATTGACGAACCAGCGGAAATCGTCGGGCGAGCCGAAGCGGCTGGTGGGAGCGAAATAGCCGGTGGTCTGGTAACCCCAGGAGGCATCGAAGGGGTGCTCGGTTATCGGCAGGAGCTCGATGTGGGTGAAGCCGAGGTCGGTCACATACTCCACCAGGCGCCTGCCCAGCTCCCGGTAGTTGAGCATCTCGCCCTCCGGCCCCCTCTGCCAGGATCCCAGGTGGACCTCGTAAATGGACAGGGGCGAGTGCAGCCAATCCCACTTGCCGCGCTGCTCGAGCCAGTCCGTGTCACCCCACTCGAACTCGGTCGGAGGCTCCACGATCGATGCGGTGCTGGGACGCATCTCGAAGCGGCGGCCGAAAGGATCGGACTTGAGGAAGACGTCGCCGTTGCGAGCCCGGATCTCGTACTTGTAGAGGACTCCCGCCGGTACGTCGGGTATGAACAGCTCCCACACCCCGTTGCCGTGAACGCGCATCGGGTGCGCCCTGCCGTCCCAGCGGTTGAATTCCCCCACGACGCTGACGCGCTCGGCGCTCGGTGCCCATACCGAAAAGAGGACGCCGGAAACACCGTCGGCCTCGTGCACGTGCGCCCCGAGCAGGTGGTGGGCGTGCCAATGCTTGCCTTCGCCGAACAGATGCATGTCGAAGTCCGGCAGCTGAGGGGGGTAGCAGTAGGGGTCGTGAGCGATGTGCTCGCGGTGCTCGTCGTCGCGCCAGATGAGCCTGTAGCGATAGGGCACCTTCTCGGCCTCCCCCTCCCATTCGAAGATGTCCGTACCCTCGATTCGCTGCATCCGCAAATCCCCTTCGGCGATGCTCACGTCCTCGGCGTTGGGCAGGAGGGCACGCACGCACACGCGGCCATCGGCCTCATGCCGACCCAACAATCCGAACGGATCGTGGTATCTGGCCTCGATGAGCTGTTGCAATGCGGGGGAAAGTTCTGGGTGGCTCATGTAGTTGTACCTCATCCGGGCCAGAGGGCGACGACGGCTCTCGCTCAAGGCCGATAATAATCACATAATTCGCACTGGAAATCTGCTCGCATTCGCCGTTTCTCGGCGCCGAGAGACCAAAATACCCACGCGGGGCCGGCAAGCCGGCCGATTCTTGGAAATCTACGACGTCGAGGGGGGTGGCAGGACGCTCCGACCGTGCGCTCGGTGCGGAGGACAGGGGTCGCCTGCGGTCTACTCCTCCGTCTCTACGATGATGCCATCCCCGTCATTGCTTTCCACGATCACGACCTTTCCCAGGGTCGGGTGGCGGGCAGCGAGCACCTTGAACGCCCGATGCTCCTTGGCGACCACTACCTGAGACTCGTCTTTGAGATCCTGAACGATCTGGGGCTCGGCATCGAAGATGCGCATTTTGCGGTTCTCCTTTTCGACAAGGCTGAAGAGTTTAGTGTTTTTCGGATTGCGGCATCTGCCCGGAAATCCCCACTCGTCAGGATCCAGGGGCAAAATGGTAAAAGCGATCGTTCAGCAAACGGGCCACTCCGGAAATCTCGTCGTCGCTCCAGCCGAGCCCCTGCGCAGTCTCACAATACCGCACCTGCGCATCGAGGGCCGAAAGGGAGCGGATCTTGTGGTCCTCCCGGGTGAAGACCTCCGATCCGTGGCAGGAGACGCAGTTCTGCTCGTAGAGGGTCTGGGCATCACCGTCTTCCGCCGCCGGAGCCTGGGTGGTGAAGAGTGCGACAAAGACGGCGAAGATGGTGACGGGGGTGCTCATGGGATTTCTCCGTTCGGTGAGATTGCTCCGAATTGTAGGGAAAACGAAGGGGGCGATCATCCGAATCTTGGCTGGCACGGGACCTCCGAGGCAGGTTCGCGGTAAGATCGCTGTTCCGTCGGCCAAGGGACAAACACGATGCCTTCGAGCGAAAACAACCTCGTCTGGTTGGATCTGGAAATGACCGGACTCGATCCCTTCCGCGACCAGATCATCGAGATCGCCACCGTTGTCACCGATGACCGGCTGGAGATACTCGCGAAGGGGCCGGTGATCGCCATCAACCAGCCCGAGCATGTGCTCGCCGCGATGGATGACTGGAATCGCAGCCATCACGGCGATTCGGGTCTGCTCTCACGGGTCCGCGCGAGCGAATACGACGAGCAGATGGCGGAGCGCGAGACCCTGGCCTTCCTGCAACGGTACGTACCGCCGCAAAAGTCCCCCCTGTGCGGCAACAGCATCTGTCAGGACAGACGTTTTCTCGCCCGCTGCATGCCGCGCCTGGAGTCGTATTTCCACTACCGGAACCTGGATGTCAGCACCCTCAAAATCCTGGCCCAGCGCTGGGCGCCCCAGGTCGCCGAGGCATTCAAGAAGGAGAGCGCCCACCTGGCCCTGGAGGACATCAAGGAGTCCGTCGAGGAGCTGCGCCATTACCGGGAGCACTTGCTTCGGTTGTGACAGAGGATAGCCTCTTCGTCCTGGCCCTGCTTGCGGTCACCATCGTCCTGTTCGCGAGCGGCCGGATGCGGGTGGATGTGGTCGCACTGCTCGTGATCACGGCCTTCACCCTCAGCGACGTCCTGACCCTGCAGGAGGCGGTCGCCGGCTTCGGGAATTCCACCCTGATTCTGATCGCCGTCCTCTTCGTGATCGGCGACGGGCTGGTCCGCACGGGTGTGGCCATGTCCGTCGGCAATTGGCTGATGCGCGTGTCAGGCGACAGCGAGACGCGGCTGCTGATCCTCCTGGTGATCTCCGTTGCCGTTCTCGGAGCCTTCATGAGCTCCACGGGCGTGGTGGCCATCTTCATCCCGGTGATCCTCGGCATCTGTGCCAAGACCGGCCAGAGTCCCTCCCGACTGATGATGCCCATGGCCTATGCGGCGCTGGTCAGCGGCATGCTGACCCTGATCGCCACACCGCCCAATCTGGTGGTGAACGACGAGCTTCGCCGCGAGGGCTTTCAGACATTCGGCTTCTTCGACTTCACACCCATCGGCTTGGTCGTGTTGGCCGTAACGCTCGGATACATCCTGCTCGCCGGCCGGCGGCTGCTTCCGGCGGTCGAGAGCGACGGCGAGCCTTCGCTCCGTCAGAAGAGCATCTACGAGCTCGCTCAGGGCTATGGTCTGGAAGGACGAGGGCACCGGCTGCTCGTCGCCGTAGGCTCTCCCCTCGCCGGTCGTATCGTTGCGGATAGCGGGCTGCGCGCGGACTACGGGGCGGCGATCATCGGCATCGAGCGCCGCAATCACTTCGGCGAGTCGCTGACCCCCGCCTTGGCCGACACCGAGCTGCGCGGCGGTGACGCCCTCTACCTGGCAGTGGACAGTGCTGAGTCCGACGTGGACCGACTCGTTCAAGAGCTGGGTCTGAAGCCCCTGCCCTTGCCCAAGAGGCGGGTGGAGAGCCTGGTGCAGACCTTCGGCCTGGCGGAGATCCTGCTGCCGCCGGACTCCGAGGTGGTCGGGATGAGCCTGAGAAAGGCCGCCTTCCGCACCCGGCACGGCCTGAACGTCCTGGCGATCCGGCGCAAGGGGGAGCCGCTGCGGACGGCGATCGCCGAGACCAAGCTCGCAGTCGGGGACATCCTCTTGGTATCCGGGGGCTGGCGGCAGATCCGGAAACTGATGTCGGACCCCGCGGATTTCGTGGTGCTGACGATTCCCGCCGAGGCCCGCGAGGCGGCCCCGGCCCGCGATCGGGCCCCCTACGCCCTCCTGTCCCTGCTGGGAATGGTTGTCCTGATGGCGTTCGGCCTGGTGCCGAATCTGACCGCGGCGCTCCTGGCGGCACTGGCCATGGGTCTCTTCGGCTGCGTGAGCGCGAAGAGCGCCTACCGCTCCGTCAACTGGGAGAGCCTGGTATTGATCGCCGGCATGCTGCCCTTCGCCACCGCGCTGCAGAAATCCGGTGGAATCGATTTGGTCGTAGAAGGGCTGATGGCCCTGCTCGGGGAGGCGGGCCCCACCGGCATGATGGCAGGACTCTTCGCGCTCACCGCGCTGCTGGGACTCTTCGTCTCCAACACGGCCACGGCAGTCCTCATGGCACCCATCGCCATCGGTGCCGCGCAGGGAATGGGTGTCTCGCCCTACCCCTTCGCGCTTACGGTCATCCTCGCGGCCTCCGCCGCCTTCGTCACGCCGGTTTCCTCCCCCGTCAACACCCTCGTCTGGGGCCCCGGCAATTACAGCTTCTCCGATTTCGCAAGGCTCGGCGTCCCCCTGTTGATCATGGTGATGTTGATCTCCCTGTTCCTGGTACCCATTCTCTTTCCTCTTCAAACCGGATAGGGGAGCACGCCCATGCGCCCGATCGACCGGGAGAGACTGCACCAGGTTCAGGACTACCACGAGCGAACCAAGCACCGCCCCGACCGCTATGCCGCCTCCCTGGGATACATGGACTGGGCAACCCAACCCGACCCCTTCCGCACCTTCGCCGGGAGCGCGCAGATCGAGCTGCCCCATCCGGATCTGCGCTCGGCACCGACCTATGATGGCTTGTTTGCCCGTGTCCCTCCCGCCTCGGCGCTCGACGCCGAGCTGATCGGACGGCTGTTCTTCCACAGCCTGGCACTCTCGGCCTGGAAGCAGGTCCCGGGAGGCGCCGGCTGGTCGTTGCGGGTCAACCCCTCGAGCGGCAACCTGCACCCGACGGAGGCCTATCTGATCTCCGGGCCCGTCCCGGGGCTCTTGGACGAGCCGGGCGTCTTCCACTACGCGCCCTTCCGCCACCGGCTCGAGCGCCGCTGCCGACTGTCGGCCCAGGACTGGAATCGCTTGACCGAAGGTATGCCGGCCCCCTGCCTGCTGGTGGCCTTGACGTCCATCTACTGGCGCGAATCCTGGAAATACGGCGAGCGCGCCTTCCGGTATTGCAATCACGACGTGGGACACGCCATCGGCGCGATCGCCTTCTCTGCACGCGCGCTGGGCTGGGAGGCGCGGATCATCGAGGGACCGGCGGACGAGGACCTGGGCCGCCTCCTGGGGACCTATCTCCAGTCGGGTATCGAGGCGGAGCACCCCGACTGCCTGCTCGCCCTGTACCCGGCGGATGCCGAGTCCGGGAACAGGCTTCCCGAGCTGTCATCGGAGCAGTGGCAATACCGGTTGCCGAGCACTGAATTAAGCGGGGAGCCGAACGACCTCAGCCGCGATCATCACGAGTGGCCGGTGATCGAAGAGGTCTCCCGGGCAACCCGGCGCAGACCGACGGAGCAGAAGGAGGGACACGGATCTCGGAGCCCCTCCCCTCCCCCGCCCCCGGATCTGTTGGGGGATCGCGGGCACCCCGCAGAGCAGATCATCCGCCGGCGACGCAGCGCGGTGGCCATGGACGGCAAGACATCCCTGGACCGCACCACTTTCTACCAGATTCTGCAGCGGACCCTGCCCGGGCAGTTCCCATTCCGCGCCCTGCCCTGGCCGCCCCGCATCACACTGGCGATCTTCGTGCACCGGGTCACCGACCTGTCGCCCGGGCTCTA
>CAYYHR010000129.1:0-9488 GCA_964471705.1 uncultured Chromatiaceae bacterium
AGAGAGCTGCAATGATCCTTTCCGATCTCACCCATTACCTCGCCGAGCAGAAGCGCGTGGCCTTGACGGACATCTCGTACCATTTCGATACGGACCCGCAGGCGCTGCGCATGATGCTCTCCATGCTGGAGCGCAAGGGCCGGGTTCGCAAACTGCCGGCTGGAACGCCCTGTAGCGGCGGATGCTGCAACTGCGATCCGGCGTCCATCGAGATCTACGAATGGGTGGACGCTGCCGACGGGGAGAGCGCGTAACCATGCGATCTTGGCGCCTTGGCGGTCCAACTGTTCTTTTTAGGTTGAGCCGTCCCTCGTCGATATTACCTGATCCTGCAGCTACTTCCCGGGCCGCAACAGCCCGCCGAGCCCCACCTCTTCGAGGGCTTGCACCAGTAGGCGGTGTACGCAGGCGGCATCCTCGCATTCGAGGGCCATGCTCAGGATCTCCCGGGCTCGGGTGCGGCTCATACTGCGGATGACCCACTTGACGCGCAGCAGACTGCCGGCCCCCATGCTGAGGCTGTGCACCCCCATACCTAAGAGCAACACCACCGCCAGGGGATTGCCGGCCATCTCGCCGCAGATGCCGACCTCGCGGCCGTGGGTCCGCGCACCCTTCATGATCTCCGTCAGTGCCCGCAGCACCGCGGGGTGCAGCTCGTCGTAGAGCTTGGCTACGTGGGAGTTGTTGCGGTCCACCGCCAGGATGTATTGAGTCAGATCATTGGTGCCTACGGACAAAAAGTCCACCCGGCGTGCCAGGGCTTCGATCTGATAGACGGCGGACGGGACCTCGATCATGATGCCGATCGGCGGCATGCGAACTGGGTGGCCCTCTTCCTCTAGCTCGTTGTGGGCCCGCCGTATCAGCAAGCGGGCTTCCTCGACCTCGTCGACCGTGCTGATCATGGGCAACAGGATCTGAAGATTGTCCAGCCCGATGGACGCGCGCAGCATGGCCCGGATCTGGGTTATGAAGATTTCCGGATGGTCCAGCGTCATCCGGATTCCCCGCCAGCCCAGAAAGGGGTTGGCTTCGCTCATGGGGAAATAGGGCAGCGGCTTGTCGCCGCCCACATCCAGGGTGCGTATGGTGACGGGGCGCGGGGCGAAGGTCTCCAGGGCCTGCCGGTAGTTGGAGATCTGGGACTTCTCGCCCGGGAAACGGTCGCGCACGAGGAAGGGCAGCTCGGTGCGGTAGAGTCCGACCCCGGCCGACTCCTCGATGCCCAGCGGCCGGGACTCTGATACCAGACCCGTGTTGAGATAGAGCGGCAGGTTGTAGCCGTCGGGGGTCTCGGGCGGCAGCCGGCGCAGGGCTTCCAGCTCGTTGGAGAGGGCACGGTCGCCATCGAGCAGCCGCTTGTACTCGGCACGCACCGCGGGTCCGGGAGAGAGGTAGATGCGACCTCGGTAGCCATCCACGACGATCTCGATCCCATCGAGGCGGCTGACTGGGAGGTCGGCGATGCCCATGGCCGCCGGGACGCCCATTCCGCGCGCCAGGATGGCCACGTGGGAAGAGCTGGAGCCCCCGGTGGAGACGATCGCCGCCAGCGAGTCCCGCGGCACCGCCGCGATCTGCATGGCGCTGATCTGGTCGCCCAAGAGGACGGTGGCCGGGGGATACTCGATCGGACGCGCCTCGAGATTCTGCAGATGCATCAGGATTCGCCGGCCCAGGTCGCGGACGTCGGCGGCACGCTCACGCAGGTAGGCGTCGTCCATCGCGTCGAACACCTTTGCGTGCTCCTCGATGGTTTCCCGCAAGGCCCCGGGCGCCCAATTGCCCTGGCGGATACGCTCCACTGTGTTGTCGATCAGGGTGTCGCTCTCCAGCATCAGCAGCCAGGCGTCGAAGAGGGCCCGATCCTCCGCGGGCAGATGCTTGGCCGTCCGTTTGGCGAACTGCTCCAGCTCATCCACCACATCCCGGACCGCGTCGCGGAAGGACGCCTCCTCCGTCTCCGTGTCCTGAGTGGGCCGGTCCGGCACCGCCTCCAGGTCTGCCGGTGGGTAGACCACCAGAATGCGTCCGATGGCGATCCCGGGGGAGGCCGGAAGCCCCTGCAGAAAGTGATTCGGCAGGCTTTCGGTGTCCTGCAGGCGGGCCAGCTCGCCGCTCGCCCGCGCATGGGTGATGGCCCCGGCCAGCTGGGAGGCCAGGGTCACCAGGAGGGTTACCTCATCGTCCTCGAAGATACGTGACTCGCGCTGACGCAGCACCAGTACACCCAGGACCCTGCGGTTCTGGATGATGGGCGCGCCGAGGAAGCCCCGGAAGCGGTTCTCTCCTGTTTCGTGAACGAAGAGATACCTCGGGTGGCTGGAGGCATCGGGCAGGTTGAGCGGCTCCCGGCGCTCGCTGATCCAACCGATCAAGCCCCTGTTCAGGGGTAGGCGCGCTCGGCCGACGGCCTCGGGGTGCAGCCCTTCCGTGGCCTGGAGTACGTGCTCACGGGTATCGAAGTCGGTGAGATAGACGGAGCAGACGTCGGCACCGAGGGTCTCTCGGACACGCCGCACGATGACCGCGAGCGCCTGCTCGAGGTCGGGCGCCTCGTTGACTGCCTGGACAATTCGACGAAGGGTATCAAACATGGACTACAAAAAACTGCTCCGAGATTCGGAGCTCGAGTGAACACCTGGGAGCCGGAGCAGAGAAATCGACCGGCGAGGTGCTGACGCCCTCACCGGAGCCGTCAATCCCGTCGCGAGGCTAGGGCCGCCCGCTTCGCGGCGGACGAAATCTGACGCACCGGCGGGCCCTCCGGATAGAGAAGGGGGGCCAGCTCCTCGAGGGCCTGCTGATAGACGCGGCGCTTGAAGTAAACGACCTCATGCAATGGTTGCCAATACCTCACCCAACGCCAGGCGTCGAACTCGGGCTTTTCGCACAGGTCGAGGCAGAACGCATCCTCACCGCAGTCGATTCTGAGCATGAACCACACCTGCTTCTGACCGATGCAGATGGGTCCGCAACGGCGGCGAATAAAGCGCTTCGGGAGGCGATAGCGAAGCCAACGCTTGGTGCTACCGAGCAGGGTTACGTGATGGGGGAGCAGGCCGACCTCTTCCTGTAACTCCCGAAACATGGCCTGTTCGGGCGTTTCTTCCGATTTTATGCCGCCTTGTGGGAATTGCCAGGAGTTTTGACCGACGCGCCGACCCCAGAACAGCTCGCGCTCTGCATTGGTCAGAATGATGCCGACATTGGGCCGGAAACCGTCCGGGTCGATCAAGGCGACTTCCCGTAAAATGGATTCCCACCGCATTTTTCCATATCCGCCTCCGAGTCGGCAACTCGGCGCGCCGGTGATCACTTACTCGACGGCACACTTCGCTCAGGAGCACCCCTTGGCACTTGCCATCTTCGATCTGGACAACACCCTTCTTGCTGGCGATTCCGATTACCTGTGGGGAATCTTCCTGACTGAGCACGGAATTGTCGATCGGGAGGAGTACGAGCGCGAGAACGAGCGTTTTTTCCGCGAATATGCGGAGGGGAATCTCGACATCTTCGAGTTCCTGCGCTTCTCGTTTCGCCCCCTGCGGGACAATCGTCCGGAGGACCTGGAGCGTTGGCGCCGAGACTTTCTGCGCGAGAAGGTCGAGCCCATCATTCTGGCGAAAGGGATCGACCTGGTGGAGCGGCATCGTAGGGTGGGGGATACGCTCCTCATCGTCACCGCCACCAACGAGCTGGTTACTGCACCCATCGCCGAGCGCCTGGGGATCCCGAACCTGATCGCCACGGTCCCGGAGCGAAAGAACGGCCGCTACACGGGCGAGGTCGCGGGCGCGCCATCCTTCCGGGAGGGCAAGGTGAAACGGTTGATGAACTGGCTCCGAGGGGCCGCGGTCGGTCTCGCTGGCAGCACTTTCTATAGCGATTCCCACAACGACATTCCCTTGCTCGAGCGGGTCGATCATCCAGTGGCGGTCGATCCCGATGACGCCCTGCGACGCCATGCCCGCGAGAGAGGCTGGCCTGTCATCTCGTTGCGGGAAACTGAGAGCTTGTAAAAAGCAACAAGCACCGTGCCCAATGGCACGGTGCTTGTCGGCACCTCCCTGTGCGAGGATGCTTCGAGTGGAGCGAAGCCCTTATTTGGACTCGGACGGAGCCGGAGCAGCCGGAGCAGCCGGAGCGGCGTACGGATAGGCATAGGGATAGCCGCCGCCATAATAGGGCGCGCCGTAGCCGCCATAGGGGCCGCCCCAGCCGTAGGGGCCGTAGCCGTAGTAGTCGCGATAGCGGTTGTAACCGCGGCCCCAACCACGTCCGCCACCGGACATGCTCATGTTGAAGTCACCGTAGCCGTCACCGAACATGTCGTTCCACCAGTCATTACCGCCGTTGCCCCAGCCGGGACCACCCCAGCCTGGACCGCCCCACCATGCGGAAGCGGTAGCAGAGGCGCCGAGAAGCGCGGCGATGGCAGCGGCAGTAGCGAGCTTTTTCATTTGGTTTCTCCTGAGTAGGACTTTGATCTAGTGCAGCAAGCGAAGGCGTGTGCGCCAACGGGTGAATATAATATTAGCATTTCATTAATTTAGAAATCGCTTTTTTCTATCGGCCAGTGATTTGGGATAGCAGATGCCCAATCCAGAGTGCATCCGCAGTAGGCGTCCGATTTTTTCACGAGCTCTCAGCTTTCAGACGCTTCGCGGAGCCGGTGCGCGACCTGCAGCAGGTCCTTCCATGCCCTGGATTTCTGCTCAGGGGAACGCAGGAGATGGGCGGGGTGGTAGGTGACCATCAAGGGTGTTCGGCCGGGGCCGAATTCGCGCCAGTGTCCCCGCAGCCTGCCGATTGGCGTGTCGGTCTCGAGGAGATTCTGGGCCGAGATCCTGCCCACCGACAACAGCACTCGCGGCTGCACCAGGGCGATCTGGCGCATCAGGTAGGGCTTGCAGTGCCGGGCCTCGTCGGGTCTCGGATCCCGGTTGCCGGGTGGACGGCACTTGAGGATATTGGCGATGTAGACCTGCTCGCGCGTCAGTCCGATGGCCTGGAGCATCAGGTTGAGGAGATGACCCGCCCGGCCCACGAAGGGCTCCCCCTGGCGGTCCTCGTCCGCCCCCGGCGCTTCTCCGATGATCATCAGATCCGCCTCGTGGTTGCCCACGCCGAACACGGTCTGGGTCCGCGTCTCGTGCAGCTCGCAGGCGCGGCAGGAAGAGACGGCTCGGCTCAGGAGGCCCCAGTCCATCCCGGCAGGATCGGCGACCTGGGCCCCCTTCGAGGTTACCTTGTCGGGCCTCTCCAACTGCGGACCGGAGGTCTTCGGTGGCTCGCGGAGCGTCGTCTGCGCCGCCAGCTCGGGCGGTGCTGGGTCTATGTCGGCTTGCTCGGCGGCCCCGTCGTGATCCCGACGCCGCCACACCTGCACACCCATGGCGCGCAGGTAGTGGCGGCTGCGCTCCCGATCCATGGTCAGACGTCGGCGAGTTGGGGATGTGCCCGCTCACGGGGCTGCAGGATCTTGTTGCAGGCGTTGAGATAGGCCTTGGCGGAGGCAATGACGATATCCGTATCCGCTCCCTGGCCGTTGACGATGCGCCCTCCCTTCTCCAGCCTGACCGTCACCTCACCCTGGGCGTCGGTGCCGCTGGTGATGGCGTTGACCGAGTAGAGCTTGAGCACGGACCCGCTGTCGATTATGGTCTCGATGGCCTTGAAGGTGGCATCCACCGGACCGCCGCCGACGGAGATTCCGGGCCTTTCCTCACCGTCCAAGGCGAGCACCAGGCTCGCCTTCGGCGTCTCCCCGGTCTCTGAGCAGACCCGCAGGGAGACCAGCTTGACTCGCTCGTTGGTGGCATCCAGATTGGCATCCGTTACCAGCGCCTGCAGGTCCTCGTCGAAGATCTCGTGCTTCTTGTCGGCCAGGTCCTTGAAGCGGGAGAAGGCTGCGTTGAGCTCCTCTTCCGACGCGAAGCTCACCCCCAGATCCTCGAGCCTTGCGCGAAAGGCGCTGCGCCCCGAGTGCTTGCCCAGCACCATGCGGTTCCGGGTCCAGCCCACGTCCTCCGCGCGCATGATCTCATAGGTCTCGCGGCTCTTGAGCACACCGTCCTGGTGGATGCCGGCCTCGTGGGCGAAGGCGTTGGCCCCGACGATCGCTTTGTTGGGTTGCACGGCGAAGCCGGTGATGCTGGAGACCAGGCGCGAGCAGCTGACGATCTGGGTCGTATCGAGGCGGGTGTCGCAGTCGAAATGATCCTGGCGGGTGCGGACCGCCATCACCACCTCTTCCAGGGAGGCGTTGCCCGCCCGCTCGCCGAGACCGTTGATGGTGCACTCCACCTGGCGGGCACCGTTGCGTACGGCGGCCAGGGAGTTGGCGGTCGCCAGCCCCAGATCGTTGTGGCAATGGACCGAGAACACCGCCTTGTCCGAGTTGGGCACCCGCTCGATGAGGGTGCGGATCAGGTCGCCGAACTGATAGGGGACGTTATAGCCCACGGTGTCCGGGATGTTCACCGTTCTGGCCCCGGCGTCGATGGCCGCCTCCAGCACCCGGCACAGGAAGTCGGTCTCCGAGCGGCCCGCGTCCTCGGGGGAGAACTCCACGTCGTCCGTGTACCGAAGCGCTCGCCGCACCGCATGGGCAGCCTGTGCTACCACCTCGTCGGGGCTCATGCGCAGCTTTTTCTCCATGTGAATGGGCGAGGTGGCGATGAAGGTGTGGATGCGCGCCGATGCGGCACCGGCCAGCGCCTCCCCGGCGCGGTCGATGTCCTTGTCGAGTGCCCGGGAGAGGCCGCACACGGTGCTCTCCTTCACGGCGGCGGCCACCGCCTTGACCGCCTCGAAGTCACCGGGGCTGGCGATGGGAAAGCCCGCTTCGATGACGTCCACCCGCAGCTTCTCCAACGCCTTCGCGATGCGGACCTTTTCATCGCGGGTCATGGATGCGCCGGGACTCTGCTCGCCGTCGCGCAAGGTGGTGTCGAAAATGACCAAGTGATCTTTGTCGCTCATATTCTCGCTCTCGCTTCACCGTGAACGCCGCTGCGGCAGCGCGCGGTGCCAATATCGTTCCGCCAGTATCGTTCCATCAGGAATTTCGTTTTCGGGGTGCCGAGCGTACCCCGTAGCTATCGTTTCCCACATGCCCACGACAAGGGTAGACGAACATAGTGAGGGTGCCGGCGGGCTGGATCAGGTTGCGCACCCGATCGGGGAAGACGAGCTCGGGGGCGAAAGGCTAATCCGCCACAGGCGACTACTTCGTGCGGCAATCGCCTTGGGTCGCTCACGGGGAAGGAATGGAGGCTGAGGTCGGAATCGAACCGGCGTCCACGGCTTTGCAGGCCGCTGCATGACCACTCTGCCACTCAGCCGAAGTGAAAAAGTATATCGGCGCCCAGTCCCTTTGTCATCCTCGGTCGGGATCGGCATCCGGCTTCGCCAACTGTTCGACGAAGGCCCGGAGGCGATCGTAATGGCTTCCTTGCCAGTAAATGCGGTCACAGCCTTCGCAACGCCAAAAGGTCTCGAACGCAGCCCTGACACCTGGTGGAACGGGCAGATCGTGTAGGTCCTCCATTACCTCGACGAGCCTGCCGTTGCAGAGGGTACAGCGGGTGAAGGGGCGAAACAGGCCGCGCAGATCCAGCCGGTCGACCAGGTAGGCGAGCTGCTCGCGCGGGCGTATCGTCGGAATCCACAGGGCGTGACTGAGGATGCGCCGCTGCAGCAGGCGCTTGTCGCGACTGAGCAGGATTCGCCCCTCATGAGCCGAGATCCGCGCCAGCTCGGCATCTCCCGGGTCGTTCTCGAACAGGGTGTCGAAGCCGAGCAATCGCAGGTAGCGAGCGAGCCGCCCCAGGTGCGCGTCTGCTACGAAGCGCACCCGACGCAGTGGTCGATCGCGCAGGCGCAGCAGAGGCGTGACGTCGAAGGACTCGAACAGGGGGTAGAGGCTGATCCGATCCCCTGCCTGCAGGTCATGATCGAGTCGACTCGATGTCCCGTTTACCATGGCGACTTCCACCGCGGCCGCCGGGATGCCGAGCACGGCAATCAAGCGCTCGATGCTCGCGGCGGCGGAGAAGGGTACACTGAAGCCCCTCTGCCGCCGGGCTTCCGGCAGATAATCGTTGAGCTCCGCATAGCAGCGAACGAGGACCCGGCCAAGAGGATCCTTGTCATCTGTAATCGACCCGGAATCGGGAGCTCGGCGGTAAGACAAGGGGGGCGGCCTGGCAATATCCCGCGGTCGGTTACGGGGCGCTCGGGTGGGAAGCGACCGCCAGTCTAGCAGATGTGAAGGCGCCGACCAGGTCTCCAAAATGTCCACGCACGTCATCCTCGTTCGCCACGGCGAGACCGACTGGAACCTCGAAGGGCGAATCCAGGGGCACTTGCAGATCCCCCTCAACCGTCGCGGCAGGGCCCAGGCCGAAGCCCTTGCTGCCTACCTCGAGGATGTCAGATTCGACGCCGTCTACAGCAGTGATCTCCTGCGTGCCCTCCAGACCGCCCAGGCCGTCGTGCGCCGCCGTGGACAGGAGATTCGCGAAGAGGTCCGCTTGCGCGAGTGGGACCTCGGCGTGCTCGCCGGTCTGCGGCGGAATCAAGCCGAGCACGACCAGCCCGAGGCGGCCAGGATACGTCGCGACTATCTGGTGGATAAGCCCATACCGGGCGGGGAGAGCATCCGCCAGCGATTCGAGCGGGTGATCAGGATCATCGGGGATATCGCCGCGCGCCACCCGGGGGAGCGGCTCTTGGTGGTTACCCATGGTGGCCCCCTGGGGGACTGCTACCGCCGCGCTACGGGAACGGGAATCGATGAGCGGATCAAGGTCGATCTGTTCAACGCATCCATCAACGAGATCCACATCGATGGGGATGAATGGACGCTGGGGACCTGGGCGCAGACCGGACACCTCACCACCATCGGGTCCTTGCCGAACTGGGAAGGGCGGTCCGACACCAACTCCCCCTGAGCCTGCTTTCTCGCCGAGCGGCGCCTTCTCACCGAAAGCTGAAGTGCCATCAGAGCCGGCACGGTTGCTATCAATTGCAGCGCCCTTTCTTTGCCTGCCCTGGTGGGCAAAAGTATGGACCGGGAGGGCCCGGCGGGAATGACCGGTAGGTAGGAGGGTAGGAATAATAGCGAGGCGGATAGTCGTAACGAGGTCTCCTGTCGTTCTGGGTCGCTACCGCGGCTCCGGTTGCTGCGCCCAGCGCACCGCCGACGATCGCACCGTTCCTCCCTGCCGCCTCGTTGCCCAGAAGGGCGCCCAATCCGCCGCCGACGGCACTACCGACGGCAGCATCCAGACTATCGTTATCCGCCATTGCCGGTACGCCGACCAAGCTCGCGAAAGACAAGGCAGCAGCGAGAAATTGCTTCATCGGATTCGATCCCCCTGACGGGTCTTGGGTTATCTCACGACTAACGATCATGGGGCGAGTCGAGCCACCCCGGACAATGAAAGGTCGCCTCGCCCCTGATCGTTCCCTCTCCC
>CAYYHR010000130.1:0-9446 GCA_964471705.1 uncultured Chromatiaceae bacterium
CGAACGGATCTTCGGGGAACGCTTCGCCAGCCGGGAGGCGATGAAGGCCACCGCCATCGAGTACATCGAGGTGTTCTACAACCGTACGCGGTTGCACTCCACCCTCGGCTACACCTCCCCTGTGCAGTTCCTCAAAGACTGGAACGCAACTCAGCAGGAGGAAAATCAGGTAGCATGAACACACCCCCTTGGAAGTCGAAAAACCGAAGGAACCTCAGTCGCTCATGAGCTCGAATATGCGGCTCTGAATCGGGGTGTCCAGGCAACCTGAGAACCCCTTGAGCAGACAGACGATCAGACGATCAGACGGTCATGGCTCCCCAAGCCACACGGAAGGATGTAAAGTCACGATCACCACGCAGATTATCCTCACCGCTCTTCATCCCACGGGGAGAGGGCGCTTAAAGATCGGGAGCCCCGGATATGCATAGCACCACCCGATGGCATGTCATGGAGGATTCGGCGACCGTCGCCGCCGAGGCGACGCGACGAGTCCTGGCAGCATCCCGGACGGCGATCGCAGCGCGAGGCGTCTTCCGGATCGTGCTCGCCGGCGGGCATACCCCCACGCAGGCCTATCGCATGCTCGCCGAGACGGAGACGGACTGGACCGGCTGGCAGATCTACTTCGGTGACGAGCGCTGCCTGCCTCCGGATCATGCCGAGCGCAATAGCCTGGCCGTCGCGCAGGCTTGGCTCGATCGGGTCGCCATCCCGGCGGAGAATGTCCATCCGATACCGGCCGAGCTCGGCGCCGAGGCGGCGGCCGAGGTGTACGCCCCCCTGGTGAGCGCCGCCCTGCCTTTCGACCTGGTCATTTTGGGGTTGGGAGAGGACGGCCACACGGCGAGTCTCTTTCCCGGTCAGGTCCACTCCCCCACGGCTTCGGTCCATCCCGTCCACGGGGCGCCCAAGCCACCGTCGGACCGGGTCAGCCTGAGCGCCGTTGCCCTGAGCAGTGCCCGCGAGATCCTGATCCTGGTGACGGGAGCGGGAAAGCGGAGCGCCGTCACGGCCTGGAAGAACGGTGGGCCCCTTCCGGTGGCGACCGTCGGCGGGACAAGCGGTGTGGATGTCCTGATCGATCGGGACGCATACGCCGATCCCACTCCCTGATAGGGCCCTCGGTCAAAGGACCCTGCTCGACGGAATCGCCCGGGGTCGGACCGCAAAGATGCTCGTTCGAGCCGGCGATCCCTAATCCATCTCGCGGGCGACGGCGGGTGCCGGAACCGGCTTGCCCGCAACCGGTCGACTTTTCGGCGCACCTGTGTGCTCCACCTCCACCTTCGGGGGGGCGACGCCCCACTCGACCAGCTCCATGCGTCCGTCCGTGGCCTCCAGGATCGCGGTACAGCTGTCGACCCAGTCCCCGCAGTTGATGTAGGTGATGCCGTCGATCTCCTTGATAGTCGCGGCATGGATATGACCACAGATGACCCCGTCCACGCCCTGCTCCTTGACATAGCGTGCGACGGACTGCTCGAAGCCGTAGATGAAGCCAACGGCGCTCTTGACCTTGCGCTTGGCGTACCCCGCCAGGGACCAGTAGCCGCTGATCCCGAGCCGGCGGCGTATCCAGGACAAGAGGGCGTTCAGGCGCACCACGAAGGCATAGGCGTGATCGCCTAATACGGCGGCCCAGCGGTGGTACTTGGTGACCTGGTCGAAGGCATCCCCGTGGGTGATCAGATAGCGCTTTCCGTCGGCGGCAGTGTAGACAGGATCGTGAAGCAGCCGGATCTGGCCGAAGGAGATGCCCACGTGCTCGCGCAGGGCCTCGTCGTGATTGCCGGGGACGAAGATCACGTCTGTCCCGTGGCGGGCTCGCTTGAGGACCTTCTGTACCACCGTGTTTTGGCGCGTCGACCAGAAGACCCCCCGCTTCATGGCCCAGAAATCCAGGATATCGCCGACCAGGAACAGCTTCTCGGACTCATGCTCGCGGAGAAACTCCAGAAGGCGCTCCGCCTGACAAGCACGGGTTCCCAGGTGGATGTCGGACAGGAAGATTGAGCGGACTTTCGGCATGAGGCGCCCTTGCAACCAGATGCCGAGAAGATAGGCCATTGATATGACATGGCCATGTCCAGGGCAAGAAGCTTTGTTTGCGGTCCGCGTGAGCCGGTGCTCACGCCGCTTCGGAAAAGGAGGTTGCGGCCGACGTGGACGGCTGCCCAGAGCCTCTGTGCACGGGGAGGCAGGAGGTATCGGAGAGGTCCACTCCCAGCGACTCGCCGATGGCGCGGCGGCAGTGCTCGGAGATCTGCCGGCGGGAAAGGGCACTGCCGTCCAACGGAGGAAGAAAGCGGATCTGAGCACGCAGGCCCGGATGTCGGGCAAGCCGTATCAGATGGGGCACCAGGGCATCGTCGCCGATGAAGGGTGCGACCTGATCCGGAGCCGAATCGATCCCATACCGCAGGGCGACAGGCTGGACCAGCCCCCCCCCGAGCTGGCCGGCGCCGAACAACCGCGGGTGAAAACGCCGCAGCCGAGTCCCGTCCGTCGTCGTGCCTTCGGGAAAGACCACTATTCGTCCGCCCCAGCTGATACGCTCAGCGATTTGTCGAATGAGGTCACCGGCCTGGTTCGCTCCGCGGGCGATGAAGAGGGTGCCGGCAACGCCCGCCATCCAGCCGATCAAGGGCCAATCCTTGACCTCGGCCTTGGACAGGAATCCGATCTGTCCCCGGGAGCCGAGAATCGGGACGTCCAGCCAGGAGACATGATTGGCTACGAGCAGCGCATTGGGAGTCGGCTGCCCGAGCGCCTCCACCTGAATGCCCAACGCCCGGCACAGGCGCGCGTGCCACCAGCGTACGATCGCCGGGAGTTGGCACGCCCGCCACCCGAGCCGCCGGCCCAGGGCAATGCCCAAGGTAATGACCAGACCCGTTAGCAGATGCTCGACGACGCGCAGCAATCTCCAAATGGGTCTGAGGCTCGGCATCTTCTCAAGGCCGCTCGCTGCGTTCCATGAAATGTCGGGAATAGGCGGGATCGAGCTCGTCCATGTTCACCAACAGCAGCACGTCGGCGACGCCAAAATCCGGATCGCGGCAGGGCTCGCCACAGACCTTGCCGCCCAAGCGCACATAGGCCTTGAGGAGGGTCGGGAGGGGAGCATCCAACACATGCTCCGGAACCCGGGGGGCGCGCAGGGGAGAGCGCGGGGTAACCCGAATGTGGGGCGCTGCCATGGCCTGGTGGCGCAGCCGGTTCATGATCGCCTCCGCCTGCAGGTCCTGCTCTCCCAGCGGGAGGCTGGCGCAGCCGAACAGGTAATCGTAGCCGTGCAGGTTGACAAATCCGGCGAGACCGGACCAGAGGACAGCAATTGCAGCACCCTGGCGATAATCCGGGGCGATACAGGTACGTCCGACCTCCAGCTTCCGGCCGGGCAGCGCCAAGACCGCCCGCATATCGAACTCGCCTTCGGAATAGAAGCGTCCGTAACGCGCCGCGCTCTCTTCGGTAAGGATGCGGGTACAACCCACGAGGCGGCGCGTTTCGACCTCGCGCACCAGCAGGTGCCGGCAATAGGGGTCCAGCTCATCCAAGTCCAGACCCGATTCGCCTCCCTTCAAAGCTGCGCCCATTTCCTCCCCGAATATCCAATAGCGCAGCGCCTGGGCCTCCCGGACGTCCTCCTCGCTGCAAGCGATCTCCACGTAGAGGCGAGTTGCGCGCCTATTTGCCAAAGCCGGTGCTGTCAATCCCATTACGCATCCTCAAGATTAGAATCTTTATGGAAAGAATACGTTGGCCTTGTGTCAAGGCCATTTCCGACATGTGACTCGACTATTAAAGAAGAGTTTTCGGGAGATGACAACCTGGAGAGACGGAGGCGGTTGCCGCATCCGCAACCGTGAGCGATCATTCGTTCGAGCTAACGATCATGGGGCGAGTCGAGCCACCCCCAACGATGAAAGGTCGCCTCGCCCCTGATCATTCCCTCACCCCGACCCTCTCCCAATAAAGGGAAAGAGTGAGTCGGAGCGCCTTCGGCGCGTACTTTCACGGTAACACCACGAGGACATCGAGGCATGCGCCCCCTGCGTTGGAAACGCCACTATCAGGTCGGCAACACCGAGATCGACCGCGGCAATCGCGAATTCTTCGATTGCCTCAACAGCCTGATCGAGGCTGCCCGCAAACGCGAGCATTGCCGAGAGATGGAGGATTTCATCGACCGGTTCGGCGCCGAGGCCGAAAAGGCGCTGGGAGAGGGCTCCACCCACGGCGACCTGCGGGCCGACTTCGGTCGACGCCTGAAAGATTCGCTCCCCCTCGGCACCTTCGGCAGCACCGCCTGCCGTCAGTGCGGCCTTTGTGATCTGGCCAGGCAGAAGGAGGTCGCCGAGCATCTGGAAGCCCCCGCACGCTGCCTGTTCCACGCATCCGATGATTAGCCCCTGGGCGACCCTGTTGCCTCGACGCGCCGAGTCCGTCCCCACATGGCCCGGGATTTCCCCGACGGAGAGTGTTCTCAGCCTTGTATCCGCTCCAGCTCCGTGAGCCCCTCATTCTTAGTCTCGATCTTTCCGTAAAGATCGTAGAGGGCGGCCTGCAGGGCCTCTTCGATGACCGGATGGTAGAAGGGCATGCGCAGCAGCCGCCCGACGGTCAGCCCCTGCTCGATGCCCCAGCACAGGAGGTGCGCCAGATTCTCGCCCTTGGGCGCGATCATCTCCGCGCCCAGGATGGCACCACTGCGCTTGTCGGCGTAGACGCGTAGAACCCCCCTGTTCTTGCCCATGATGAGCGCTCGACCGACCGGGGCGAAATTGATCTGGCCGACGGCAGTGGTCTCCTGGTCCAGATCGTTCCAGCGGGTGCCCACGGCACAGATGTTCGGATCGCAGAAGTTAATGAACATGGGCACCTTGCGCCGGAAGGAGGTGATCTCGTCGCGGGCCGCGTTGTAGCCGGCGATCTTGCCCTCGTCGCCGGCCTCGTGGAGGATCGGGCGCTCGCCGTCCACGTCGCCGGCGATGAAGATCGGAAGGTCCCCTACCTGCATGCTGTTGCGGTCGAACGCGGGGATGCCGCGGGCGTCCAATTCCACACCCAAATTTTCCAGGCCCAGGTTTTCGACGTTGGGAACGCGCCCGATGCTGCACAGGACCCGATCCACCAGGACGCTCGTCTCGCCAGCGCTGACGCGCAGTTTGTCGCCCTCCTCGGCGATCTGTGCAGCCTGCCCGAGGTGAAGGGGAAACTCCTTTCCCATCAGGTCGATGGCGACCTTCGAGACATCCGGGTCCTGGGCGCCGGCGATGGTCGTCAGCTGGTCGAAGCCGGTGACCTCGACGCCCATGCGGTGCAGGCTCTGGCCCAGCTCCAGCCCGATGGTGCCCAGGCCGATAACCGCGACGGACGCCGGCAGATCCTCCAGCTCGAAGATGTCGTCCGTGGTGAGCACCCGCTCGCCGAAGACCTGCCATGCCTGCGGTACCAGGGGACGCGAGCCGGTGGCGATGACCACCCGCTCGGCGCGGATGCGCTGTCCGGCGACCTCCAACAAGGTGGGCTCCAGGAACCTGGCATAATCCTGGATGAAGAGGTCAGCGGGCATGTTGTCGGTGGAGTTGCCCAATACCCGGTCGACGAAGGTGTCGCGCAGGTCCTGGACGTGCTCCATGGCCTCTTTGATGTCGAGCGTCATTTCCTGGTGCCCGTCGATGCCGTACTTGCCCAGGTGGGTACGCCGGTGATAGTCCTCCGCCACCTGGATCATGGCCTTGGACGGCATGCAGCCGACGCGGGCGCAGGTCGTGCCCGGCTCGCCGCCGTTGATGAGCACGAAGGACTTGCCGGCACGGCGGACCTGGGCCATGGCGTTGAGCCCGGCGGTTCCGGACCCGATGACGGCGACGTCTACCTTTCTTTCTTCCACTTCGAATTCCTCTCTTGGATGCCTGAGCACAGGTTTGAAGACATTGATCGGTTGGGCATTCTAATCTCCGGTCCGAGAAAAGAAACCCGGCGGTTTACAGCCCGTTGGGCGCTGGCTAAACTGCGCCGCCTCGGTTTCCACCCCGAATCCATGAGCACACGGGTATCTTGAGCACGGCTTCGCATCCGGTATTTAGTTTGTCGCCCGGCGGCAGTCTCCGTGGGCGAATCCGCGTACCCGGCGACAAATCGATCTCCCATCGAGCTGTCATGCTCGGGGCCATCGCCGATGGCATGACCGAGATCTCCGGCTTCCTGGAGGGTGAGGACAGCCTGGCCACCCTGCGCGCCTTCCGCGAAATGGGCGTGGCCATCGAGGGACCCGACCAGGGGCGCGTGCGGATCGAGGGCGTCGGGCTGCACGGGCTGCGCGCCGCGGGCTCGGAGCTGGACCTGGGCAATTCCGGCACCTCCATGCGGCTGCTCGCCGGGCTACTCGCCGGACAGCGCTTCGCCTCGACCCTGGTCGGCGACGCTTCGCTGAGCCAACGGCCCATGCGGCGGGTCACATACCCCCTGGCCCGGATGGGCGCTCGGATTGCCACGACCGACCGGGGCACTCCGCCCCTGCGCATCGACGCCGTGGAGGGACTACGCCCCATCGACTACCGGATGCCGGTGGCGAGCGCCCAAGTCAAATCCTCTCTGCTTCTGGCCGGGCTCTACGCGGATGGAGAGACCTGCATCACCGAGCCGGCTCCGACCAGGGATCATACCGAGCGTATGCTCGCCGCCTTCGGCCACCCGGTGCATCGGGACGGGCCGCGGGTCTGCTCCAGCAGTGGCGGGCGCCTGCGTGCCTGCCGTCTGGACGTTCCCGGGGACATCTCTTCCGCCGCCTTCTTCCTCGTCGGGGGGAGCATCGCCCCGGGCTCGGACCTCACGTTGGAGCACCTGGGGGTCAATCCCACGCGCATCGGTGTGCTGAATATCCTGCGCGCCATGGGCGCGGACATCCAGGTCGTGAATCTGCGGGACGCGGGGGGCGAGCCGGTGGCAGATGTGCGCGTACGCTCGGCTCCCCTCAGAGGTATCCGTATCCCGGAAGACCAGGTGCCGCTGGCGATCGACGAGTTTCCGGCCTTGTTCATCGCCGCCGCCTGCGCCGAGGGCGAGACCCTGCTCACCGGGGCCGGCGAGCTCCGCGTCAAGGAAAGCGATCGCATCCAGGCCATGGCGGATGGACTTGCGGTCCTGGGTGTGGAGGCGCAGCCCCATGCCGACGGCATCCGGATCAGAGGAGGCGGCTACGGCGGCGGCACATTGGACAGCGGCGGCGATCATCGCATCGCCATGGCCTTCGCGATTGCGGCCCTCAGGGCGGAAGCACCCATCGAGATCCGCGACTGCACGACCGTGGGCACCTCCTTTCCCGGCTTTGCCGACCTCGCCGCACGAGCCGGTCTGCGCATCGAGGAGGGGCGCGAATGACACCCGTCATCACGATCGACGGCCCTTCCGGGACCGGCAAGGGCACGATCGCCGGCCAGCTCGCGCAGCGCCTTGGCTGGCACCTGTTGGATAGCGGGGCGCTCTATCGGGCCCTTGGACTGGCGGCACAACGCCGCGGCCTGGACCTGGACACGGCGGATGCCCTGGCCGGGCTGGCCACGGAGACGAAGGTGGCCTTTGAAGACGAGCGCGTATTCCTCGACGGCGAGGACGTGTCCGACCTGATCCGCACCGAGGCAGTGGGCAATGCGGCCTCCCGCGTGGCGGCTCACGGCTCCGTGCGAGAGCAATTGCTCTCCTGGCAGCGGGACGCGGCCAGACCGCCGGGTCTGATCGCCGAAGGACGCGACATGGGGACCCGGGTCTTTCCCGAGGCTCGGCTCAAGATCTTTCTTACCGCAAGCGCGGAGGAGCGCGCAATGCGCCGTTATAAACAGTTGATAGAAAAGGGATTGGATGTTAACCTTCGCGAGATTGCCGCGGAGATCGGTAAGCGCGACCAGCGTGACACCGGGCGTTCCATTGCACCGCTGAAGGAGCCTCCCGGAGCGCTGAAGGTGGATACCACCTCGCTGACGATCAACGAAGTGCTCGACCGGCTCTCGGAAGCGGTCAGCAGTGTCTTCCCGGTTTCCCTTGGCTGACCTCGAGGTCAGTGGGGGCCGCGGGAGGAACCGAAGAAAAAGTGTAGGCCGCTGATTGGTCAGCGGTTTATTCGTTTCTGGCGGCCGTAGTGACGCAGCCGGACGCCGGATTCCAACGGGTCTGCCGATAACCGACAGGCCGTGTGTTCAACTCGAGCCCTTGGCCCGGAAGGGACAAGATCAGGTGCTGCGCCAGGAAACCTCTAACCCATGACCGAAAGCCCAACGACCGAAAGTTTTGCCGAGCTCTTCGAGCAAAGCGCCTTCAACAGCCAACTGCAGCCCGGAGCCATCGTTACCGGCACTGTGGTCGACATCACCGCTGAATCCGTCGTCATCAACGCCGGACTGAAATCGGAAGGAATCATCCCGAGGAATCAATTCTTGGACGCCGAGGGCGACCTGGAGGTCGCGGTGGGCGATCAGGTGCAGGTCTCCCTCGACACGGTCGAGGATGGCTCCGGAGCCACCCGCCTGTCACGGGAAAAGGCGAAGCGCCATGCGGCATGGGAGGTCCTCGAGACGGCGTTCGAAGCGGCGGACACCGTCAAGGGCTTCATCAACGGAAAGGTCAAGGGAGGCTTTACGGTCGACCTCGGCAGTGTTCGGGCCTTCCTGCCCGGCTCTCTGGTGGACATACGTCCGGTGCGCGACACCAGCTACCTGGAAGGCAAGGAGCTGGAGTTCAAGGTCATCAAGCTGGACCGCAAGCGCAACAACGTGGTGGTCTCCCGCCGCGCCGTGGTGGAAGAGGAGTACAGCGCCGAGCGCGAGGCACTGCTGGAGAGGCTGGAAGAGGGCATGGAGATCAAGGGCGTGGTAAAGAACCTCACGGACTACGGCGCCTTTCTCGACCTGGGCGGCATCGACGGTCTGCTGCACATCACAGACATGGCCTGGCGGCGCGTCAAGCACCCCTCGGAAGTCGTGGAGATCGGCGATGAGGTCCTGGTCAAGGTGCTCAAGTTCGACCGCGAGCGCCAGCGCGTCTCCCTGGGGCTGAAGCAGATGGGCGAGGACCCCTGGGTCAACATCTCGCGGCGTTACGCCGAAGGCGCCCGGGTGTTCGGCAAGGTCACCAATATCGCCGATTACGGCTGCTTCGTGGAGATCGAGGACGGCGTCGAGGGGCTGGTGCACGTCTCCGAGATGGACTGGACCAACAAGAACATCCACCCGACCAAGGTCGTCACCCTGGGCGACGAGGTGGAGGTGATGGTGCTCGATATCGACGAGGAGCGCCGCCGCATCTCCCTCGGCATCAAGCAGTGCCAGATGAATCCCTGGGACGAGTTCGCGGTCAACTTCAAGAAGGGCGATCACGTCAGCGGCAAGATCAAGTCGATCACCGACTTCGGCATCTTCATCGGCCTCGACGGAGGCATCGAC
>CAYYHR010000131.1:0-9440 GCA_964471705.1 uncultured Chromatiaceae bacterium
AATCAGGCACTGCGTGGCCAGCACGTGTTCGACCTCCGAGGTGCCGATGCCGTGCGCCAGCGCGCCGAAGGCGCCGTGCGTGGAGGTGTGCGAATCGCCGCACACCACCGTCATGCCCGGCAGGGTCGCGCCCTGCTCCGGCCCGATCACGTGCACGATACCCTGGCGCGGATCATCCATGCGGAATTCGGTGATGTGGAACAGGCGGCAGTTCTCGTCCAGCGTGTCCACCTGCTGGCGCGACACCGGGTCTTCGATGCCCTGGGCGCGGTCGGTGGTCGGCACGTTGTGGTCCGGCACCGCCAGGATGCTGTTGGTGCGCCAGAGCTCGCGCCCGGATAGGCGCAAACCCTCGAAGGCCTGCGGGCTGGTCACCTCATGCACCAGATGCCGATCGATGTAGAGCAGCCCGGTACCGTCCGCCTCCGTGCGCACCAGGTGCGCCTCCCACAATTTGTCGTAAAGCGTCTTTCCTGCCATGCCATGTACCTCCTCAGCAGTGTGCGGTAGAGACTAGTGCGGTGCTGCATATAACTCAAATGGCATTTTTTTATGTGCTAGATTCCTGTTAGGAATACATTGAGCACAGCCGCTTCTCGTGGACATCAACGCCCTGCAAGCCTTCACCGCCGTCGCCGAGCGCTGCTCCTTCTCCGAAGCCGCCGCGCAGCTGCATCTCACCCAGCCGGCGGTCAGCAAGCGTATCCGCCAGCTCGAGAACGAGCTGGACACCCGCCTGTTCGACCGCATCGCGCGCCGCGTGCAGCTCACCGAGGCGGGCCGCGCCCTGCTGCCCAGCGCGCATCGCATCCTGCTCGAGGTCAGTGAAAGTCGGCGTCGGCTCGCCAACCTGTCCGGTCGCGTGGCCGGCACGCTGAGCATCGGTACCTCGCACCACATCGGCCTGCACCGCCTGCCCGGCCTGCTGCGTCGGTACACCCGGCGCTATCCGGACGTCGATCTCGACCTACACTTTCTCGACTCCGAAGAAGGCTGTCATCGGGTCGAGCACGGTGAGCTGGAGCTCGCCCTGGTCACCCTGCCGCAGCGCACCCCGCCCGCGCTGCTGACGACATCGGTGTGGGATGATCCGCTCACCCTGGTCGTCGCCACCGACCATCCGTTGGCGGCGCAATCGCAACAAGGCCTCGCCACACTGGCCGGCTATCCGGCCATCCTGCCTGCGCAGGGCACCTTCACCCGAGGTCTGGTCGAGCAGTCGATGCATGCACACGGCCTGTATCCGACCGTTCGCCTGGAGACCAACTACCTGGAGACAATCCGCAGCATGGTGTCCATCGGACTGGGCTGGAGCGCGCTGCCCCGTACCATGCTGGACGACAGCCTGTGCGCGCTCAGCACCGCCGAGCTCTCGCTGGTGCGTAAACTGGGCTTCGTGCAGCACCGCGCCCGTACCCTGTCGAACGCGGCGCAAGCCTTGATGAGGGAAGCCTCGGAGGATGAGCCCGACCCCTTCGGCTGACCCGGGCCGGCCTGGATCTCGGCATGGGGGCTGGCGTAGGAGGGGCTGCTGGCTACTCGCTGCCGGCAATCAGGACCATGCGTACCAGCTCCGCAAGGGAGCCCGCCTGCATCTTGTCCATCACCCTTGCCCGATGCGCCTCCACCGTCTTGGCGGTCACCCCCAACGAGGCTGCGATCTCCTTGTTGGCCAGTCCGTCTGTGACCATCTCCATGACCTCGTGCTCACGCGGGGTGAGCTCCGCCAGGCGCGTGGCGATCTGCGCCCTTTGCGACTGGAGCGAGCGCTGCTTCTCGTCGAAGTCGAGGGCGTTCCGGATGCTTGAAAGCAGGTCCTCGTCGTGAAAAGGCTTTTCGATGAAGTCCACCGCACCGGCCTTCATGGCCTTGACCGCCATCGACACATCGCCGTGTCCGGTGATGATGATCACCGGGAGCCGAGAGTCCTCCCGCGCGAGGTGGGCCTGTAGCTCCAGGCCGCTCATGCCCGGCATACGCACGTCCAGGAGCAGACAACCGGCTCGGCCCGGATAGTAGCTGCTCAGAAAATCGTCTGCTGAGCCGTAGGTCTTGACCTTCATGCCGATGGACTCGATGAGCCACTCGAGCGAGCTGCGCATGGCCTGATCATCGTCCACGACGAAGACTGTTGGCTCGGTGCTCATACCTGACTTTCCCCCATCAAGCCGGAATGCGAGGGCGTCCGCTCAGCCGATGGCGGCCCGCAACGGCTGGCGCGCCGCTTCCGCGACCGGCAAGTGAACAAAAAAGACCGCCCCGCCACGGGGGTTGGACTCCGCCCAGATTCTTCCCCCGTGGTTCTCGACGATCGTCTGACTGATCGGCAATCCCATGCCCATCCCGGACTCCTTGGTGGAAAAAAAGGGCTCGAACAGGGACTGCATGCGTTCCTGAGCGATGCCCGGTCCGGAATCCTGAACGACGACCTCTGCTTCCTCCCCTGTCAGGGACGTACACAGAACGAGGCGCCGTGCGGAGGGTGGCACATCCTGGAGGGCATCGAGCGAGTTTCGCACCAGGTTCAGCAGGACCTGCTCGATCTGGACCAGATCCACGTCCACGGGGATTTCCCCCGGCGCCAGATCGAGCTCGATGGCGAGGTCCATCTTGGCCGTATCGAACTCCACGAAGGAGCAGACTTCCTTGACCAGATGGTTGAGATCGACCTGGGCGCGAATCGGCGGCTGTTTGCCCACCAATGCCCGCAAGCGGCGAATGATCTCGCTTGCTCGCTGAGCCTGGGTGGTGATCTGGCCCATGGCATCCACCAGATCCCGGCGCTCTCCGAGGTTGCTCTGGAGTCGGCGGCTGCAGCCGTTGGCATAATTGACGATGGCGGAGAGTGGTTGATTCAGCTCGTGGGCCATACCCGTAGCCATCTCCCCCATGGTGCTCAGGCGACACACGTGTGCGAGCTCGGTCTGATGCCGGCGGGACTCCTGCTCGGCGCGGCGTACCGCCGTGATGTCCCGCGCGTAGATGTTCACGTAGCCCAGCTCCGGAAACGGGGCGAACAGGAAGGAGTAGACCTGGTCTCCGATCTCGGCCTCGCGCTCATGGTGCTCACCTTGCTCCAGGGTGTCGGCAACTTCCCCGATCCACTCGCGGGGCAGCAAGCCCCCCTGGCGGATGCCCCAGCGGGTCAGAAGAGGCATGCTCGCATTGTTGGCATAGACCACGCGCCCCGCAGGGCTCACGCGCAGGATCGGATTGGGGCTCTCGCTCGCAAAGCGCGCCAGACTCTGGATTTCCCGCTCCGCTTCCTTGCGCTCGGTGATGTCGCGCATGTAGAGGGTGTATACGAGCCTTTCGTTCAACTGTATCGGCACTATGGATAGCTCTACGGGCAGCTCAGAGCCGTCAGCACGCCGCGCCGTCAGCTCACCTCCGGCCTGGGGGATACGACCTTCCCGTCGGGCGCGGCGCGAATCCTTCATCAGATCGAGAAAAACCATTCTCCCCTCGGCGCTCAGAAACAGCTTGCTGAAGCTCGCGCCGATGGCCTGATCGCGACTGAGGGCCAGAGTGCGCTCAGCGGTCGGGTTGAGCTCGATGATCTCCCCCTTGCGGCTCAGGGTAACGATGGAGTCGAGGGACGCCTCCATGACGGCTACCTTGAGAGCCTCGCTCTCGCGCATCTCGATCTCGTGCCTGTGCCGCATCTCCTCGCGGGCCTTGAGCACGAGCTGGGTGAAATGCTGGGTCCACTCCTCCAGCAGCACCAACTGATTGGCCCCGCGCTTGAAGCCGGGAGACTCGATGCCCAGCGCTCGCTGTGAGAAGGTCGACATGCGCCTGAGTACCTTGTTCAGGCGCGAAGAGACCAGGTAGATCACGAGCGTGAACACGAGAATGTATACGACCGCAGCCCTCACGCGCTGTTGGCGATCGAAGTTGCGCACCTGACTGCCCATCTTCTCGACGCTGTCCAGGGGCACGAAGTTGGCGAGCTCGAGGCTCGACTCCGAGCCCTCGTACCCGGGAAGGGGCTGGGATGTGATCAGGTAGGTATCCCGCCACTCGGAGAGCTCGGTACCGGGGGCGAGGGTCTCCGGATCGATGCTCGCGAGGATGCGCTGTCCATCCGCGTCCACCACTGCCACGGGCGCCTGCCCGGAAGGCAGACCGCGCTGCGAGGCGGCGAGAAATTCCTGGCCGATGGGGACGACCAGGACGAGACTGCCCATCCTGTATCCGCTCGCGTCTTCGATCGCATCGCTCGAGATGAGGTAAGGTCGGCCGCCGAAGCGGGTCACGACAGCACGAACCTCGCTGGGGTCGCGGAACTGCTCGCCAACGCCCTCTCGCAGCTCCAGGGGCAGCTTTGCGGGACCGGATTGGAACATTTCCCGGATCCGACCTCGTCTGTCCACCAAAAGGATGTGGCTGGGAGCAGAAGGTGCGTCGCGATCCATGAAATCGGTCAGCCAGGAAGGAGGGTGCTCGCGAAAGACAAGGGGCTCGATGATCCCCTCGGAAGACCAGACCAGGGGGTCGAGGTACTCGGCCAACCGTCGATGATTCGCCAGCAGGCGCGTGGTGGCCGCGTAGTTCGTCAAATATTGGTCGAAACGAGTGAGGCTCTCCCGAGCACGCAGATCGAGCTGTTCCCGCAGCTCCTTATCGGAGATCTTGTCGATCTCCCTGCTCTGCATCTGGTCCAATATGCCCCATACGGCCAGACCTGCCGCCAACCCCACCAATATGGAGAGGATCGGCATGGGAACACGGCGCAGGAGCCGGTAGACGACGGGCTTGACAAAAAACGTTCTCAAGGTGCTTGCTGTGCGCAGCAGTAGCTCTCCGATACGAGCCCAAGTCTAGCCGATCGCAGGAAGGGGATCACACGTGGACTTCGACATTCGCCAAGCGCATTCTCCCGGCCTCTTGCGTCGCCTGGCCGCCATCTTTTACGACCTGATACTCCTCTTCGGCCTGCTCATGGTCGCGGTCGCTGCGGTGATCATCCCATACGACCTCATCTTGGGCGTGCCGTTCCCATACGATGAGCCCTTCCACCGCCTCGGATTGCGCCTGTACCTGATGGCTCTCGGCGGTCTATTCTTCGCCTATTTCTGGGTCCGTAGCGGTCAGACCCTGGGCATGCGCGCCTGGCGGCTGCAACTGGTGTGCCCTGACGGATCCCTCCCGCGACCACGCGATGCCGTCGTGCGTCTGGCATGGGCAGTGCTTTGCCTGGCGCCGGCGGGTGCCGGCCTCTTGTGGATGCTGTTCGATCGCGACCGATTGACCTGTTACGACCGCCTTTCCGGTACGAGGCCCGTGATTACGAGCCGTACCTGATCTTGCCAACCGGAAAGATCGCCGCTGGCCGGGTCTGAACAGAAGAGGCACGGAAGCAGGGTCGCGGTTCGAGCAATAGGGCCGATCAAGCGCAAACAATGCGGGAGAACATCGAATTCGCTTTTCCGCTTTATCAGAGTGTTGTAAAATCTTCCTCGAAAACGACTAAATAACGAACTAGATCGCCGGTAGGTCTATGATTTTCAAACGCTGCCGTCGCAAGCTCGACCTTTTTTCCGTGCTGTTGCTCCTGGTTGCGTTGGGTATGTCAGCGACCCTGGCTTATCAGATCAACGTCTACTATGGGGCGGACAGGGTACCTATCGCCAAGCAAACACCGACTGGCAGCATTGTCGGTGGATAGGTCGTAGGCTTCGATCCGCAACGGACTGCGATCACCAGGGTCCGCGCTATTTCCAAGCCCGGGAAGACGATTCCGGTACAGGGATCTCGCTTTGCGACCAGGCGCAGTCGCCATTGCGCTGCGTTGGGGGGCTGTCCCTCCTCGGCCCTCCACCACCTCCTCTTCGAGCCCCATCTGCAATGACGAGCAAGCTTCGCATCGCTGTGATCGGCGTCGGTTACCTGGGTCGCTTTCACGCCTTGATCTACTCCCGCATGCCGGACGTTGAGCTGGTCGGGGTCGTGGACCCGGACATCGACCGGGTGCGATCCGTGGCTGCCGAGGCCGGCTGTGCCGCCTTTATGAGCGCGAGGCAGCTGCCACGGCAGCTCGATGCGGTAAGCGTCGTGGTCCCGACCATGAGCCACCTGGAGGTGGCTGCCCCTTTTCTCCAGCGCGGTGTCCACGTGATGTTGGAGAAGCCGATCGCCGGGACGCGGCAGGAAGGCGAAGAGATCGTGCGGCTGGCGGAGCAGGCGGGGGCGATCTTGCAAATCGGCCACCTGGAGCGATTCAACGCGGGCATCATGGAGCTGGCACAGAGGATCTCAGCGCCCCGATACCTGGAGGCCCAGCGCATGGGTGGATTCACGGAGCGGGCAACGGACGTGGACGTGGTCTCCGATCTCATGATCCACGACATCGACATCATCCTTTCGCTCGTGGGCTCTCCCATCAGGCAGGTCGCCGCGGTAGGTACCCCGGTGCTGACCGGGCACGTCGACATCGCCAGTGCCCGTCTGGAATTTGCGGACGGAGCCGTCGCAAACGTGGTCGCCAGCCGGGTTTCGGACAAGAAGACCCGGCGTATCCGGGTATTCCAGCCCAGCGGATACCTCTCTCTGGATTTCGTCGCGCAGACGATCGACATCGCCTATCCCAGGGCGGTGTCGGGGGCGGAGCGGCCCGAGATCTTTCGGGAGCACATCCAGGTCGAGCCAGTCAAGCCTCTGGACCGGGAGCTCGCGGCGTTCGTCGAATGTGCCCGGACGTCCCGTCCTCCACTCGTCGATGGCCGGGTCGGACTCGAGGCATTGAAGATCGCTATCGAGGTGCAATCGAGCATTGGGACCAATCGTTGACACGACGCATTGAGTGGTCGAAACTGGGTGATGCAAGACCATGCACTCCATCAGGATATTGCGCCGGTTGACTTTCACCGGAGCGATTGAATCGCTCGGGGAAGTCGCTCCTCGCAACGCACCGAGGCTTTTTCGGGAAGGGGCGGCTTTCGACATTGGCGACCGGAGCATGCCGATCACGTCTACAGCTTCCCGGCTCGTTGTGGGCCGGCCCTGCGAGGCAACGAAATGAATAAGATAGCGCGAGCCCTCGTTTTGCTCTCCCCAGCCCTGGTCCTCTTCGGCTGCGGGCAACAGCAACAACAGCAGCAGGTCAGCTACAAGGCGGACGTGCGGCCCTTCCTCGACAATTACTGCATGAGGTGCCACGGAGAAGGTGGCAAGGGAAGCAAGGCCAGTGGCCTTCGTATGGATGATTACGACAGCCTCATGAAAGGCACTGTTCATGGACCTGTCATCAAGCCAGGGGACAGCTTTACGAGTGCGTTGGTGATGCTCGTAGAGGGACGAGCGGACCCTTCGTTGCGCATGCCCCATGACGAGAAGGGCCCAGCGCCGACCCAAGCGGAAATCGATAAGGTGAAGGCCTGGATCGACCAAGGCGCTAAAAACAACTGACGCGCGACCTCGCTTGCATCACGAACCGCCAAGGAAGCACTTGCCGATCGAAACCGTCCGCCTTCTCCTTCTGGGCCCCCGAGGCACACCTGATACCTCGGGGGGAGGGCCGGCGTGGAGCACGCTCCGACCTACCCCCCAGCCGCGGCGGGGAATAAATGCCCGCACATAGAGAAAGCCGTGTCGTGCCCTATGGCCGCGATCAGTTTTTCGACTTGGTAGCGGATGTGGAGCGCTATCCCGAGTTCCTGCCTTTGTGGCGCTCTGCACGCATCGATCACCGCGAGGGGGATGTCTACTACACGGATCAGCGGGTCGGAATCGGGCTGTGGATGAGCCTGCAATTCCACACGCGAACCCGGCTCGACCCTCCGACCGATATCGAGGTCACCTCCGAGGAGGACATCTTCGAAAGCTTCCGAATCTCCTGGCATTTCGAGGCGGTGTCGGAAACCAGTTGCCGCGTCGACTTCGAGCTGAGCTGCGATGCTCGCTCGCCCATGATGAGGCACATCATGGATCTGATGCTTCTGGAAACGGCACGCTCGATGGTCGAGGCATTCGAGACCCGAGCGCGCGTGATCTACGGTCCCACCGCCATCGGCTGACGACGATTGCTGCGACCGCGGCAACAAAGTGTTCCCGAAGGCATGCCCTATTCCAGTACGATCGAGGCGAAGACCGCCATGCGGACATACACGGAGCCGCGTGCCTGTGCGAAGTATCCGTTGTGCGGAGAATCGTTGAGCAGGTGCGCCGCTTCCTCGTTCTGCATTCCGGGACTCAAGACCATCGCCTCGGGCTTGAAGAGCTCGATGGATTCGACCACCTGGAGGCGGGGAACCTGGGGGGTATACAACTGGTGGACGTACATGAGATCCACGGAAGGGATTAGCAAGCGGGCGACCTCCATGTCGGTGGCAACGGGAGAGAGCTCCTGCACCGTCTCTATCCGCAAACCTGCGCGCTCGAGCTCTTCTCTCTGGCCTTCGGCAAAGCCCTGCTCCAGCCGTTGCATCAGCACGACACGCTCTACTGCCGCGGGGAAGTGCGCGATCATGCGCAGGAAGCTGCGGATCGCGCGCGTACGGGAGGGGTCGCCATAGATGGCGATCGTCAGTCGCTGGTCCGCGGGTGGGGCGTCCTGAAGCAGGGCCGGTCGCCATTTGCACAGGGTATAGAGATCCGCCATGGCATGGGTCGGATTCTCGCCCTGTCCATCTCCCGCGTTGATGACCGGTACGCGGAGCCTGGGCAGAATCTCGTGAAAAGTTTCCGGGTGAGCGGTGCGAAGCACCGTGGCGTCCGCGTAGCTGTTGCAGAGCTCGGCAATCTCCGCGGGGGCATAGCGCCGAGTCATGATCTGCTCCACGGTGGAATCGAAGTCGAGGAGGCTGCCCCCCAACCGAAGCCAGGCGGCATTGAACGCCAACCGCTCGGTACCCTGGGAGCGATCGAGGAACAGGTTGCTCAGCACTTTGCACCGCATGGGATGTGTGCCTCTCAGCTCTCCGAGCTCGTACCGGGCTGCCAGGCGCATCAACTGCCTGAGCAGAGGCGCATCGAGATGACTCGACGAGATGACGTGTCGCCCGCGCAGCCGTGCGAGGACTCGAGGGTCTTTTGGGATGCTGTTCAAAAGGATACGGGCGCGCTCGGCGTCCGCGACCGGATGTTCTTTTGAGATTGCTCCCGTGTCGGGGCCGGGTAGTAACGTAGCTGTCATGCGAAGTCGCTCCCAGAAATCAGTCTTGGATGGTTGGCCCAGTGCAGAAAGCTCATGTCCTCACCCCCGAGCACGGTGGCAAGGGCCTTGGCGACACTGCTCTGCGCCAGCCCCAACCGTGCGGTATTACCGGTCGAGAGCCGGGCGGTTGCGCTGGCGTGACGGCAGCCGGTGTTACTGTGCCGCCAACCGCTCTCGAATGGCGCCCCTTCAGCAGCAGTTGGGCCGCAAGCGTGAGGGTGGCGGCAGCCGCAAGATAGTACCCCACATAGGCAATGCCGTGGGTCCCCGCGAGATAGGTGGC
>CAYYHR010000132.1:0-9413 GCA_964471705.1 uncultured Chromatiaceae bacterium
TGACCATGCTTAAGCCGCCCTTCCGGTCAGCATGCTGACCGTCCGTTCTTGGCCGAAACTGGAACTGCTGCATGCAAATTTCAGCTATACCGAAATCCCCCAGTTCTCGCGTAGATGATCCTGACTGATCGGGCGGGAAGAACGAAAGGTTATTGTCCCTATCGGGCGCCACTGCCGACACCCCGAGGCTTGCCCAATTGACACCTCCTCCGCGAGTAGCGAGATCTGTCCGTAGACCATCAGCCCTATTGGGTCTTCGTCATCCTCCGCCGCTTCGTACAGAAAGTGCTCCTCCGCGCTCTGCTCCCCGGCATACTTCCGATACCACCAGGCGTAGCTCGCCTCGACCATGGCGAGGTCCATGTCGTACCCCTTGAGGACAACCTTCCCGACAATCCGCCCGGAAAGCGTCTCTGCGGCTGTCAGAGCCGGTAACTGCGGGAGAAACAGGAAGGCGGCGGGCACTTCATTTTTTCTTGAACAACCCGACCACGAACAGCAGGATTGCTGCGCCGACAACCGCGGTTACGAGGGAGCCGATCATGCCGCCCGAGGTGATGCCTACGAAGCCAAAAATGGCACCGCCGATAACTGCGCCCAAGACGCCGACTGCGATGTTGCCCAGAATCCCGAAGCCACTGCCTCGCGTTAGCTTGCCAGCAATCCAGCCAGCAATGGCCCCGATGATCAGAAAACCCAAGAGAGTTTCAGCTTGCACGATGAAGATCCTAACTACCTATATTTGTTGACGATTTGTGGTTAACCACCCCATTTGCTCCGATCTCGCAACTCCTAGTGCACTGCATCCTCTTTGCCAATATCGTGCAATCCCATCACCTTTCCCAGCACCGATACAAGGTTCTGCATCCCGTGCAGTAGGAGGCGCTTTGTTTCCTCGACCAGGGTCTCCGCTTTCACCATCCGGTGCAATGTCTCCTAAGGAACGTCGCCGAATTTCTCGTGGTAGTAGCCCTGGATTTTCCAGTCGGCAGAACCCGGACCAGGGCCTTCACTTTCACACGATCAGAAACACGCCACCCAGCATCAGCCCCCCGGCCAGGACGTGGACCCATAGGCCGCGCTCTTGAAAGAAGAGGGCGCCGAACAGGATGCCGAACAGCAGGCTGGTGCGTTTCACGGCGATCATGTAGGCGACCTCGACCTGCTGGAGGGCCAGGAAGTGCGTGTAGACCATGGCTCCGTTGAGCAGGCTCACCGCCAGGACGGCCCGGGGTCGTCGCCAGATCCTTGCCAGGATCACGGGTTTGGGAATGCCGAGCAGAACTACGGCCGCCGCAGCGAGCAGTACGAAGTAGAAGGCACCGAAATGCTGCGCATCCATGTATCGCATGGCACCTTTCCCCATGGTTGCCGTTAGGCTGTAGAGGAAGGCGACTCCCAGCATCATGCGTGACCCGGGCTCGTGGAGCGCGGCTGTGAAGGGGGCACCCCAGGTACGCCAGTCTCCGAAGCGCGCATGCTCCTGATTGAGCAGCCAAGCTCCGGCTACCACTAGTGCAGTGCCCGCCGTTCCTTCCAGATCGATGCGCTCTCCGAGCAGCAGGTAGCCGGTCAGAATGACGAACACGGGTGTGAAGGCCATGTAGGGGAGTGTGAGCGACAAGGGATGATCGCGGATGGCCTTCATGTAGAGGAGCATGGCGGTCATCTCCAGCGGCACCAGGGCTCCGACCCAGAGCCAGAAGTCCAGGGGGAGCTGAGGGAAAGTGCTCCAGCCAGGAGCCAGTGGAGAAAGGAGCAGCCCTGTGGTGCCGAGGCGCACCAAGGCCAGCTCGCGGGCGCTGTATTCACGCAGCCATGCCTTGGTGGCCGCATCGGCAGAGGCCAGCGAAAAGGCGCAGAAGAGGGAAAGGGGCAGCCAGTCCACGCCGATTTTCGGCTCCGGATACGCGGTGGGGATTCGGTGCGTTAGGGAGGTCGACCCGTCGTTAAGGATGCAATTGTAAACCCTTGGGCTCCAGCACGCCGACCTTCCCGACCGGTGTACCTACAATGAACGGAGCTGCCTGCGTCACATTGTGGCTACAATGGAGCAGAGCGTCCGAGAGGAGCCTATTCGTGTCCCAACCTGCCTTGCGTCACAGTATTTCCGTAGAGGATTACCTCGCCGGCGAGCGAATCGCCGAGGTCAAGCACGAGTATGTCGCCGGCGCGGTCTACGCCATGGTCGGAGTGAGCGATCGCCATGAGACAATTGCCGGCAACCTCTACATCGCGCTGCGCAATGCCATGCGCGGAGGACCCTGCCAGGTGTTCTTCGGCGGAGTCAAGGTGCGGATACGCATCGCTTCGGACGAGCGCTTCTATTACCCTGACATCATGGTCGCCTGCGATCCGTCCGACCGGGATCCTTACTATCGAAACCGCCCGCTGCTGTTGATGGAGATCCTGTCACCTTCCACCGAGCGCATCGACCGTGCGGAAAAGGCCGAGGCCTATCGCCGAATCGACAGTCTCCGGGAATATCTGTTGATTACTCAGGACCAGAGACGCGTGGAGATCCAGCGCCGGGAAAACGAATGGATGCCGGAGGTCATCGAGGCGAGCGGGAAGGTGCGACTGGTTTCCCTGGACTTGGATCTCGACCTGGATATCCTCTACGCCGACAGCGGTGTACCCGACTGATCCCACGCAAAGGCGATCCCGTCAGGTGTGCGCTCTGGAGTCAGCAAATCGGTGGAGCGGCTTCCAGTAATAGGGCCGGATCAAAGGGCTTCCCCGCATTCTCGCTGATTGCTCGCCGCCAGCGCCGGGCCCCCGGCTGGCCCTGAAAGAGACCCAGGATGTGCCTGGTCATGGCATTCGGCGACACGCCTGCTGCCAGCTCCCGCTTCAGATAGGGCAGGTACGCCTCCAGGACCTGATGACGGGTGGGCAGGGCATGTCGGTCGCCGAAGATCTCCCTGTCGGCGTTTGCCAGCAGCCAGGGATTCCGGTAGGCCGCCCGACCGATCATGACACCGTCCAGGTCGCACAGCAGGGTCTGCGCTTGCTCCAGGCTTTCGATGCCGCCATTGATGACGACGGTGAGGTCCGGGAAATCGCTCGCGAGCCGATGCACGACATCGTAGCGCAAGGGGGGGACCCTGCGATTCTCCTCGGGGCTCAGGCCCTGGAGCCAGGCCTTACGGGCATGGACGATCAGCACATCGCAGCCGGCTGCGACCAGCGCGTCGACCAGCCCGCAGAGGTCCTCGTAGCTGTCGCGGTCGTCGATGCCGATCCGGGTCTTGACGGTCACCGGGATGGATACAGCGTCCTTCATGGCAGCGACACATTCGGCGACCAGCACCGGCTCGGCCATCAGGCAGGCCCCGAAACGGCCGGATTGCACCCGCTCGGAGGGGCAGCCAAGATTCATGTCGATCTCGTCGAAGCCCCGGTCCTCGCCCATGCGGGCACAGGTGGCCATCGCGTCCGGCTCGCTGCCGCCGAGCTGCAGTGCCAAAGGGTGCTCCGCCGGATCGAAGCGCAAGAAGGCGTCCCGATCGCCGTGCAGCAGGGCGCCGGTGGTCACCATCTCCGTGTAGAGCAGGGTGTGGCGGCTGATCAGGCGCAGGAAGTAGCGGCAGTGGCGGTCCGTCCAGTCCAGCATGGGAGCGACGGACAATCTCCTGTCGATCACGGTCGAAGATCGAGACCCTGGTCGAAGGTCACCGGCAGGAGCTTTCGCACTACTTCTTCAGGACCACGTTCTCGCTTTGATCCGAGCCGAGGTAGACGGCCAGGATACGCACCGGTTCCTTGCCGTTGTTCATCCCGTGATGCCACTGGTCCATGGCTTCCATGAAGGCGGTACCGGCAGGGTACACCTTCGTCCCTTTGTCGCCGTAGTCCACGGTGGCCTCCCCGGAGAGGATGTAGGCGAACAGGGGCACGCCATGCTTGTGCAGACGGGTTTCCTCCCCCGGCTGGATGGTGACGATCACCGCGGTGATCTCGGCCTTGCCCGGGGGATAGGTGATGGTCTCGCCAAGGATGGTCTCACCGGTCTCGAGCAGGGGCTGGACGGATTGGTAAGCCTCGTCTGCCGCGATCGCCTTGGATAGGAACAACAGGGTGAGCGTGAGCATCAGGCTGACGGATCTCATAGGACTGGTCTCCAGTGTGGCGTGTATGTGACGGATCTTCTGGAGCGCGGGAGGAATCACCACAGTCGGGAAAGTCCTGTAGCATCCTCGGCGATGTGCCCCGGTGTGCCTGGTTATCGGTCGCTGTCCTTCTCGATGGCCCCCGACTCGGGAGACTCGCTGGCCGAATCCGGCGGTTTCATCGCGGCAGCCTTCTCCCCGCCACCCAACCACCTCGCGATCGCCCCGAAGACGCGTTTGATCCCACGCCACAGTTTGGGGAGCAGCCAGATCAGCAGCAGCACGAAGATGCCAAGAAGCACCAGGAAAACAACGGGATGATGGAGCGCCGTCAGGAGACCGACCACCACGCTGAAATCCTCGAGCAGGGATGCCGTCCAGTTGGTAAAGGGCTCGGGAGAGGTGTTGATCAGGACCCGGGTTCCGGACTTCGCCGCGTGGGAAGCCGCGGCCATGGTGCCACCCACGAGCGCCGCCGCCAGCTCGGGTCCTGCACCGACGTGCCCCACCGCGCTCGCCGCCAGGATAGCCCCGGCCGGTATGCGGATGAAGGTGTGCAGGGTATCCCAGGCCGTATCCACCCCAGGGACCTTGTCGGCGAAGAACTCCGTCACGTACATGAAGCCGGCGGCGAGCATGACCAACGGATCGGAGAGCACATCCATACCCGCGGGCAGATCCACGTTCCCGGTAGCACCGAGAAAGCCCAATACCAGGATCGCCGCATAGAGGTTGATGCCGCTGGCCCAACCGGCACCGAGCGAAAGGGCAATTGTCTGGGTCAGATCGTCCAAGCAGATACTCCCGAAAAAACGACTTCAGGGATTATAGCCGTAACCCGCGAGCACCCTGCAGTTTCGGAGAATGCGCGAGGACGCGGCATACAGACCAAGAGACCGGTAGACCTGAGAAGAGCAGTTGAGACGCTGAGGGGGCGAGGCGACCTTTCATTGGCTCGACCCGCCCCACGATCGTTTAGAATGCGGGCAACGCCCGGTGCAGCCCGGGCTGTCGCAACAGCTAACGCAAGAACAACCCACCGGATTAGGAACATCGAGATGCGGATCTTCGGCTACTTGGTCCTGCTCGCCCTCATCGCCTTCGTCGCCTGGCCTTACTACGAGATGTTCCGGCTTGACGACGCACTCGGCGATAACGACATGCAGGCATTGGGGCAGCTCGTAGACCTCCCGGCAATCCGCCGCAATTACAAGGAGCGTCTGGGAAAGGGTCTCGGCCTGGAGCCCGGTCGACGTGATCCGAACAGGGCGCTGGCCTGGCTGCAGCAGAACCTGCAGCGTCTGGGCGACGCGGCCCTGGAGAAGACCATAACCCTCGAATGGGTACGCGATACCCTGCAGGACGCCGCGGCACGCGCCACCGACAAAAAACCGCCCTATTTCCTGGCCGCCGTCACATTCGCCTTCTTCGAGTCCTACGACAGCTTCATCATTCGCCTGGGTGTGCTAGGCGAGAACGCGACCCACGTCCGCATGCGGCTGAAGGACAATAGCTGGCATGTAACGGATATCATCCTCTAGGGAAACGCTGATTTTTGGCCAGGATAGCCGAAAATCTGCATCTTCTCAGGCAGCGAGGGACAGCGTCTCCACCGTGCCGCGATTCTTCTCCTTGAGAAGGACCTTGAAGGACTCGAGGGGGTAGCCCAGGTAACCGATCAGGCGTTTGATCACTTGGAGCAGGGCCTCGGGGGCGAGATCCGCCTCGGCAAAGATCGAATCCGCGATGGGCAGCGGCTCATCCAGGGTATCGGGGACCCGGGCAAACAGGGGGCGGTCCTCCGACCCGAATCCCGCGGGGGCATCCACCAAGTGCTTCAGCTTCTCCGGTGCGCGACCGTAAAGCTCCTGCAGCAGGGCCTCGTAGAAGAGGGGCCAAGCCGAAGCGCTGGTGAAGGTCTTGCCGTCGAGGATAAACCCGAAGGGAACCTTTTGGTCCAGACCGGGCGTGAACGGTGTCTGCGCCTGTGCCTGGGCTTCACCCAGATCCTGGTCCGGTGCCGCCTGGGGCGCCTCCGTGGCTTCTGCCGCCTCCGGCTCCGAGACCTCGGACATCGGCTCCGCGGTGCCAGCACCGCCGTCTGGTGACCGATACTCCCGCAAGAGGGTGAGCATCTGGTCCATTGCCCCTTCCAGAGAGCCGCGTCGCTCGTTGTAGCTCTGCTTGAAGCGCACGCCCTCCTCCAGCCGCGCCTGATCATCGTGGTTGATGTCGTTCCAAATCGCGGCGGACAGCTTCTCCAACTCTCCGCGCAACTGCTCGAGCCGATCCTCGACCCCCTGTAACTTCGCGTCGATAGCGCGGCTCTCGGACATGACTCTAACCCTCATGACTGCTGGACATTGAAATTCCCGAAAGATTATCGGGTCACCCCGGCGACCAAACCAATAATCTCCGCCTATGGATGGTTAAGCGTTTTTGATGATCGGATGAGGCTCCCCTGGTATACGACCTCGATTTCCCCATAGAGAACGCCTGGGTCCGACTCGTAGCGATGGGAGAAATGGAAGGGTATCAGCCGCACGACACCCGCCTGCGCCGCGATCTCCCCGCAGGCGCCGGCCGTGAGGTGGCTGGTTCGCTCCGCATGTGCCTTGTCGGCCTGAGAAAAGGTCGCCTCGCAGACCAGTGCATCCGCACCGCGGGCGAGCTCGATGAGAAGCCGGCGGTTCACCGGAGAATCGGCCAGGTCGGTCGCGTAGACCAGACTGCGCCCCGGCCTTTGCTCCACCAGCTCATGGGCCAGCTCCGAGACCGTTGCTTGCCGCCCGTCCGGCAACGCCAACCGGGTCTCGAGCTCACCTGACGTCAGACAGCGCTCGAGCCTCCCCAGCCAGGGCCCGCCGGCCAGCCCGGAAGCGGTGAGCCGATCCTTGCGGATGCGGAAGGTCCGCGGCACCTCGAAGGCGAAGGCCAGCACGGGGATCCCGTGGTCCAGGGTGATCGCCCGCACCCGAAGACCGGGCTCCTCCAGGAGCACACCTCCCGGTGCCAGCCGATCGCTCGCCTCCCCCATCGGAAGTCCGACCTGCAGCAAGAAGCGGTGCAGGCGCTCTCCATGCAGCTCCAAGACCTCGAACCTGGGTCCGAGGTCGCCGATGCGGTCCCAGCGGACCCCGGCAATGAAAGAGCCGACGTGCTCCGCCAACCCCGGAGGACCATACAGCCGGCATAGCCCCTGCACGCCGATGCGCGAGCGCAGAAACCAAAGGAAGCCGCCGATATGGTCCATATGGGCGTGGCTGATGAAGACATCGGTTACCTGGTGAACGATCTTCGCCGGCAGGCGACGGGCGTCACCGAGATCGAACAGGAGGCTGCGCGCCTCCTGGCGCAGGCGCAGGTGAAGGAGCGGATCGCCGGTCAGACCGTTCACCAGGAGGGCGCCGGCGGCCCCCAGATGGACGAAGCAAGCGGGATCGGCGCCCTCCCCGTCCGGCACGATCAGGTCGGGAGGCACCAGCGCGAGCGCCGGTACGGCACCCGGTGGTCGTGCCGTGCCGAGCAGACCGTCGGGTCCGCGCACGGCGTCTCGTACCAGGCACAGGGCATCGTCCGCGTCACCCTCGGCGACCTGCCGCAACAAGGCACGGAGCCGCTCGGAATCCCGGGAGAGGATCTCCCCCATGGCCAGGGTCTTGCCGGATCGGTCGATCAGGGCCATCTGGCGCCCGCGCCAGCCCTCCGGCTCAGAAACCGGTGGAGCGCTCATGCGCAGCCGTGACAGGGAAAGCTCCCGCTCTTCGGCCTGCCCAAGCCAGGCATCCCAGGCGAGAGTCCGCTCGCGGGCGCGTCGCTTCTTGCTCTGCCCGTGGGCGAGTGGCGAAGGGGGCGCGATCAGGACCTCACAGCCGAGAACGGCCAGCATCTCGCCCGCATACTCGACCAGGGCGCCTTGCTCCGGGAAGATACCCAGGACCGCGTCGATGCAGGCCACCTCGACCATCCCCTCCAACAGCTCCCTGGCGGCCAGGCCCCGCACCAACCCCGGCGCGTCCAGCACCAGGGGCCCGGTGGGAATCTCTGCGACGAGCCGCGACAATGCCTGCACCAGAGGCAACCGATAGCGGGCCGCATCCAGGGCGCAGAGCGCCGCCAAGGCCTCGACCCGCCAGCCTCCGTCCCGCCAGCGTGCCGATGCCAGGGCACCGGGGACACCGAATACCGGAGAGCCGGGATCCGCCGAGATCCCGATGCACTGCTGGCTAGCAGTCTCCAGCCGGGCAGCCAGCCGGCACGCGAAGCTGGACTTGCCGACGCCGCTCGGTCCCCAGATCAGGACACGGCGCCCGTTCCGGAGCCAAGCCTCCGCAGTGTCCAACGAGGCAGTATAGAATTGTAGGACCACGGATCAGGATCGACCCGAGTCAGAGTCATGACGAGTCAGAAACATGGCGTCGCCGTAGCTGAAGAACCGGTAACCCTGTTTCACCGCATGACGGTAGGCGGCCATGACCTGGGGGAATCCCCCGAAGGCACACACCAGCATGAGCAAGGTCGATTCGGGCAGATGAAAGTTCGTGACCATCGCATCCACCACCCGGAAGCCATACCCCGGGTGGATGAAGAGGCGCGTGTCGCCCCGAAACGGGCTCAGGGCCCCCTCTCCCGCTGCGCTCTCCAGGGCGCGCACGCTGGTGGTGCCCACGGCGACCACCCGCCCGCCGCCTGCGCGGGTCTCCGCCACCGCATCGCAGACCGCCGCATCCACCTCCAGCCACTCCTGGTGCATGACATGCTCCTCGAGCCGCTCCGTGCGCACCGGCTGAAAGGTTCCGGCCCCCACGTGCAGGGTGACATGGACGGTTCGTACGCCCGCCGCCCCGAGCCGCGCGAGCATGGGCTCGTCGAAGTGCAGCCCGGCCGTGGGTGCGGCGACCGCGCCCTCGCGCCGGCCGTAGACTGTCTGGTAGCGCTCCAGATCCGATGCCTCGTCCGGACGCCGGATATAGGGCGGCAGGGGCACGTGGCCGTGACGGGCCATCAGCACCTCCAGTCCGGCGTCGAGCGAGCCCAGGTGGAACAGATCCTCGTCCCGACCCCTCACCTCGAGCCGCTCGCCCCCAGCGAGCAGGATCCAAGACCCGGCCTTGGGTGCCTTGCTCGCCCGCAGCTGGGCCAGGGCCTCCCGGTCGCTCAGAAGCCGCTCGATCAGGATCTCGACGCGCCCGCCGCTGGGCTTGCGTCCGAGCAAGCGGGCGCGCATCACACGGGTATCGTTGAAGACCAGCAGGTCCCCCGGCTTCAGCAGCCGAGGCAGATCGGCGAAGGCCAGATCCC
>CAYYHR010000133.1:0-9315 GCA_964471705.1 uncultured Chromatiaceae bacterium
CGCCGGCTGCAGGACGAAGAGCGCGCCCGCGGTAACCGTTATGGCCCCGATGCCTTCGTCGGCAGGAGCGTGGCGGCACGCCAAGTGCGCGAGATGCTCCAGCGGCTCGCCCAGGTACCCTTCTCGGCGCTCGTGATCACCGGCGAGACCGGCACCGGCAAGGGTCTGGTCGCTCGCATCCTGCATCACGGCGGGCCGCGGGCCGGAGGGCCCCTGGTGGAGGTCAACTGCGCGGCCCTGCCGCGCGAGCTGATGGAAGACGAGCTGTTCGGACACGAGGCCGGGGCCTTTACGGGTGCCAAGGGTCGGCGGCGCGGGCTGATCGAGCAGGCCAGCGGCGGCACCCTGTTTCTGGACGAGATCGGCGAGCTCGAGACGGACCTGCAGGCCAAGCTGCTCAACACCATCGAAGATAGGCGGGTGCGTCGGGTCGGGGGCGAGCACGAGCTGGAAGTCGACCTGCAGGTGATCGCTGCCACCAACCGGGACCTGGAGGCGCAGCTGCGCGAGGGCAGCTTCCGTGCCGACCTGTTCCATCGCTTGGCGGTCTTTCGCCTGGAGCTGCCGCCGCTGCGCGGGCGCAAGGAAGACCTCGAAGACCTGCTGCCGCTGTTCATCGGCGAGCTCAACGCCCGCTCCGGGCAGCGGGTAGAGCGGGTGCCCGCCGGCGTGTGGCGGCGCTTGGCGGCCTACAACTGGCCCGGCAACGTGCGCGAGCTGCGCAACCTGGTGGAGCGTTGCGTGTTGCTGGCGGACGGGCCGGTCTTTCCCGAGCGCTGGCTGTACCTGGGGGAGGCGGGGAGCACAGAGGCGCCCGCCACGGCCCGCTGCGACGGCGAGCTCCTGTGTCTGCCGCTGGACGGCAGCCTGGGACTGGACGAAATGGAGCGGCGCATCCTGGCCGAGGCGCTGGCACGCAACGGCGACAACGTCAGCCTCACCGCGCGGGTGCTGGGCACCACCCGCGAGAAGCTGCGATACCGGGTGCAGAAGTACGGGCTCAAGACCAGCGATTGAGGCGTCTGCCCGCCGCGGACCAGTGTACACCTCAGCCGGGCCTTATACCCCATCGGCTCACTTCCCCCGGCTCAAATCGGCCAGCTCGCTGAGCAAGATCATGGACGATCATTCGAGTCAGGGTCTTGGCGAGACGGCATGGCTGTTGCTCGACATATCGATGCGGCAGGCTTCCCACCCTCCGTGCCTCGTCGGCAAGGTCTTTCGCAGCCGTAGGCGAGCCGATCCTCTATTGCTGCCTGGGAGAAGCCGGCCCACCGAGGTCAGATCCCCATAGTGAATGACCGCAGATCGATTTTCTTTATCATGCCGGCACCCCGACCGAGCCAGCCCGCAGCTGCCCTGAGTCCGGTCTTCGTGCGTCCGGCCCCGGGCCATCTGCCGCGGCGTCTGATCCTGGCCGGCGTCCTTATCCTGATGGTCGCCCTCGTAGTCTTGGGCCTGTTGAGCCTGGGCAGCCTGCGGCGTATGCAGGCAGTGGAGTCACACCTTGCCCTGGTGAACCGTGTGCAGCAGGCCGTGCAGACCCTCGGCCACGAGCGGGCCCGGAAACTGAGCGGTGAGACATTGGATCTCGGAAGGGTGCGTTCCGAGCTGGACGGCATCACCATCGACCCGCACTTATTGGCCGAGGGCAGCGCCGATCGGCTGGCGCGTGCCCGAGCGCTGGTGGCGGACATGTCCCGCGAGCCGGACCACTCCCTGACCCGGGTGCTGGACCTGCTGAACGGCGTGCGGCAAGGCGAAATGCGGGCCCATACCGCCCTGTGGGCAGCCGCCGAGGCGAGTGTCCTGTGGGAGATGCGGGTAGCCATGGGCCTGATCCTCGGGGCGGGACTCTCGGGTACTGGCCTGTCGATTTTTCTGCGCGGGCGCCGGCTGCTCCCATTTCGAGACCTGGAGCGGCTGCTCGCCCGCTTCGACCCGGATGATTTGCAACAGGCAGCGGATGCCAGTGCAGATCCGCTGTTCCGTCCCGTGCAGAGCGCCTCCGGTGGTCCGACTTGCCGGTTCGCAAGTGTGGAGGATGAGCGCGACCGCGAGGAGGCGAGCAATCGAGCCCGCACACTGTTTCGGCAGACCCGGGTGCTCGACCGGGCGATGTGCATGGCCGCCATGGGCGAGCTCGCCGCGGAGTTGGCGCACGAGCTGCGCAACCCGCTGGCGGGCATTCAACTGGCGATCAGGCGCTTGCGAGGCGAGTTGGCCGATAGCGACCGAATCCGCCGACTGGACCTGGTGATGACCGAGCTCGAGCGGATCGGTCGGCTCTCGGACCAATTGTTGGAGCAGGCCGAGGACATCCCCGAGCCGGCAATGGAGCTGGATCTCGCGTCGGTGGTGGAAGAGATGCTGGCGCTGGCACGCTTCCAGGCGGAGAAGGGCGTACGGCTCGAGTCGAGGGTACCGCCGGGCCTGCGCTGCCGGCTTCCCGAGGACTGTCTGCGCCAGGCCCTTCTCGATCTGATGCTCAACGCCGTCCGGGCGATGCAGGGAAGGAGCGGAAAGATCCGGGTGGAAGCCGCCATCCGAGGTGGCCGGCTGGAAATCCGGGTGGTAGATCAGGGTCCGGGCTTTCCGTCCCGTCTCCTGGAGACAGGGGCGCTTGTTGGCGGCTGGCATGAGGGGCACAAAGGCCTGGGACTGGCTGCGGCACGGCGCCTCGCCAGGCGTCTTTTCGGGGAGCTTCGTCTGGCCAACCTGCAATCCGGCGGCGCATCCGCGACGATCGACCTGCCCGACAGCCTGGTGGTAGAGGCGCCGCACATCCGCCACGGGGCATGACCTCCCCGGAAGACTCGATTTCCTGTCAATGGAAACACTAGGCGTTGCACTGGGACAGGACTCCCGCCTGGGATAGACTTTCCCCGATCCGCGAGAGGCCGGGCGGCAGCGCAGGCCGGGCCCACACGAATTCCCTCTCGCGCCGCTCCATCCACAGGCCGCGTCCTACAATCTGGACCCTCCTTCCGGGAAGCGACCGAGAAACCTCGACATGAGAAAACGCATCCTGATCCCCGTCACCATCCTGCTTGCCGCTGGCATCGGGGGTGGGTACTGGTGGCACCATTGGCGCGTGGCGGAGACACCATCGGACGTCCTGACACTCTACGGAAATATCGATGTGCGCCTGGTAAACCTCGCCTTCAACGCCGAAGGCCGCATCGCCGCGATGAATGTGGACGAGGGGGCGCAGGTGAAGGCAGGGGACGCGCTGGCCACCCTCGACACCAGGCCTCTGAAGCTGGCGCACGCTGCAGCCGTGGCCAACGCGGCGGCGCAGCGCGAGCGGGTGCAGGAGCTGGAGGCGGGCACCCGGCCGGAGGAGATCCGCAAGCTGGAGGCGCAGGTGAAGGCGGCCCGCACCCGGTCGGCCAACCTGGAGCGAAGCTATCGGCGCATTCACGACCTGGAGCAGAAAGACTTGGCGTCGCCGCAGCAGTCGGAGGATGCCCGCACCGCCGCGGACGCCGCCGCCGAGGACGCCCAAGCGCTGGAGGCGGCCCTGGACCTTGCCCTGGCCGGCGCGCGCAAGGAAGAGATCGCCGCGGCCAAGGCGACCCGGGCGGCCTTGGAGGCCGACGCGGCCCTGGCCGAGCACAACCTTCGCGAGGGGGTGCTGCGCGCCTCGAGCGAGGGCATCGTGCAGAGCCGCATCCTCGAGCCCGGCGACATGGCCTCACCGCAGCGTCCGGTTTACACGCTCGCACGCAACCAGCCCCTGTGGGCGCGGGTCTACCTGGCCGAGACGGAGCTCGGGCGGGTGCGTCCGGGCATGCCGGCCCGGGTGCTCAGTGACAGCTTCCCGGACAAGACCTATGCGGGCTGGGTGGGCTACATCTCGCCCAGCGCCGAGTTCACCCCCAAGTCGGTACAGACAGAGCAGACCCGCACCGGACTCGTCTACCAGGCACGGGTCTTCGTGTGCAACTCCGGCGGCGAGCTCCGGCTGGGGATGCCGGTCACCGTGCGCCTGGACCTGGATGCGAAGCTTCTGGCACAACCGGGCTGCACCGGGGACCCGGGACCTTGACCACGGCAGAGCCGGTCCTCTCCGTCAAGGGTCTGACCAAGTGCTTCGATGCAGGCGGGCGCCGGGTTACCGCCCTGGATGCAGTTAGCCTGGATGTCGCTGGTGGGGCCGTGACCGGCCTCATCGGCCCCGACGGGGCAGGCAAGACCAGCCTCATGCGCCTTGCCGTCGGTTTGCTCTTGCCGGACGCGGGCAGCGTGCGGGTGCTCGGCCTGGACGCCGCGCGGGAGCCGCAGCGGATCCAGTCCGCGGTGGGCTACATGCCGCAACGCTTCGGCCTGTACGAGGATCTGTCTGTGCAGGAGAACCTCGACCTCTATGCCGACCTGCGCGGGGTGGCACCCGCCGCCCGTTCGGAGCGCTACCGCGAGCTGCTGGAGATGACCGGACTGGCCCCCTTCACCCGCCGTCTCGCCGGGCGCCTCTCCGGCGGAATGAAGCAGAAGCTGGGCCTCGCCTGCACCCTGGTGCAACCGCCTCGCCTCTTGCTGCTGGACGAGCCGACCGTTGGGGTGGACCCGGTCTCACGACGCGAGCTCTGGGCCATCGTCTACCGCCTGGTGCGGGACCAGGATATGAGCGTTCTCTTGTCCACCGCCTACCTGGACGAGGCGGAGCGCTGTGCGCAGGTGATCCTGCTGCACCAGGGGCGGGTCATCGGCCAGGGCGCCCCCGAGGATTTCTCGCGCCCGCTGCAAGGCCGCGTCTTCCGGGTGCCCGTCCCCGAAGTTGGGCGGCGACGGGCTCAGGCACGGATCGCCGCCCTGCCGGAGGTGCTCGATGCCACCCTGCAGGGGGAGGGGGTCCGGGTGGTGTGCCGTACTCCCGAGCCGCCGGATCTGACCGCCGCTGGTCTGCACGGGATGGGCCCGGACTGCGGTGGCCCGCAGCCGCTGCCGCCGCGCTTCGAGGACGGCTTCGTCACCCGCCTGCGCGGGGACAGCCCGTCGCCCGTCATCGAGCCGCCGGCGCGGCACGGGGCAACCGGTGCCGATCCCATCCAAGTGGACGACTTGAGCCGGCGCTTCGGCGACTTTCTGGCGGTCAAGGGGCTGAGCTTTCACGTCGGAGCGGGGGAGGTGTTCGGCCTCCTGGGGGCCAACGGGGCGGGGAAGACCACGACGTTCCGCATGCTCTGCGGGCTGCTTCCTCCGAGCGCGGGGCGTCTGCGGGTGGCCGGCGTGGACCTGCGCAGTGCCCCCGCCGCGGCCCGGGCCCGAATCGGCTATATGTCCCAGAAGTTTTCCCTGTACGCGAACCTCAGCGTGCGCCAGAACCTGGACTTCTTCGCCGGCGTCTACGGGCTCGCCGGCCAACGGCGGCGCAGGCGCCTGGATTGGGCGCTGCAGCAGCTGGAGCTGGAGGTCTACGCGGGCGCCGAGAGCGGGGGGCTGCCCCTCGGCTACAAGCAGCGCCTGGCCCTTGCCTGCGCCCTGATGCACGAGCCGGACATCCTCTTCCTGGACGAGCCGACCTCCGGCGTGGATCCCCTGGCCCGGCGGGAGTTCTGGGCGCGCATCGGTGCCCTGGCCGAGGCCGGCGTCACCGTGCTGGTGACCACCCACTTCATGGAGGAGGCCGAGTACTGCGACCGGCTCGCCATCATGGCCGCGGGGGAGATCCTCGCCTTGGGCACACCGCGGGAGATCAAGGACCAGGGCAGCCGGGGAGGGATGCCCGCCGAGAGCCTCGAGGATGCCTTCCTGGCGCTGGTGGAAGGGAAGGCGGCGGCATGAGCCGGCGGCTGGCCGCCCTGGTGCGCAAGGAATTCCTGCAGGTGCTGCGCGATCCCAGCAGCATCGCCATCGCCTTTCTGCTGCCGGCGGCCCTGCTGCTCCTGTTCGGGTACGGGGTATCGATGGACGCCAAGGACCTGCGGCTCGGCATCGTCATCGAACAGCCAAGTGCCGAGGCGGCAAGTCTCGCCGGCGCATTCCAGAGCTCGCGCTACTTCGCTCCCCGGCTCTATCGCATCCGCCACAGGGCCGAAGCGGATCTGCAGGCGCAGCGCCTGGACGGGGTGCTGGTCCTGCGCAGCGACTTCGCCGCCCGGCTCAAGGGTGAGGGCGACGCCCCGATTCAGCTGATCGTCAACGGGGTGGACGCCAACAACGCGCGCCTCATGGAGGGCTATGTGCGCGGCACCTGGCAGACCTGGCTGCAGCGGGAGCTCTCCGCCCGAGCCCTGGAGCTGCCGCAGCCGGTGGAGCTGCAGCCACGGGTCTGGTTCAATCCGGACCTGCGCAGCCGCGACTACCTGGTACCCGGTCTGGTGGCCATCAACATGACCCTCGTGGGTGCCTTGCTCACCGCCCTGGTCATGGCCCGCGAGTGGGAGCGAGGCACCCTGGAGTCCCTCATGGTGACACCCGTCACCCTGCGGGAGCTGCTGATCGGCAAGACCCTTCCCTACTTCGTGCTGGGCATGGGTGGCATGGGGGTGTCCGTGGCTATGGCGGTGTGGCAATTCGGCGTCCCCCTGCGCGGCTCGTTCTGGGTGCTGCTCGCGTGCTCTGCCCTGTTTCTGCTGGTGGCCCTGGGCATGGGGCTGCTGATCTCGGTGGTGGCGCGCAACCAGTTCGTCGCCGGGATGGTGGCGATCGTGACCACCTTTCTGCCGGCCTTCCTGCTGTCCGGCTTCCTGTTCGACATCGACTCCATGCCGGCCCTGGTGCGGCTCATCACCCACCTGGTGGCCGCGCGCTACTTCATCGCCATCCTCCAGTCCCTCTTCCTGGCCGGCGACCTGTGGGGTGTGATCTTGCCCAATGCCCTTGCCCTGGCGGCGATGGCAGTGATCTTCTTCGCCCTGGCGCGCAGGCGGCTGCACAAGCGGCTGGAGTGATCGGGGACATGCTGCAACGCATCCTGGCCCTGATCGTCAAGGAGTTTCTCGCGCTGCTGCGAGATCCCCGCAGCCGGGTGGTGACCTTCGTGCCGCCCCTGATCCAGCTGGTGGTCTTCGGCTACGCGGCCTCCTACGACCTGAGCCAGGTCCCCTACGCACTGTACGACCGCGACCATGGCGGAGCCGCCCGGGAGCTGGCGGCTGCCTTCTCCGGCTCCCCCAATTTCCAATTGGCACACACCCTGACCCGCCAAGCCGAAGCCGAAAGCTTGATCGACGACCGCCGAGTCATACTGGTATTGGAGATCGAGCCCCGCTTCACCGCCAACCTGCTCAGCGGCGAGCCCGCACAGGTGCAGCTGCTGCTGGATGGGCGCAACTCCAACACGGCCCAAATCGCCCTCAACTATGCCCAGGACATCGTCTCCGGCTTCAACCAACGCTGGAGCGCAGAGCATGGCCTCGCGGGGCCGCCGGCTCGCCTGATCATGCGTGCCTGGTACAACCCGAACCTGGAGAGCCGCTGGTTCTTCATCCCGGGCGTGGTGGGCATTCTCACCCTGTTGGTGACCCTGGTGATTACTGCCTTGTCGGTGGCCCGGGAGCGCGAGCACGGCACCTTCGACCAGCTGCTGGTGACCCCCTTGCGTCCCTGGGAGATCCTCATCGGCAAGGCCGCCCCGGCCTTCGTCATCGGTATCACGGAGGCGAGCCTGGTGATCCTGATCGGCCGCTTCTGGTTCGGGGTGCCCTTTATCGGGGCCGTGACGACGCTGTACCTGGGGATCGTGCTCTTCGTGCTCGCGGCCATCGGTATCGGGCTCATGATCTCCTCTCTCGTCGTCACCCTCCAGCAGGCGGTGCTGGGCGCCTTCCTGTTCATGGTGCCGGCGGTCATCCTCTCCGGCTTCGCCACGCCCATCGCGAACATGCCGCGGGCGGTGCAGATCCTGACCCTCGCCGATCCGCTGCGCTACTTCCTGGTCCTGCTGCGAAGTCTGTTCCTGGAAGGCACGCCCCTGCCGCTCCTGGCAGGCCAGCTCTGGCCCATGGCGGTCATTGCATTGGTTACCCTGAGTGCGGCGACCTGGCTGTTTCGGCACCGGTTGTATTGAATGCGTGACACGGGGGAAAACGGACCTCGAGCGCCAGTTCGCAAGGCGGACCACCAGGAGAATGTCAAGGGGTGCTCACCGACGCGATCGGCACTTGCCATACGCCCGCGAGAGGTCCGGTCCGCATCGTCTCGCTGGTGCCGAGCATCACCGAGCTCCTCTTTGCCTTCGAGCTGGGCACACAGGTCGTGGGCCGTTCCGCCTATTGCACCTATCCGGAGGCCGAAGTCGTTGCGGTTCCGCAGGTCGGTGGACCGAAAGACCCGCACTTGGATCGTCTGCAGGCTTTGGCTCCCACCCACCTGATCGTCAACATCGACGAGAACCGTCGGGAGGATGTAGCCGCGATCCGCGCCTTCGTCCCAAACCTGATCGTCACCCATCCACTGGCACCCGTCGACAACCTCGTGCTTTACCGACTGCTCGGAGCCGTCTTCCATCGGCAGGTGCAGGCCGCGAGGTTGTGCGCCGCCTTCGAGACAGAGCTGCGCAAGACCTTCGTCGAATCCGCGAATCTGCCTGATCGGCGCGTCCTGTATCTCATCTGGCGCAAGCCCTGGATGACCGTGTCGCGCCACACCTATATCTCCCGGACCCTCGCCCTCGTGCGCTGGCTCAGCCTTCCGGAGAAAAGCGAAGTGCGCTACCCGGAGGTGGACTTGAAAGACGAAGCGCTACGCGAGGCGGAGATCATCCTGTTCTCCAGCGAGCCCTTTCCATTAAAAACCGGTCACCTGGAGGAGTTTCGCTCGGTCATGGACTGTTCCGGTAAGCGCCTCGTCCTCGTGGATGGCACCATGATCGGCTGGTATGGCAGCCGTGCCATCGAGGGTCTCCGTTACCTGCGGGCGCTGGCATGGAAGCTCTCTCATGAGAGCTGATGTCCACAGTATGGGGACGTACCTTTTTGGTCGCTTCCGAGGCGCGAGACGAGTAGGTGGGTATTGAGAATTCGCAATAGCCAATCCCTATGTCTTTGATGAGAAATGGCGATTGGATAAAAACATACTGAAATACTAATATTTACGCAAGGTCAGGTCTGCAGGGCCGGACCGCAAAACCAATCCAATATCAGAGGAAACAATCTATGGACACCACGATTCAAGCTCCCCCTTCCATGCCCCGTCTCAACGAACCGGCACCGGCCTTCGAGGCACCGACGACGCATGGGGTAAAGAAGCTGGAGGACTACCGCGGCAAGTGGCTGGTGCTCTTCTCGCACCCGGCGGACTTTACACCGGTTTGTACCACCGAGTTCATCGCCTTCGCCAAGCGCCACGCCGACTTCCAGGCGATCAACT
>CAYYHR010000134.1:0-9222 GCA_964471705.1 uncultured Chromatiaceae bacterium
ATCAGGGACAGGCTGGTACCGCAGACGCTGGCCATGGAGCTGGAGCCGTTGGACTCGGTGATCTCGGAGACCACTCGGATCGAGTAGGGAAAGGTGTCGGGACCCGGCATGACCGCCAGCACCCCGCGCTTGGCCAGACGGCCATGGCCGATCTCGCGCCGCTTGGGGCTACCGACGCGCCCGGTCTCGCCGACACAGAAGGGCGGGAAATTGTAGTGGAGCATGAAGGGCTCGCGCCGCTCGCCCTCGAGGGCGTCGATGATCTGGGAATCACGCTCTGTCCCCAAGGTGGTAACCACCAGGGCCTGGGTCTCGCCACGGGTAAAGAGGGCAGATCCGTGGGTACGCGGCAGCACGCCGGTACGGATGTGGATGGGACGCACGGTACGTTGGTCCCTGCCGTCGATGCGCGGCTCCCCGGCGAGGATGCGGCCACGCACGATCTTCTTTTCCAGCTTCTCGATGGCGCCCATGATCTGCTGCTCACTCCATTTGGGCTCCTCCCCGGCGCAAAGCGCCTCCACCGCAACGGCACGGGCTCGGTCCAGGGAGGCATAGCGCTCCATCTTGTCCGCGATCTGGTAAGCGTCCCCCAGGGCAGTACCGCATGCCGCCTCCACCGCTGCGGCAAGCTCGGTGTCTTCCTGCGGCGGTGACCAGAACATGGGAGGCTTTCCTGCCTCGGCAGCAAGCTCCTTGATTGCAGTTATGGCCCCCTGCATCTGCTCATGGCCATAGAGCACTGCCCCGAGCATGACATCTTCAGGAAGTCCCCTGGCTTCGGACTCCACCATCAGAACGGCATGCTCGGTTCCGGCCACTACGAGATCCAGATCGCTATCGGCACTCAGACCGGTGAAGGGTGGATTGAGCAGATAGGCGCCGTCCTTGTAACCGATGCGGGCAGCACCGATGGGACCACTGAAGGGGGCACCGGACAGGCTCAGTGCCGCCGAGGCCCCTAGAATGGCCGGGACCTCCGGGCTGACCGCCGGGTTGAGGGACTTGACGGTGGCGATGATCTGGACCTCTTTTTTGTAGCCTTTGGGGAAAAGAGGCCGGATCGGGCGGTCGATCAGCCGTGAGGTGAGGATCTCGTTCTCGCTCGGGCGGCCTTCACGACGGAAGAAGCCACCAGGGATGCGGCCCGCGGCATAGGTCTTTTCCTGATAGTCCACGGTCATGGGAAAGAAATCGCGGTCGGCGCCCGGGCGCTTGTCGACCACGACGGTGACGAGAACGACGGTATCATCCATGTCGACGAGCACGGCACCATCGGCTTGACGGGCAATCTCGCCCGCTTCCAGGGTCACCGTTTGGTCACCGAATCGAAAGGATTTTCTGGTAGGTATCACTAGCTGTTCCTCAGGGCTTGGCCGAGCGGGCGAAACCCGCCGTACCCCGGCGGTTGTCGGCCCGATTTGGGATTGCTTTCTGCTCGTGGACGCGCGTCAGCGGCGTAGGCCGAGACGAGAGATCAAGGTGCGGTAGCGGTCCAGGTCCTTGCCCTTGAGGTAATCGAGCAGCTTGCGCCTGGAATTGACCATGCGTACCAGGCCCCGACGGGAATGATGGTCGTGCTTGTGCACCGAGAAATGCCCGGTGAGCTGTTGGATACGAGCGGTCAACAAGGCTACCTGTACCTCGGGGGACCCGGTGTCGCCCTCACCACGCTTGTATTCGTCGATGACTTGCTGTTTTTCTGCTGCGCTCATTGTCATGGAATCGTCTCCTTGCCTCGGGGACATTGTATGAGGCCCTCGAACCGCGTATGCGGTGTCGACCACCCCGGCAATGAGCCCAGGGGATCGGGCCGATAAAAAATAACCTCGTAATTATAGGTGGTTAGCACCATCGAGGGAAATTCGAGCCGCTCTGTTAGAGCAGCCGCTTCGGCTGAACCTTGCCGTCGTCCAGGATGCAGCCCACACCGATGAACTTCTGCGACGGATCGTACAGCCTGACCAGTCCCTGCGTCGGTGCTCGCGGCACCAGCACCGCCTGTCCCTGACGCAGGTAAAATGCGGCGTCGGCGGAGAGGCGCACCGGCGGCCAATGTCCCAGGGCGCTCTCGAGCGGCAGGAGCAGTGCATCGATCGCCTCGAAGCCCTCTGCAAGGACGCTCCGCTCGACCTCCTCGAGGGTCGTGAACCTGGATTCCTGCTCCAGAAAGGGCCCGACCCCCGTGCGGCGCAAGCGGGAGACATGTCCGCCGCAACCCAATGCCTCACCCAAGTCTGCCGCCAGGGCTCGAACATAGGTTCCCTTCGAGCAGTGCACGTCGATCTCGAGCTCCGGCGGATCGAAGCTGCGCAGCTGGATCTGAAAGATATGCACCGTACGCGGTGTGCGCTCCACCTCGATGCCCCGGCGCGCCAGCTTGTAGAGGCGCTCGCCCTGATGCTTGACGGCGGAGTACATGGGCGGCAGCTGCTCGACCGTGCCTAGGAAACCTCCGAGTGCCGCACGCAGGTCCTGCTCGCGAACGGTGTCGGCAGGCACCGTTTTGACGACTTCGCCTTCGGCATCCGCCGTAGTCGTCGTGATCCCGAGCCGCACACGCACCCGATACCACTTGTCCGCATCCAACAGGAAGGCGGAGAACTTGGTAGCATCCCCCAGGCAAATGGGGAGAAGCCCGGTCGCAAGGGGATCCAAGCTACCTGTGTGGCCTGCCTTGGCGGCTCGATAAAGCTGCTTGACCCGCTGCAGGGCCTCATTGGAGGTTATCCCCTCGGGCTTGTCCAGCAACAGGATGCCGCTAACGTTACGTCCGTACCTGCGCCGACGCCCCATGATTTGCTCGTTGGCCCGAAAGCCCAATTACCGCTACTTGCCCGCCCGCACAAGCCGATTCCGTGAAGGGGATGCCTGACGAGGCAGCAGCTCCGAAACCAATCCGGGGGAATCCGGAGAGCCCGAACAAAATATCGCTCATCGCTTTCACTCCCGCTCCTGCTCGGCGTCCTGGGACGCCACAGCCTCTTCGATCAGGTGCGAAAGACGCTCTCCTTGAACAATGGACGTGTCGTGAACGAAGCGGAGCTGCGGAACCATACGCAATGGTGCCCGCCGAGCCAGTCTCCGGCGCAGAAACCCCGCGAGTCTACCGTTGAGAAGGCGCTCCTGCTCAGCGCTGTCCTCGTCGAGCGGGAAACAGGTGAAATAGACTTTGGCATGGGCCAAGTCCCGGCTCACCTCCACCCCCTGCAAGGTTACGCTCGCAAGACGCGGGTCGCTCACGTCTTGGCGAAAGATCTGCGCAAGCTCGCGGCGCAGCTCGGCGCCGATGCGCTCCGTCCGTGCATACTCTTTCATCCTACGGAATTGCGATCAAGGCGTCGCTGATGAGCCTTATGGCGCTTCTGCCACACATTTGTTCGCTCGCCTAAAGCTCGCGTGCCCTTTCGGCCCGCTCGAATACCTCGATCTGGTCACCCACCTGGACATCATTGTAGCTCTTCACGCCGATCCCACACTCGGTGCCGGACTTCACCTCCGGCACATCCTCCTTGAAACGGCGTAGAGATTCCAACGCTCCCTCATAGACGACCACGTTATCTCGCAGCACGCGAATCGGGCTATTGCGCTTGATCAGACCCTCCGTCACCATGCAGCCCGCAACGGCACCGAACTTGGAAGAACGGAAGACATCGCGCACCTCGGCGAGGCCGATGATCTCCTCGGTCACCTCGGGGCTCAAGAGACCGGACAGAGCCTTTTTTACATCGTCGATCAACTCGTAGATGACACTGTAATAACGCAGGTCCAGACCCTTCTCATCCACAACCCGGCGCGCGGCAGCATCGGCACGGACGTTGAATCCGAGCAGGATGGCGTTGGAGGTCGAGGCCAGGTTGGCGTCCGACTCGGTAATGCCGCCCACGCCAGAGGCTACGATGGTGACCTTGACCTCGTCGGTCGCAAGCTTCTGCAAGCTCTCCCGCAACGCCTCCATGCTGCCCTGCACATCTGCCTTGATGACGATATTGACCGTCTGTACTTCCCCTTCCTGGAACTGGGAGAAGAGCTGATCCAGGCTCGCGGCGCGCTGCTCTCCCAGCTTGGATTGGCGCTCCCGCTCCCGACGCAGCTCGGCCACCTCGCGGGCACGCTTTTCGTCGGGAACCGCCACCGCGTCGTCTCCCGCGTTGGGCGTACCGGAGAGCCCCAGCACCTGCACCGGAATCGAGGGACCTGCGCTCTTCACGCTGCGTCCGTTCTCATCGAACATGGCGCGCACGCGCCCGAACTCGCTGCCGCTGACGATCAGGTCTCCTTGGCGCAGGGTGCCGGCCTGTACCAGGATGGTGGCCACGGGACCGCGCCCCTTGTCGAGCTGGGATTCGATGATGGTCCCGCGAGCGGGGCCCTTTTCCGGTGCGGTGAGCTCGAGCACCTCCGCCTGCAACAGCAGGGACTCGAGCAGCTCCTCGATACCCTCGCCGGTCTTGGCGGAAACCTTCACCACCATGGTGTCTCCGCCCCACTCCTCGGGCACCACCTCATGCTGCGTCAGCTCCTGCAGCACCCGGTCCGGATTCGCGTCCGGCTTGTCGATCTTGTTGACCGCGACCAGAATGGGAACGCCAGAGGCGCGTGCATGTTGAATGGACTCGATGGTCTGAGGCATGACGCCATCGTCCGCCGCGACTACCAGGACGATGATGTCCGTGACCTTGGCACCACGGGCGCGCATGGTCGAGAAAGCCGCGTGGCCGGGCGTGTCCAGGAAGGAGATCATGCCGCGCGCGGTTTCCACGTGATAGGCGCCGATGTGCTGGGTGATGCCTCCGGCTTCGCCGGCGGCTACATGGGTGCGGCGGATGTGGTCGAGCAGCGAGGTCTTGCCGTGATCCACGTGTCCCATGATGGTGACCACCGGCGGCCTCGACTCTTGCTCGAGCTGCTCGGCCTGCTCTTCGATCTCCTGCATCATCGTATCCTCGACATCCCTGGCCTCGGCCACTACGGGCTTATGCCCCATCTCCTCGACCACGATCGCGGCGGTGTCCCTGTCGAGCGTCTGGTTGATCGTAACCGGCATACCTTGCTTGAACATGGCCTTGATCACATCGCCTGCCTTCACGGACATACGGCTCGCCAGATCGCCCACAGAGATGCTCTCCGGAATCTCCACTTCGCGTACCACGGGTGCCGTCGGTCTCTGGAACCCATGCTTGTCCTGAAGCTGAGGCTTGGCAGCCTTCTTCTTGCGTCGGACACGTCGCTCCGTGGGCGCGGACTCGGCACGGTCGCCGACATCCTCCTCGTACTCGACCTCCTGCACCAGCTCGCGGGCTCGCATCGAGTCCTTTCGTGCCGCCTTTTTCGCCGATTTCTCCTTCTCGGAGAGCTCTGCGGCGCGCTTGACATGCTTGCGGGCCTTGCCCTTCGCCTCCTTGGCCTCGACGCTCTCTTCTTCGGCCTGCTCGGGACGAGCAGAGGGCTCGGGCTCGGCCGCTGCCTTTTCCTGCGCTTCGAGATGAGCTTTCGCCTCGGCCTCGCGCCGTGCCTCTTCTTCGGCCTTGCGGCGGGCCTCTTCTTCCGCCTTACGGCGAGCCTCATCCTCGCGAGCTCGGCGCTCGCGCTCTTCCTGCTCCGCCAACCGCCTCGCATCCCCTTCCGCCCGCCGCGCCTCCAGCTCCGATCGCCGATCCACGGGGGGGCGAGCCCGTTCCGCCTCCTCGATCAGAGCCCCCCCGGTTGCCTTCTCGGCCACGGCCCCGGCGACCACCTCCGGCTCCTGTGTCGAAACGCCGCGCTTCACGTAGGTGCGCTTGCGCCGAACCTCGACGCTGATCGTCTTCGCCCGCGGGGCAGTTGCAGCCCGGACGCCACCACCCGCACGCCCACCGGACGTAGGCTGGCGCAGCTCGCTGACGGATTTGCGCTTGAGGGTGACCCGGCTCGGCGCCGTCGTACCTTCTCCCTCCGCCTTGCCGTGACTGCGACGCAGGAAACCCAGAAGCTGCACCTTTTCCTGCTCACTCAGCCTCGCCTCGCCGTCGGAGGCTGAAATCCCTGCCTCCTGAAGCTGCGAAAGCAGCCGTTCCACCGGTATCCCCACCGTACCGGCGAGCTGTTTGACGGTCACTTCACTCATCCGCGTATTCTCCTGACCTACTCGCTCTGCGCCTCGGCAAACCAGGGCTCGCGCGCCTTCATGATCAGTGCGGCGGCGTGCTCCGCATCGACGCCTGCCATCTCGACGAGCTCGTCCACCGATTGCTCGGCAAGGTCTTCCATCGTGACGACCCCGTTGCGGGCCAACGTCGCGGCCAAATCCTCATCCATCCCTTCCATTCCGAGCAGATCCTCGTCCGGCTCCTGAACCAGGCTCTCCTCGTTGGCGATCGCGCGGGTCAAAAGGACATCCTTGGCACGATCCCTCAGCAGGGTGACGATCTCCTCATCGAACTCCCGGATGGCCATCATCTCCGAGAGAGGCACGTAGGCCACCTCGTCGACGCTCGAAAAACCCTCTTCCACCAGCACGGCGGCAACATCCTCGTCAACGTGGAGCTGCTCCATGAAGCTCTCCACCAGGCGTCCCGCCTCCTGCTCACTCTTGGTCGCGGCATCCTCTTCGTTCATCACGTTGAGCTCCCAGCCCGTGAGCTGACTGGCCAGGCGCACGTTCTGCCCGCCGCGACCGATCGCCTGGGAGAGATTCTCTTCCTTGACCGCCACATCCATACTACCGGCCTCTTCGTCGATGACGATGGAGACAACGTCCGCGGGGGACATGGCGTTGATGACGAACTGCGCCGGATTGTCGCTCCAGGGGATGATGTCCACGCGCTCGCCGTTGAGCTCGTTGGACACCGCCTGTACGCGTGAGCCGCGCATGCCGACACAGGCACCCACCGGGTCGATGCGCGAGTCCATCGCGCGTACCGCGATCTTGGCCCGCGAGCCGGGATCCCGTGCCGCAGCCAGGATTTCGATCAGTCCTTCACCCACCTCCGGCACCTCCAGCTTGAACAGCTCGATGAGCAGCTCGGGGGCTGTGCGGCTCACGAACAGCTGCGGCCCCTTGGGCTCGGAGCGGACCTCGAAGAGATAGGCCCGAAGACGGTCTCCCGGGCGCACCGACTCGCGCGGGATCACCTGATCGCGTGGAGCCAGGGCCTCGGCATTGCCGCCCAGGTCGAGCAGGATGGTGCCGCGATCGGCTTTCTTGACGACACCGGTAATCAGCTCACCGACCCGATCCCGGTAGGCCTCCACCACCTTGGCACGCTCGGCCTCGCGGACCTTCTGCACCATCACCTGTTTTGCCGTCTGCGCCGCGATACGCCCGAAGAGGACGGACTCCATGGGCTCCTCGACATAGCCGCCGACCTCGACCGAGGGCTCGCGCTCGCGGGCGACCGCCAGGGTGAGCTGGCGGTCGGGTGCCTCCAGACCCTCTTCTCCGGGATCCTCCACGACTTCCCAGCGACGAAAGGTATTGAAGTCGCCGGTCTCGCGGTCGATCGAGACCCTGGCATCCATGTCGCCACCCGCCTTCTTGCGCGTGGCGGAAGCCAACGCCACCTCCATGGCCTCGAAGATGACCTCTTTCGGTACGTCCTTTTCGTTCGAGACGGCTTCGACCACCATCAAGATTTCTTTGCTCATTGCACATTCCCGAATCGGAGCTCAGGCACCAAGCGCGCGGATTCGACCATCTCGAGGGGGATCTCCCGGATCTCGCCATCGAGCCCGAGCAGCAGGGTCTCCTGCACGAGGCCGGCGATCTCTCCCTCGAGCTTGCGCCTACCCTCGAGCTTTGCCGCCAACTTCAGACGCACCTTGTGTCCTTGGAAGCGCTGGAAATGCTCGACCGTGAAGAGCGGCCGGTCCAGACCCGGCGAGGAGACCTCCAGGTCGTAGTGTCCGGCGATCGGGTCTTCCACGTCGAGAACACCGCTCAGCTGATGGCTGACCGCACTGCAATCGTCCAAGGTGATGCCTTTGCCATGATCCCGAACGCCTGCTGCGACAGAACGATCGATGTGATCGATGTAAACGCGCAACAGCGCCCCGGCCTTGCCCCTTTGCAAATACTCGACTCCCACGAGCTCGTAGCCCATCGGCTCCACCACCGACCTCACCAGGCTCGTCAATTCGTTCTCGACGCGTCGCATCCACCCTCTGTTACAAACAAAAAGTGGGCACTCAGCCCACTCTGTTACAGGATTCCGGCGCCCGGGTGACATGCAAAGCCTCACCGGCTGGAAACCAAAAAAAACCCCGATCACGGGGCCTCAGTGGCGTTCAGGTTCCATGCTCCAACGAATCTACTGTTTCCTGAATCTTGGAAGTTTACCCCCTCGCGCAGCTGCGGACAAGGGTGTTCTTCCGGCAAACGCAGGGGGGAACGGATGCGATCTTTCCTCAGCTCTGGGCAATTTCATGGGCAATTTCATTCGCGCACTTGCGTGCTCGAAGGTTGGCGGCACACCCCACGCCCCTATGCCGCACGGGCACCCCAAAGGCATCCAGGCCGGTCTCGGCACGCTGCCTGCCAAGCTCTCAGCCGGTCTCGTGTTTCGCGGCAGCGAGGGCAGCTTCCAGCTTGCGCTCCATATCTTCTTCTTTTTTTATCAGTTTCTTGAAGCGAATCGTATTGACGACGAACTCGCGCAGACCGATGAAAAAGGCCATTACACCAAATCCCATCAGCACATAACCGCCCACCTCGAAAAAGGGGTGATGGATCAGTTTCACGAAAACGATGCCCAGCCCTATGAGGGCGATCGAGGTTCGCCCATAGGCCAGGAATGTCCGCTTGTTGGCCAACACCGTACGATCCAGCGCCAGCCAGTCGCGCAGGATCATTTCCTCGCGCTTGAACTCCACATAGGGGTCCTCGATCACGCCTAGAATCTCCCACAGATCATTCGGAGAGGTAACACCGCAAGACACCGAAGCTACACATTTGTGAAGGTTTTATGATAACACGCGAAGCCTTCCGAATTGCCCTCGTCAAACCCCGCAGCAGCAATTCCCGCTGGTACCCCCGAGCAGAGTGATAGACAAGCTGGAAGGGTGGCGGGAACGGCAGGGCCACAGAAGGACTCGTCCGTCGACAGGGACGGAGTCGATTCGCTGGCGATAGAAGAGTAGAACCTCGGTGCACGATTACGGCATTGGTGAATTTGGTATTGGATACCAGCCAATGTTCTTACGCGTCTGGCCAGACGCCCAATGTCGTGAAGCGTTTTCCCTTAG
>CAYYHR010000135.1:0-9215 GCA_964471705.1 uncultured Chromatiaceae bacterium
TCGCGCAGAACTTTTGCAGTTCTCGGATCAGTTGTGTGAGTGGCTTCAAAAGCGGTTGTCCCCGGTTTCCCAGAGCTTGAACCGCCGACGATCGGGTTACGAAGACTCTCCTCTCAACGTAACGTTGGGTGTTTCGGTTACATAGATAATCAAGCCAGCGATCTCATCGCGTCGTGGTCCAGTTGCCTGGAAAGGGCGTGAAGGGTCGATGGTTTGGGTGTATGGCGTGCTTCGCGCCCTTCAGCCGATTGCAATGTCGGTGGCTTAGGGGAGTGGTCGCCTCGGGGCGAGAGGCACCCATTACCTTTTTTGAGTGATCGACGTCGCTGAAAGTTCTTCGTTTGCGCATCGGGCACGTACCGGGCGTTCCCAGAAAAGACCCGTTCGTGGGCTGTAACGGTCAGCAAACTGTTGGCTGTTCTGCGGCGCATGTACGGCAAATTGGCGCCGCCCTAAATCGAGATGACGGCTGCACTGCGCGGGCGCTTAGGGGGTTACGGCCCGTAGTCGTAGAGGTCGCCGCGTTGAGTCATCGGGCTGTTTTCACCCAGGCCGCTCGGACCACAGAAACGCTGTACGATCGCGGCCGAGGCGTTCACCGCAGTCTGAAGTGCGCCTTCGATCCAGCCGCCGCACCAGCCCACGCTGTCTCCGGCGAGGAAAATACCGTTTCGTGAGGTGAGGAACTGACTGTAGAGGGTCTGGTTCATCGCGTCCTGACCGGGGTAGTTGAGCTTGAACGCGCCGTAGAATTGCTGCTGGTCCTGCCAGTCGATCAGCTGGACGGTGAGCACCTGGGACTTGAGCGCGCTCACGAACGGCTCCAGCTCGGAGTAGGGCGAGAGCGAGCGCATGAGGTAGTTGAAGCGCTCGGTCGGGTCCTTGATGGCGATATACTTGGTGGAGTCATCGCCCCATGTGTAGCTAACTAGCACGACGCCATTTTCGGTGCTCGGGCCGTAGTCGAGGCAGTAGAGCCCGCGCACCAGGCCGTCAGTCTGCAGGTTCTGCAGCAGGCCCTCTGCGCTGACCTGGCCCGGCTGCCAGAATTTGCTCTGCGTGAGGACGAACAGCTTTGACGAATTCATCAGGTGCAGCTCCTCCACCGCTGTCGCCTGCTCGTTCGTAATCGGCATCATCTGCCGGCCCGATCCGACCTCACCCTTGCCCGATTCGGAAAGCCCAATTGTCGGCGGCTCCGTGATGTCCATGTCGACCTGCATTGAGCGGGTCGTGGTCGCGATCACGGCGGCGTCGTAGTAGGCGCTGCTCAGCTCCCCCGAGCCGTTCACGGTGCTGATGCACACCGGATGTTGCAGCCCGCCGTGGTGGGAGACGCCGACTACGCACTTTTGCGTTTGGATGCTCGACCGCACCGCGCTCGCAAACGCGTCGGTCAGCGAGCCAAGTCCCGCGCTGTAGAACTGCTGGTCAGTCTCGAGCCCATTGACGACAAGCCGCATGATCTCCGCGAAGTTGACCTGAAAGAGCGGCCCGAAACCGCCTGATCCCAGGCCGAGAGCGCCGAACAGCGCGAAGTCCTGTGCCGACCACTGGTTGCATCCGTAGGTCTGGTAGTTTTCGACAAATGCCTGCGCCAGTCCCTGGAAGAAGGAGATGGAGCTCCAACCCCGCTCGGGACCAAGGGGGGCCGTCGCGTTGTATACGAGTTGTTGCCAGACTGTGCGCGCTTCGTCAAGGTTAGTCGACGAAGACAGGTCTTCGATCAGGTGAGCGATCGTGGGACTGCCTGCGAAGTTGTTCCAACCGGTGCTGACATTCTTGAAGATTGCTGGTGGCTCGCCATTCTTTGGCCAGTCGTAGACCTGGTTCTGGAAGACGATCTTGGTGTCGACCTTGCCTGGGTCGGGGAACTCGCTAGGTGCTGGAAGATTGAAGATGTCATTCCAGAAGTAGTTGAATAGCTGCTCTGAGGGGGGCACGCGCATCGCGCCCATCTCGAAGATGGCCGCGTTGTTCGCCTCGGGCTTCAGCGAGTAAACGCGTCCGCCAATGCGGTTCGAGGCCTCAAGGAGCGTGACCAAGGCGCCCTGGTTGGTGAGGAGGTAAGCACAAGCAAGCCCCGCTGGACCGCCACCAACGACGCAGATGTTTTTGCCGGCAAGCGAGCCGGGGCCGAGCTTGTCGCCGTTGTTCCTCAGGTAAGCGGCGTGATCGTAGAGGATGTCGATGTAAGTGGTTTGGACCGGCGCGCCGGCGGGACGGCTAGGCTTTGGAATCACAAAGAATGACATGGTAGCGTCCTCGCGCAGTTGAGCTTATGGATAGGCCATCGAGCCCCGTGTGTTTTTGGTTGAGGGGGCGGTGGTATCGGAAGAAAGGCTCTGTGGCAAGGGTACAGCGCATCTGCGGGTCTTACTATCCGTCCATTGACGCTGATGTGGTGGGTGAGACAGACCGGGACGCCGCTCTTGCGGTGGCGCCTTGCCCTGGTCGATGCTCCTTGTATTAAATCCCGATCCGCTCGACCTCATCCATGGAGACCTGATCGCTGCGCCGGTCATAAAGTCGCGTCGTCTTCGGATCGGAATGCGCGGCCATCTGCTGCGCGTGCTCCAGCTTGGCCTCGGGATTTTCGAGGTAGGCCGTGATGCCGGTTCCTCGGAAGGTGTGATTGCAGATACCGGTTGTCTCGATTCCAGCCTTTTGCGCCCGGCGCTTGACCATGGCCCAGGCCCGTTGCCGGTCGAGACGGGTTGAGCCGAGCTTCCGGGTTTTGCGGTCCACGGTGCGGAAGAGGGGGCCGTCCCTGTCTTCGGCGATCCCGGCGGCCTCGATGTATTCGCGCAGCCAGTCCTTGAGATTATGCTGGCAGGGCATCTCGTGGTGTTTGCCGCCTTTCTCGTGAAGGCGCACCCACAAGCTCTCCTGTTTCCGGTACACGTCCTTCACATTCATGTTCACCGCTGCCGAGACCCGGGCGAAGGTATAGATCATGAGTCCGATCAACGCCCGGTCGCGTAGACCCACAACCGTATCTGTCGGGATGGACCGGATGAGCTTGCGGGCCTCGTTCGGGGTGAGGATCGGCGTCTTGCCCTTGGTGTAGGAGAACTTCGGTCCCCGGACGAAGGACGCGGGGTTGGTGTGCAGGACATGGCCGGTGACCAGCCAGTCGAACAGATGCCGCAGCGCCGCGAGCTGTTGTTTGACGCTCTGGGCCTCGTAGGTCTGCGTCTTGATCTCCACCCAGGCCGCGACATGCACAGGCTCGATGTCTAGCAGATCGTCAATCCCGGCCTCGGTCTCGGCCCATCCGAAAAAATCCCGCACGGCCCGCAGGTACGCCTCGCGCGTGTTGCGGTTCCTGATCTGCGCGGCGAAGAACTCGATGAAGCGCTTCTCGGCGTTGGTGCCGGCGTGCACGATCAAGGACGGCATCGTGGGGGTGTAAGCCCAAAACCCCGAAAATTCCGCCACGGCAACTGTAGCTCCGCCGTGATGCATCCAGGTCGATGATGGTCTGTCCGTGGCTACAAATAGTTTAGCACCGATTTAAGTGCGTGATTTCAACAGGTTGGAGGTCGTGTGGGTTATTGACCATCGCGTCAGCATATCCACTTTCTCGGGCATTACATGTTCCGCGGCAGCTGACACCCCATTGACTTGTAGTCCATACTGGCAGGTGTCTGTATTGTGTAAGCGGTTGATTTTACAAGGTGACGGAATTTTCGGGGTTTTGGGCTTACACCCCCTGTCCCGCAGAAAAATCTAAGTCATCAATAAAATCAATTTATCAGCCGACTACTTCCCTATCGTACATCGTCTCGCTTCACTACTCCTGAATCACGCACGGTTGCCGGAAGCACACGGTTCGCCTGCGTCGTTTGATCAAAGATCTTCAGCGCTACCTCAAGAACAATCAGGACTCACTGGTCAACTATGGGCAGCGTTACCGCAGCGGTCAGCGCGTTTCCACCGCGTTCATGGAGTCGGCGGTTAATCAGCTGATCGACAAACGAATGTCCAAGTCCCAACAGATGCGCTGGTCGCCAAAGGGCGCACATTTGCTTCTGCAGGTTCGCGCTGAACTGGTCGATGGCCGTCTCGGCGCCGCGTTCGCTCGATGGTATCCGGGTTTAATCGGAGAGAGCCAACTTTGTCAGGTTACGCAATGACCCCACCAGATGAACCTGTCTCCTGGCGGTGCTGGCGAAGCGATTGGAGAAGTATGGGCTTCGTCTGCACCCGGAGAAGACCCGATTGGTGGACTTTCGCTGTCCGCGGCGGGTGCAGGACGGAGGCAGCTCGCAAGGCGAGTGCAGCTTTGACCTGCTGGGATTCACTCACTACTGGGGGCGCTCACGGAAGGGCTATTGGGTGGTTAAACGCAAGACCGCGAAGTCGCGTTTCAGCCGTGCCGTGCGGGCGGTCAGTGACTGGTGCCGGGAACACCGACACGAAAAGCTGGCGGACCAATGTGCTTCACTGGGGCGCAAGCTCCAGGGACACTATGCGTACTATGGGATTACGGGCAACGCTCCGGCATTGGCTCGCTTTCTCTATGAGGTACGCCGCGTCTGGCGAAAGTGGCTGTCGCGACGGTCTCACCATGGTCGGATGACGTGGGCGCGATTTGCCCGCCTCACCCAGCACTACCGCCTACCTCCACCGCGCGTTGTTCACAGCATCTATCGTCGTGCAGCGAGTGCATAGTTCGAGGAGCCGGATGCCCGAGTTGGGCACGTCCGGATCTGTGGGAACCTCGGGTGAGCGATCACCCGGGGTCACCCGGCCCGGACATACCGGACTCTGTGCACGGATTGCACGCCTACCCCTATTTCCGCCAACCTCTGGCCCTGCCTGGCTATTTATCCGTTTTTGGTGGTCATGGGCTTGCCGCTGGCATCAATAGTCAAGGTCAGATCGCCGGCCGTGGCCCGCAACCAGACCAATTCGCTCCCAGTCCCTTCCTCCACCGCGTCGACTTCGTCCGAGCTGTTGTCCCAAAAGCACCAGTTACCCAATTTGGTATAGATGTTGAGTGCTGTGCTCACGACGGTGTTGTAGTCACCCTGAGTCTTGTTAACGAGGATTGGCCGCTCCGGAGAGTAAGACTCGTTTGCCGGTACGAGTCGCGAATCGGCCCAGCCCGCCGATGTTTTCGGGGCTGGATTGGTCAACGCAACGGAGCGATCTGAGTTATTGATGATTGTCGTGATGTGATATGCCATGATTCCTCTCCTATCGCTTGATGAGCTGCTTGGTTGGGTCGGCGCAGAGGCAGCTCGACTCTGTGGCCTAACATTGAGTAGCTAGCAAACCGCCGTTTTTTAACACGGCGGTTTTAGATATCCCGCCGCGTAAAACCCATCCCAGTGCAATCGCCCCCGAACTGCACTCCGCATTTTTTGTTGCCCGAACAGCTGCGTATACAGGCAAACGCAGTCGCAGAACGGATGCCCTGGGCGAGGTGTGGGTGCAGAAATACGGACGATAGTCGCCTATCGCGCTGAAAGATGTGCTCCCTGATGATTTCCCAGACATCCGCGATGACTTGCGCATGTTGCGATTCCTGTTCTTGGCGTACAGCATCCTGCGATGACGCCTCCAGTTGGAGAACTTCAAAAACCTGATGGATGGACGTCGATTGCTCCCACATTCCCCCGAAGATTCAGGTATCTGATCACGTCGCAGTCCGAGAGTTACAGGAGGCTTTTCCTGCAAACTGTGAATGGCATCCACCGGGTTTTTGATGCTCTCTCGCCGTGGATAACCGGGACAAGTTGAGCTTAGTACAAGCTTGCGAAAGAGGAGGTTACGCTTTTGTAAGGTACCGCGTTGTCGCGAAAGCTCCCTGGCGAGACTATCGACGAGCCGCGGCTGCGGTTTGGACGAGCGTCGTAAGCAATTGACGCGCGCTGACGCGGTTGCTAGGGCAAAGCTTATCGAGGGGAAGTTGAAGGCGAAAGCGGGTAAGCCCTGCCCCGCGCGGTAGGCAAAGTGCTGGTATTCGAGGATCTGATTCTTCAAGTTCCCCAAGACCTGCTGACGCCCTCGGGTTCGGCGAGAACGCGTAAGCAATCGGCAAACAACAGCAAGATCGAACAGCAGTCGCGGGGCTCGCTCCGGCGCCGATCTCCTCTTCCATGGTAATCGACCAGCGAGGAACGACGACCCTAGCCTTGAATCGGTTGACTTGCGGGCGCAGGCAAGACACGTTTATCAACACCCTTGCAGCGGGTCGCGCCTGTTCTTTGCAACTGCGCCCTATACCAAGTGACCACTGGTAACGCGGCGTGCGCGGTCGAACGCCCGGTCGGTGCAGAACCGCGTCATCGCCGACGGTGCAGCGAAGGAAAGGAACAGAAGATCGATATTGGAGAAGTGCGTCTGGAAATCCCGAGACATTGGCGGGGCAACGCAACGGCTGGCCCACTCGCGCGCCAGCACCAAGGCCCCGGAAAGAGGCAGCACCTGCTCCAACGCGAGATCCTCTGAGACATCCGCGGCGACACCCTTCAGGGTCAGTACGGATTTGCGAAACAGGACCAGGTCTTCACCGAACAGCACCCCGGCCTTGAACATTGCATCGCCCAAGAGGTTCAAGAGCCAATGTAGACCTGGTGCCTCCGTGCGATAGGGGGTTTTGGTGAGTAGAGCGACCGGATCGCAGAACGGATACAGGTCGATCGTGTCTTCCGCTTCCGCCCCGGTGATTTTGTCCGCTATCTTGATAGAGCCGGACCAGGAGTCGGAAGCCGCCTCACTCACCCGATAGAAGGTCGTGGAGAATGTCCCGTCTTGCACGATTGGCGCGAAGGGGACGGACGACAGCGGCGGATTCAACTGGGGGTTTTTGGCCCAAACCGGTAGAGTCGACGACTGGCGCGGTAACCAGGGGTAAGCGTGCAATCCGTGCAGAAAGTCCCGGTAAGGCAACTCAATAAAATCAATAATATATCTTGTTGATAACTCCGTTTTTATCGACAAATCAATCGGTTTCTGCCTCTATTTCGAAACGGCCGTCGATACCCTCTCAATCCCCAAGATCGGAGCATCTTCCGCTTTGCGGCTCGGTCCCGGGACGCTATCGTTTGGTTCGGAGCGAATTGTCAGTTGGGGGACGGGGCGCACAGGAAGACATCCAATGCGGAGTTGGCACGTTGCGTTTTTGGGTCTGCGCGAGTTCCCATCCGATCTCACCGAGTTCGAGCTGGCGTTTTTCTTCTCGTACTCCGACGCCGAGCGCTCGGCGATAGCGTCTCGGCGAGGGGAGCTCCACCAGCTGGCCGGGGCGATCCATCTCGGCTTTATCAAGATGACGGGGCGGATGCTCGACAGCTTCGAGATGATCCCGCGTCCGTTACTCGAGCACCTTGGCGACATACTGGGCATCGCCGTCCCGACACTGGCTTCGCTACGCGCCCTGTACAGTCGGCGAAGCACCTTGTTCGAGCATCAGCGATGGGCCGCGCAGATCCTGGGCTTCCAGTCGCTGACGGATCGACAAGAGCGGTATTTGGCTACGCTGTTGCGCAAGGAAGCGCAGAAAACGGTGACCCAGGGCCCGTTGCTTCAGTTTACCAAGCGATGGCTCTACGAACAGCACGTCCTGATTCCGGGAGAACGGCGGCTGCTTGACCTCGTGCGGGCCGCTATCCCGCAGGCCGAGCGGGACATGCTCGAGGCCATCGCCTCTGCGATTCCAGGGGAAGTGCGCGCACGGTGGCTCTCCGAGCTTTTCCATCCCCACCGGGGAAGACAGAGTGTGCTCGAATGGTTGCAGAAAGACCCCAAGAAAGCCTCCCGCACGAGCCTGACAGAGCAGGTGCAACGCGTTGCGTTTTTAAAGGGCTTGGGGGTTCATGCGTATCCGCTCGATGAGATCCGCCTCGAGCGTCAGCGCCGGTATGCCCAACGCATGCGCCGTCGGCGTCCGGCACGGTTCCAGGAGATCCAGGAGCCACGCCGGACGTTGGAGCTGGTGTGTTTTCTTCGTATGACCTTGTTGCAGACCGCGGACGTTCTGATCTCCCTGGCGGACAAGAAAGCGCTCAGGATCCGTCACGACACCGTCGCGCGAGTCACGGGAGAGAACACACAGCGGCTGATTGCGCTCAGGCAACGTATCTGTGCCTTGCAAGCATTTGCCCGATCGGCTGACCGCACGGCCGACGAGCTGCGTGAAGCAATCTTCTCGCTCCTTGCCGATGAAGATGGCATGACCTTCACCAGCCGGGCCGCCGAGACGCGCTATCGGATGAGTGACAACGCGTATCACATCCGACCGTTGCTCAAGGCGCTGTTGGTGCTCGATTTCGAGGGAGCGCCGGAGAATCCGCTGATCGAGGCGATCAAGAAGCTGCGGGGGTTCTATCGGGACGATCTGAGTCGCCTTCCCGCTGACACCGATGGATCCTTTGCGCCCCTGTGGCAACAGATCATCCAGGCTGCGGACCGCGCCCGGGCCTTTCGCGCCTACGAGGCGGCGGTGCTCTATAAGCTGCGCAAGGCACTGCGCAATGGCTCGGTATGGGTATCCTACAGCCTGTCGTATCGCAGTCGCGATCAGCTCCTGATCCCCGCGACGCAATGGGCCGAGGAGCGCAAGCACTTCTATCGCCGGCTCGATGTGCCGATGGACCCAAGCCAGTTCCTGGACCGATTTACACCCTTGGTGGAGACCGGGCTCGAGCAGCTCGCCGAGATCGTGGAATCCGCCGGCGTCGAGATCGAAAAGGGCGAACTGCTGGTGCATAAGCTGGAGGCCGAGGAGACCTCGCCGCAGGTCGAGCAGACACGCCAAGCGTTGTTCCGAGCGATCGGTCACGTCCAGCTCCCGGACCTGATCATGGAAATGGACAGCCACACCCGCTTCAGCGTGCTGCTGCTGGGTCGAGCGGCCAGATCGGAGCGTGAATTGTTAACGATCTACGGCGCTCTGTTGGCCCACGGCACCGACATGACGGCACGGAGCATTGCCCTGATGATCCCTGGCGTCAGCGAAACCGCGATCGCCGAGGCTATGCACTTGCTCGAAGACGACCAAGCCCTGCGTGCCTCCAACGATGCCAGTATCGAGTTTATGCGTCGCCACGCGATTACCGGTCACTGGGGAGAAGGGGCCTTTGCGTCGGCGGACGCGATGAGCCTGGATACGACACGCCATCTCTACAGTGCCCGCATCGATCCGCGGCGGCGCACACCGGGTATCGGTATCTACACCCACAAGCTCGATCATTGGGGCTTGA
>CAYYHR010000136.1:0-8997 GCA_964471705.1 uncultured Chromatiaceae bacterium
GTCGGTGAGTCGGTGAGAGTTATGGTCATGGTATTACTGTGAGTACCATTGGTGTCAGCCTGGTACGCTGGACATATTAGTGCCGATGGATCCCCAAAATTCAGTGCAAGTCGTTAATACTTCCCAGCAGGCTCATTATCTGGTGACGGGCGCCGGAGGCTTCATCGGGAAGGCGCTATGCCGCTTTCTGCAAGAGCGGGGCGCTTCCGTCCGCGCATTGTTACGACGCAGCGGAGAATATGTTGGAGACGAGTCGGTCATCTGTGACCTGTCGGAGAAGAATCTTCCGAGCTCGCTGATGGACGGTATCGACGGTGTCTTTCACCTTGCCGGCATCGCGCATGTCCCCGACATCGCCGCAGTTCCCGACACACTCTACAGACGCATAAACTTGGACGCCACCAGGTCGCTGCTCGAATTAGCCGCACAGAGTCGTGTAGAGCGCTTCGTCTACTTCAGCAGCGTCAAGGCAGCGGCCCACCCCGGCGAGCACTGTGTCGACGAGACCTGGGATGAACCGCCCGCGGATGCTTACGGACGTTCCAAACGCGACGCCGAACAGCGCGTGATCGCCACCGGCAAAGAAAAGGGCATGCACGTCTGTAATCTGCGCCCTTGCTTGGTGTACGGCCCTGGCGTCAAGGGAAATCTTTCCCGTATGATCCATGCGATCGAGAAGGGTGCCTTCCCGCCTTTTCCAGAGCTCGGGAACAAGCGCTCGATGGTGGGCATGGACGATCTTATCGATGCGGCTTGGCTTGCGATGAACGATACCCGGGCATGCGGTAAAACGTATATCATCTCCGATGGCCTTCCGTACTCCACGCGCGATCTCTACATCGCCATCAGCAATGCTCTGGAAAAACGAGTCCCTCGCTGGACCGTTCCCATATTACTGTTGCACGCTAGTGCGGCAGTTGGGGATCTCCTGGTCCGAGTCAGCCATCGGCCAATGCCTATGAGCAGCTCGGTGTTACAACGCTTGCGAGGGTGGGCCTGTTACCGCTCGGACCGGATACACCGAGAGCTAGGATGGGCGCCACGACAGACCTTCGAAGACATACTTCCAGATATCGTCTCCACCTGTTTTGGGCAGGCAAGGTAGAGCTTAAGGTGATTTTCGGATTCTTTCATACCGGGCAAGCCGGCGAGATAAGGATGTCCCATTTCGGCAGCTGTGGGTTGCGGACCAAGCGCGCTTGCACTGCGCACATCACCTCCTTGGTCAAAGCCACGCCTTTCTCGTAGACCGTACGGCTGAGCTCTACCACCGGGTGAAGACCTTTCCACGTCATGGTCTTGGCCCACTCGAGCATGGTCTCGACATCGGTCAACTTGGTGCCGTTCCAATGCTTCGCGAGAATTCTCCAACATCGCTCGATCGGATTGTATTTGCTGTGGTATGGCGGGTAATACAGCAGTTGGATCGGTTTACCGATGGTGTCGGCAAACTGCACCATGCGATGCAGGAACTGCGTACGCCGCCCGTTGCTCTCAGGACCGTTGTCGGCTTTGATTTGGAGCAGTGAGGTGCCATCGCGCTCTTGCGCCGGAAGTTGCTCCCACCACGCTTGCGACGCGTCGACAATGAAGTCGCTGGTCTTCGCGGAGCTGCCGAAGGTCAAGTGCAGCTCACCGCTATCCTCGTTTCTCCTCCCACAATTTGTCGCCGCCAAAGACCGACTGTGCACTGAGACAGACAATCCCCGTGCGTTTCTCGTGCAGGTAGTGCTTCAGCCCATTCGTTGCCTCCTGGACCTCCCCTTGTGCTTCCGAGTGGAGCGAAAGTTTCTAGGATCGAGCACCGAGGAGTACACACCGAGGGTAGCAGCCGTAACGCGGTCGATGGAGAATTGTTCTTCCGCGAGCATCCTCGACCGCCGGCCGAATCGCGCTCGGAGCGCAGGATCACGAATCAATCTTTCCAACGCGACGGCGAGCGCCTGGGGATCCCGCGGCGGAACCAGAAAGCCGTTCTCACCATCCCGGACGGCCTCTCGGCAACCCGTATGATCTGTGGTCACGAGGGGGCGCCCGACTGCCGCGCCTTCGATGAGGATTGTGGGGAGTCCCTCCTGGTAATACGAGGGAAGACACACGATGTGGCACTGTGCCACCACTTCCGGCATGTCCTCTCGGAACCCCCACCACTCGATGTCGCCGCTGGCATCCCATTCCCCCAGCTGGCCGGCGTCCACCGCGCCGGGGTTACCAGGGTCCGGCTTGCCCACGAGCACGAACCTAGCCTTCACACCGCGACGCTCGAGCATACGGGCAGCGGCTACGAACTCGCCCACGCCCTTGTCCCAGAGGAGACGGGAGGCGAGGATGACGGTTACCACCCCCTCGGGCTCGGGGGCTACCAGGAAGCGGTCAAGATCGACCCCGGCACTGCGGATCAGCACGGAGTCGAGCTTCGCCAGCCGCTGCAAGCGCGCTTGATCATCCGGATTCTGAACGATCAGACGGACCTTGTCGCGACGAAGCAAGAACCGATAGACGACCCGCAGCAAAGGGCGCAGGAGACGTGCCTTGATCCCCTGTGAAGTGAATAGGAAGCCCAACCCCGGCAAGGTATCGACGATCGACTCGACGCCTGCGATCTTCGCCGCCAGAGTCCCATAAACGACCGGTTTCTGTGCGATATTGTGGGCGAGGTCCGGCTGCTCTCTTCGAAACACCCGTAGGATGCTGTAGAAAGAGCGAATCTCCGCGAGTGGATTGATGCCTTTGCGGGAAAGCCGGATCGGAATCACGCGGAGGCCGGCATTGCGGATGCGCTCCTCCTGATCGGTAATCTCGGTCATGACGACGACCTCGAAACCGGCATTCTGTACGGCTTTCGCCAAGGGCAGCCAGTGCATACAGAAGTACCAGTCGACCGCAACGAACAGGAGCACCTTCTTTTGTCGTGAATGCTTCATCTGGCTCGCAGGTCTAGAGCTCGTCATAGAGCCTTTGATACTGAGCCGCCACTCGATCGAGAGAGTATTGCGAGCAAATGCGGTCGCGAGCCGCGATGCCGAGGGCCTGCCGCTCCTCTCGGCTCAACGCCAGGATGCGAGCGACGGCATCGGCGAGCGCGACCGGATCGCGCGGCGGGACCACTTGGCCGGTCTCTGCGACGATCAACGCGGAATCGCCGATATTCGTGACGGCACAGGGAACCGCGCAGGACATAGCCTCTGCGATTGCATTCGAGAACCCCTCACCGAAGGCGGAGGAGGAGACGCCCACGTCGAGAGCGGCTTGCACCCGGGGCACATCTCGGCGCAGACCGAGCATCCGGCAATGCGCCTCCAGATCTCGCTCTCTTACCCACCGGTGGAGGACGGGATTCTCCGCTTCGAGTCCCGCCCCACAAAGCAGGAACTGCGCCTCAGGCACGACTCGCCGCAACCGAGCCGCGGCATCCAGGAAGGTCTCGTAGTCTTTCTGCGGGTCGAAGCGACCGACGATTCCCACCAGCGGCACCCCATCCGATACGCCGATCTCCCGGCGCAAGGAAGTGCGGGCCTCGTCATCCGGACGGAAGCGCTCGACGTCGAATCCATTGGGAATCACCGTCAGAAGGCTGCGCCGATAGCCGAGCTTGGCGTGAATATCGCGCGCTCGCTGAGAAACGCAAAGTATGCGCCTGGGGCCCAGGTATGACAGCATCGCGCAGAGGCGAGCCACCATGCGTGTCCCTAGCTTGCTGTCCTTCTGGTCGAGATTGCTGTGACGAATATTCCAGACCACCGGCGGGCGCCCGGAGATGGCGGCGGCCAACAGGGCCAAGAGGTCGGCATGATACATCCAGCTCTGTACGACGTCGGGACGCAATCGCCTGATCTGCCTGGCCAAGCCCAGCAAGGCCAAAGGGTTGGGCACACTGCGCCGCATGCCGAGCGAGAGGCATTCGATGCCCATCGATCCCAGGTCGGCCGCCAGCTCACCACCATCCACCAAGGAGATCACGACAGGCTCGAACCGTGCCCGATCGGTTACGGACAGGAGCTTCACCAGCATTGACTGGGCGCCTCCCATGTCCAGGCTGGTGATGATATGGAGTATGCGCAAAGACGGTCCTTCCGCTTATCGGTTACCCAGTAGTACCTCGACGTATTGCCGCGTGACCTTGTCCAATGAAAAGTCTTCGGCGCGCTCGAGCAAGTCGCCTCGCTCGGGCGGATTGTCCAAGGTGGCAATCATGGCCTCGGCCAACGCCCTCGCATCGCCGGTCGGGACCAGTAGACCGAGACGTCCGTCCTCGAGGATCTCCCGCGGTCCGCTGGGGCAGTCCGTGCTTACCACCGGAGCCCCGCAAGCCATCGCCTGGATCAGGACTCCCGGGAGGCCTTCCCACAAGGAGGACAGGACGAAAAGCGCCGCTCGACGCATGTAGGCAAAGGGATTCTTGACGAAACCCTCCAGCCTGACCTCGTCGCCCAGCCCGAGGCGGCGGATCTCGGCGTCCAGATGCCTGCGCTCCGGCCCCTCCCCGAGTATGAGCAAGCGCACAGAACGGTTCTCACGCACCTGCGAGAAGGCGGAGATCAGCGTAGCAAACCCCTTCTGCTGGGTGAGTCGTCCGGCGGCGAGTATGACAGGAGGTGCGCCGGGGGCAAACCAGGGATGCGTGAGCTGCTCGGCCGCGAGCGCCCTGAGCTCCGGGGTAACGACCGGGTTGTAGATGACCTTTATACGGTCCTGCGGCAACCCGGTCAGAGACGCCAGGTCCGTTGCCACACCGCGCGAGACCGCAATGACTGCCTCGGCGCGGCCGTAGAAATGCCCGGTCAGGTAGAGGACGAGCCGGTCGCGAAGGCGCCCCGTGCGACGGGTGCTCATCGACAGGGTATTGCGAACGCTGACGAAGACTGGTGTGGGAGTCCCACTGATCGCCTTCGCAGCCAAGGCCACGAGATTGGCGTGATCGAGAGCCGATACGAGCGCCGCGGGATGCTTCCGCGTCAGGTAACGAGCCAATCCCGGTAGGGCCGTGATTGTCCGCCGCGCACCCAGGTCGACGACCTTTACGCCGCCGGTTACATCATCGAGATAGTCACCGATAGCCTGCGCCAGCACGAGATCCACGTCGAGACCTGCCCTCGCCAATCCGAGGGCGAGGTTGAGCATCATGCGCTCGGCACCCCCACCTACCAGGGATGGCAGAAAGATTGCGACCTGCTTTCGATGCATACGACCAGGTACAGAATTCCATCGAGTCCGCGCCGAGTGGCTCGAACCGGCTGACTTCGCAGCAATTGTGGGCAGTAGGGAAGGTTGATTATAGGGATTTTCGTCCGCGCAGATCGCAAACTTCCGGCACGGCAACAAGGCCGTGGATTACAATTCTGCGGATGGTCAGTACTCTGGAACGACACACAAGACGTGCGCTGGGGGTGTCCATGCTCGCCCCTGCCGAGCCACGTGGACTCCGGAGCAGGGAACCTGCCGTGGCACGCCCAACTACCGAAAGTTTAAGGGGAAAGCCGGAGCCATGTCCGCCCTTCGAGAGCACTTCAAATCCACACCGATGCAATGTGCCGATTCCCGGTCGTTGCCGAAGGAGACCGCTCCGACACCCGTCGACCTCTTGGTAGTGATTCCACACATGGGCCCCGGCGGCGCGCAACGGGTCGCCAGCCTGCTCATCAATCACTGGTCCGGGCAAGGCATTCGGGTTGCCGTCGCGACGCTGCACGAAAAAGCGGACGCTCACGACCTGAGTCCCGCTGTTGCCCGATTCCACATCTCCGGCCCACAAGCTCTCCGTCACAAAGGTCGCCTGACCGCCCTGACCCGGGACGGGGACTCCAGCGACCAGCTCACGGCAAAGCAGCGAATCAGTCGCTCTTCGCGGCGCTTGGCTGCAGGCATCGCACTGCGTACCCTGCTGGCGCTGAATCGCGCCCGCAAGCTATTGATTGCGAGGCTACTTGCCCCGATCGGAATGTCACCGACACCCCTGATGACACACCAGTTGAGAAGACTCTTCCGTGACCTGGAGCCGCCTCTGATCATCAGCTTTCTGGGCACGACCAATATACAGACGGTGATGGCTGCGCGGGGACTGCGCTCGAAAGTAGTGATCTCGGAGCGCAACGACCCGGCCATCCAAGCCCTGGACGAGCCCTGGGAAGGATTGCGCCGCGTCATTTACCCCAAGGCGGCTCTCGTTACCGCCAATAGCGCGGGGGCACTGCACACCCTGGGCAGTTTCGTGCCCGCCAAGAAGCTGCGCCAAGTGGCAAATCCGCTAGTGATTCCGCCCCCTCCGGCAGGCATGGTGCCGCATCAATCACGCTTGATCGCGGTAGCGCGGCTGGTGCATCAAAAGGGGCTCGACATCCTCCTCGACGCCTTTGCCGAGCTGGCACGAGCGGACGAGGACTGGATGCTCGACATCGTCGGCGCGGGACCGCTGGGCAGCGATCTCCAAGCCCAGGCCCTGCGGCTGGGGATCTCCTCCCGCGTCGAGTTTCATGGGCATCAGCCGTCACCGTTCCCACTGCTCTATCGGGCATCGGTATTCGTACTGCCATCGCGTTTCGAAGGCATGCCGAACGCGATGCTCGAAGCGATGGGCTGTGGGCTCGCGGTGGTTGCGAGCGACGCCTCGCCAGGTCCCCTGGAATTCATCGAGAACAATGTCTCAGGATTGGTAGTACCATCTGAAGACAGGTCTGCCCTGGCACAGGCGCTAATGCGCATAACCCGGAATACGTCCTTGCGTCGGCGTCTTGCGCAGTCCGCCCGAGCGCGGGTGGCAAACTTGGATGTAGCCACTGTGGCGAAGGACTGGGAGACACATATCCAGAGCCTCGGTATCGACTTCGGTCTAGTGAGCCCCGGATTTGAGACAGCCCCTTGAGAGAGAGTGGCAGAGCAAAAGGGGCAAAGATGAAACGCAAGCGGCCAAGTGGATCCGCAGCTTCCCCTATGGGTGCAGCCCTTCTGAAACTACGCCCTGCTCCCAAGAATCTGGCAGTTAGTGCCGGTATTCTCGGCCGTGCCACCGCTGTCCGGACGCGCTGGCTCGACGCCTTTAATAATTCCCGGACTGTTCAGCGACATTGGCATGCCCGAGTACTTCAGGTTCGCCCAATCCCTGTTCGTGGAGCCTTGATTGGCTGAGGGAAAACCGGCGCTCTTTCTGGATCGGGACGGCGTGATCAATGTGGATCACGGATATGTCTCCCGGTCCGAAGACTTCGAGCCTATCGAGGGTATCTTCGACCTCTGCCGCGAAGCACAGCGGCAGGGTTACCTGATCATCGTGATCACGAATCAGGCCGGCATTGGCCGAGGGTATTACACCGAGGCTGATTTCGAGGCGCTGACGACGTGGATGATTGGGCGCTTCGAAGAGGAGGGTATTGCCATCGCCGATGTCTATCACTGCCCTTTCCACCCCGAGCACGGCATCGGACCCTACAAGGCCGATACGACATGCCGCAAGCCACACCCCGGTATGCTCCTGCAGGCTGCAGCGGAGCACCGGATCGACCTCGCGGGCTCGGTGCTGGTGGGAGACAAACCGAGCGATATCCAGGCTGGGATTGGCGCAGGGGTGGGACGGCTTTTTCTTTATCTGACAGCGGGAAAGAATAAAGACGTACCGATGGATGCTGTCGTCGTGCATCACCTGGCTGAAGTCGGCAGGGCGCTGAGAGGCGCTTGAGCCCCCGGGCTCCCGTGTGCCAACCGTCGCGACCCTGGATCTTCTGTTTGTATTCTCCGTCCGCCGCCTGGTTTCCCGGCGGTGCCACGCTATCGCCACCTTACGATGAAAGATCCGGAGATTGAGGACAAACGCCCTCCTCGTCGCAAGGCGACCTCAAAAAACGTGGCGCCGACGCTCCAGCGTCGGGACAAATCGAGACACTTGATCATCATGACACGGCAATCACGCTTGCCCTGTACGTCGTCGATTTCGATGACGTCGTTGTAGGGCCGCTCGGCGATCTCGCAGGAGGCCCCAGGGAAGGGTTTGGTCGGCTCATAGTACATCTTGGTGGCCGGCACCGAGATCACGAAACAGACTTTCTTGTGCTTCAGGTAGCGGCGCGCAATCTGCTCGCGCAGCGGATGACCCTCGCGCCAATCGGCACCCTTTTCGAGAAGCTTCTCGACCTCGTCCTCACCTACCCAATAGTGCTTCTGGTTATCGAGTACCGGGATAAGCAGATAGAGATGGGTAAGCAATGCGGCAAGCCGGACTTTGCCGCGCAGCCGCAGCCGGAAGCAGTAGCCCTCGCCCCACTCGGGAAACCGCTCGCGAGCGCAATGCGCTAGGCTTGCACCTCATACCCCAGGGGCTCGAAAAGCCCCCGCAGGAATGTCTCGCCGCCCCGCGAAGGTACGGCAGACAAACATGCCTCGAGCGGCAGGAGGCTATCCGCCAGCTCCTGCCGGCTCTTGGAGACGCCCTTCATGGCGGAGCCGAAGACCCGGCCGATCGCGACGCTCAGAAACGAGGATGCGGCATAGGGACGATCATTGACGTATTGCGCAAGCGTTCCTTCGGTATCGGCTCCCCAATGGCGACCGCGGACGAGACCGATGGGGTCGAGGTCCAGGAGCATGGCCGCCATGCAGCGTTCTTCGGTCGCTTCGGGATAGAAGACGTGGGCTTCGCCGTAGGCGAGAGGAAAGGTCTGGCATTTGTCCGGGTGCTTGGCAAGCAGATAGCCCAGATCCGTCGCCGGACGATGTGTGGTCTCGATTGTGAGCAACATGGCGGTTGTCTTTCATACCCGGAAACATACCCGCCGTGTAAAGGTACCATTACTCGGCATCGACAGCCGCCTCCTGCGGACCGAGATCCGTGGGAGGCACACTCTGACTGAGCGCGAGCCTTTCGCTTTGTGCCTCATTCCTTTCTATTCAATATGTTGTAGATGATGGACTCGTCAGGAAGCTCCGCTACAGGCGTGTAGCTCGGGTGAGCAAATCCACAAGCAGAGCTTCTCGGCAGGCGTTCCCAAGCAGAGCTTGGGAACGAGGGCA
>CAYYHR010000137.1:0-6387 GCA_964471705.1 uncultured Chromatiaceae bacterium
CCGCGGATTTCGAGTACGCCAAGGCCCAGGCCGAGCTTGCGGAAGCCGTCGCTCAACTGCGTGCCATCGAGAAGCTGCGGAAGATGAAACGCGGCTGATGCCATGACGGATCAGGCCATCAGGAGCGGCAAGCCCGTTTCCCTCGTCTACAGCATCCGCGACGCATCCGGTCATGTCACCAAGATCGAAGGCGGGCGGCTCACCGTTGACGGCAATCACCCGCTGGTGGGGAGGGAGCTGCGCGTCAAGGTCGATATAAAGGAGGTCCGCGACCCTACCGAGCAGGAGTTTGCCCAGGACGGGATGGCACAGACGAGATCCTACAGTCTGCATTGACGCGAATCGATAATCTCCTGGACCGATCGAAGGGAACGGTCCACATTTCCTTAATGGAAGTCTCGCCATCATGAAGCTGGGTGTCGTCATTCTCGCCGCAGGGAAGGGAAAGCGCATGTGCTCGCGGCTACCCAAGGTTCTTCACCCTCTTGCCGGAAGGCCGCTTCTGGCCCATGTCCTTGACTGTGCACATTCTATTGGCGCCGAGCGGGTATGTGTGGTTTACGGCCACGGGGGAGACGTGGTACCTCAGGCACTGGGCGACTACGACTGCCGGTGGGTGGAGCAGGCCGAGCAGCACGGAACCGGCCATGCGGTCATGCAAGCCATGCCGGAGATGCGGGACATGGATCGGGTCCTGATTCTCTATGGTGATGTCCCACTCACGCGTGCGGCAACGCTTCAACGGCTGGTGGAAGCGAGCGCGGACGCTGCCCTTGGCTTGCTGACGGTAATCGTCGAGGATCCTACCGGGTACGGTCGCATCGTCCGCGATGCAAGCGGGCGAGTTCTGCGGATCGTCGAGCAACAGGATGCCACAGAGGTTGAGCTTGAGATCAACGAGGTCAATACTGGCTTTATTGTTGCGGACCGGGCCAGGTTGGACGACTGGCTATCGCGCATTGGTAACCAGAACGCCAATGGCGAGTATTACCTGACCGACGTCCTTGCCTTTGCTGCCAGCGACGGTGTTGAAATTGCCACGATTAGGTCGGAGACGAGGGAAGAGGTCTGCGGCGTCAACGATCGTGTCCAGCTTGCGGCTTTGGAGCGCTATTATCAACGCCGCCAAGCCGAGGACTTGATGCGTGGGGGGGTGACGCTCGTCGATCCCGAACGGCTGGATATACGCGGTCGGCTACGGGCCGCTCGGGATGTTTACATCGATGTGAATGTCGTTATCGAAGGAGAGGTCAGGCTTGGAGTAGGTGCATCCATCGGACCCAATTGCCTGCTGCGGGATTGCGAGATTGGCGCCGACACCCAAATTTTGGCCAACTGCGTGATAGAAAACTCCAGCATCGGCTCCGGTGCCCGCCTCGGTCCCTTCTCCCGGCTGCGCCCTGAAGTGGTTATTGCGGACGGTGCGCATGTGGGCAATTTCGTCGAGCTTAAGAAGTCGCAGGTCGGCCTAGGGAGCAAGGTCAATCACCTGACCTACGTGGGGGACACACAGATTGGTAATGGCGTCAATGTTGGTGCCGGGACCATCACCTGCAACTACGATGGTGCCAACAAGCACCGGACCGTGATCGGCGATGGGGCCTTCATCGGCTCGAATGTGTCCCTGGTCGCTCCGGTGGAGATCGGCGAGAATGCCACGATCGGTGCCGGCTCCGTCATCAGCCGGGGGGCGCCCGCAGGAAAGCTCACGGTCACCCGTGCCAGGCAGCTCACGCTGGACGGCTGGAAGCGACCCCGCAAGAAGTAGAGGGCTTAGGCCATGTGCGGAATCGTTGGCGGAATTTCCCAACGCGACGTCCCTGAAATCCTCTTGGAGGGACTCCGTCGCTTGGAATACCGTGGCTACGACTCCGCCGGAATGGCCGTGGTCGTAGCACCGCACGAGCTCAGGCGCATCCGCGCCCTGGGCAAGGTGCAGCACCTCGCCGAGCTCATGGAGCGCGACCCTTTTGCCGGGAAATTGGGCATTGCCCACACCCGCTGGGCGACACATGGCGAGCCTTCGGAGCGCAACGCGCACCCCCACGTCTGCCGCAACCGCTGCACGATCGTCCACAACGGTATCATCGAGAACCACGAGCAGCTGCGCGAGGAGCAGCTCGCCAATGGTCACGAATTCACCTCCGGCACCGACTCGGAGGTCATCGTCCACGCCATCTATGATCGTCTCGAGGCCGGGGGTGGGCTTTTGGAGGCGGTGCGCAGCACGGTCCGTCGACTCGAGGGCGCCTATGCCCTCGGGGTGATCGACACCCATGATCCGGATCGTTTGGTTGCAGCCAGGCAGGGAAGTCCACTGGTCATCGGCCTCGGATTCGGCGAGGGCTTCATTGCTTCGGATGCATTCGCACTGCTCCCGGTCACACAGAGGTTCATCTTCCTCGAGGATGGCGACATCGCCGAGATCACCCGCAACGGGGTCCGGATCTGGGACCGGGCGGGTGAGCCGGTGGTGCGCCCGGTCAAGGAGTCGGGGCTCAGCGCCGACGTGGTGGAGCGCGGTGAGTACCGTCATTACATGCTCAAGGAGATCTTCGAGCAACCCACGGCGATCGTGAACATCCTGGAGGGCCGCATCACCGGGACCAGGGTATTACCCCAGGCCTTCGGCAACGGGGCGGACAGAGTCCTCGGTGGGGTCGAGGCCGTCACGATCGTTGCCTGCGGCACCAGCTTTCACGCCGGTCTGGTGGCGCGTTACTGGATCGAATCCCTGACCGGCCTGCCCTGCAACGTCGAGGTGGCCAGCGAGTACCGCTATCGCAAGCACGTGGTTCCGGAAGGATCGCTCTTCGTCACCCTCTCCCAGTCCGGTGAGACCGCCGACACCCTGGCCGCACTGCGTATGGCCCAGGGGCTCGGCTATGCGACGACCCTGGCGATCTGCAACGTCCCAGAGAGCTCCCTGGTGCGCGAATCCGACCTGGTACTCCTGACTCATGCCGGACCGGAGATCGGCGTTGCCTCGACGAAGGCCTTTACCACACAGCTCGTAGCCCTGCTGCTATTGACGATCCTCATCGGACGCTACAACGGCCTCACCGAGGAGTCCGAGGAGCAATTGGTCGGGCTGCTGCGGACCCTGCCGGGGAAGATCGAGGAGGCGCTGGCACTGGACGAGTCGATCCGCGCGTTGGCGGAGCGTTTTGCCGAGAAGCGCCACACCCTCTTCCTGGGGCGCGGCGAACACTATCCCATTGCCATGGAGGGGGCCCTGAAGCTCAAGGAGATCTCCTATATCCATGCGGAGGCTTACCCCGCGGGAGAGCTCAAGCACGGCCCCCTTGCCCTCATCGACGAGGATATGCCGGTGGTCGCCGTCGCGCCCAACGACCAGTTGCTCGAGAAGCTCAAGTCCAATCTGGAAGAGGTCCGTGCCCGTGGCGGCGAGCTCTTCGTCTTCGCCGACGACCGGGTCCCCATGTCCCAGGAGAAGGGTGTGACCGTCATCAAGGTCCCCCAGGTGGATGGGCTCATCTCACCCCTGATCTTCACCATTCCGCTCCAGCTCCTGGCCTATCACGTCGCGGTACTGAAGGGCACGGACGTTGACCAGCCGAGGAATCTGGCCAAATCCGTAACCGTGGAATAGCGGAAGGGCAGGAGCGCATTTCGTCCTTCAAGCCGACGCTGGCAGCGAAAAGTGAAATCGCGTACCAGTCTGCAGCGCGCTGCTGACATCGATGGAAACCGCGTGCAGGTCCAGGATACGTTTGACGATCGCCAGGCCCAGACCGACACCGCTTCCCGTTTCACGCTGACTTTTCTCGACCTGGTAAAAGCGGTCGAAGAGATGCGGCAGCTCTTCGTCCGGGATACCGTTGCCGCTGTCGGCTACGTGTATTGTGACGTCGTTGCCATCACCGGTGAGGGACACTGTCACGCGACCACCGGCGGACGTGTGCCGTATGGCATTGTCGAGCAGATTCTCCAGTACACGTTCGATCAAGCCGATGTCCGCGTCGACGAAAGGGAGGTCCGGCGGGATTTCCGTGTCTAAATGAACACCCGCGCTGCTCGCGAGAAGCTGGAATTTGAGCGCGATGTCCTGTACCAGCTCGCCGGGCGCAAACGCCTCACGGTGTAACTGCGTGTGGCCGGACTCCAGCTTGGCGAGCTCGAACAGCTCGCTCACCAGCTTGCCGAGCTGGCGGCAATGACGCATGGCGATGTGCAGATACTGATGGCGTTCTTCGGCGCTCAGGGTATCCGCTTTCATCAGTAGGGTTTCCAGATACCCCTGCAATGAAGCGATCGGCGTGCGCAGATCGTGCGAGACGTTGGCGACCAGCTCGCGTCGCAGCGCATCGCTCTGTTTCAGCGCGCCCACCTGTGCGGTAATGCGCTCGGCCATCTTCCGGAAAGTGTGCGCCAGCCGGCTCAACTCGTCGCCCGAGCGGATGTCGAGATTGTCGAGCGGCGGCAGCGCCGCGAAATCCCCTGCCTCGAATTCGCTCATGGCAAGGTCGAGGCGCCGCAGACGCCGGGTGATCAGGAACAGCAGCCAAAGCCCCGTCAACAGACCGAACAACGCAACACCGGCCAGACCAAACAAGGTCACGCGCAGCAGGTAACTGTTGCGCAGCATAGCCGCGTCCGAGTCCAGTTGCTCGCCACTCAGCACCACGTACAGATAGCCCTGCGGGTGACCCTGTGGCCCGACCGATGCGACCGAGAACACCTTGCGCCCATTTGGATCGCGCGGATCATCGCCGACGATCGGCAGATGGCTCTCGCCGTCCAGAAAGGCGCGGACCGGCTTCAGATCCACTCGTTCGCGTTTCACTTTCGCAGCCGGTGCCGAGAAGGCCAGGATGCGCCCGGTGGCGTCGAGCAGGTACACCTCGATGCTCGGATTCACCACCATGTAGGTGTGGAAGATCGGCTCCAGCGCTGCCGGATCGAAACGTCCGTCTTCGATCCGCAGCTTGTTTTCCTCGATCAGGTTGGCCGCTAGCGTCCGGTTCAGGTGCTGATTCAGCTCCTGCAGATAGAGCCGGCCCGCGTTCATCATGACGATAAAGCTGACCATCCCCAACAGCAGCACCAGCACCACCAGACCCAGTGCTAGCCGCGCATACAGACTGGAGAAAAGACCAGTGCGAATGCTCGACTCAGCCATCGACCCGTTCTGCAAACTTATAGCCGACGCCCCATACGGTCAGGATGTAGCGCGGCTCCGCGGGCGTGTGCTCGATCTTCGCCCGCAAGCGGTTGATGTGTGAATTCACCGTGTGCTCGTAGCCGTCGTGTCCATAGCCCCACACCAGGTCGAGCAATTGCGTGCGGCTGTAGACCAATCCCGGGTGGCGGGCGAAGTGTGCCAACAGATCGAACTCGCGCCCGGTCAGGTGCACCTCCTTTCCGTCGCGCAACACCCGTCGCCGTGCGGGATCGATCGTCAGGCCCTCGAATTCCAGTACCCGCTGCAACTCGGGAGGAGCATCGGCCAGGGCATCGACGCGGCGAAACAAGGCTTTTACCCGCGCAAGCAGCTCGCGCAGGCTGAACGGCTTGGTCAGGTAGTCGTCCGCGCCGAGCTCCAGCCCCAGTACCCGGTCGAGCTCGGTCGACTTTGCGGTCAGCATCAGGATCGGCAAATAGCGGGGCGCGGCGCGCAGCCGGCGAGAAATATCGAGGCCGTCCATGTCAGGGAGCATCAGATCGAGGATCACCAGGTCCAAGGTTTCACTTTCCAACAATCGCAGGGCCGTGCGCCCGTCCATCGCGTGCGCAACGATGTAGCCGGCATCGCGCAGGTGCATCTGCACCAGCCTGGCCAGATCCTGATTGTCCTCCACCAGAAGAATCCGATGCGCCATCGCGACCTCCCGGATAGTCATCGTTTGGGTGGGCAAGCAGAGCACACGAATATCACAAGACCGGGTTTGAGCGCGATGATCGCGGCTACTTCGAATCGGGCACGAAGGTGAGGACGTTGCCATTGATGCAATACCGCTTGCCGGTGGGCGGGGGACCATCGTCGAAGACGTGCCCCAGGTGGATGCCAGAGCTGGCACTGCGTACCTCGACTCGGTGCATTCCGTAGGTGTTGTCCTCGCGCAGGGTAACGGCCCCTTCGACCGGGCTGAAAAAGCTCGGCCAGCCGGTTCCGCTGTCGAATTTGGCGTCGGTGCGAAACAGTGGTGCGCCGGTGATCGGGTCGACAAAGACGCCGGGGCGATGCTCGTCCAGGTGCGACCCGGTGAAGGCTCGCTCGGTGCCCTGCTCGAAGGCGATGCGGCGCTGCGCGGGTGTGAGCAGTCGATAGCCCAGCCACTTCCAGAATCGCTCCTTGTCGCCCTTGTAACCCGTGTAGCGCGAGACCTCCTTGCCGTTCTCGAACAGGACCATCGTGGGCGTGGC
>CAYYHR010000137.1:6487-8807 GCA_964471705.1 uncultured Chromatiaceae bacterium
CGTGTCGAAAGTGACCTTGACCACTTCGGCATGATTGCGCTGCCGGCTTCGGCCAGGCTCAGGGGCCCGCTCCAGGCTCAAGAGGTCATGGTAGCCGACCCGTTTCGCGTCGCCCCCGGCATAGCCAGATTCGACGTCGAGCACACCTGGGATGGCCTCCATGCGCTTTTCGGCACCCCAGAAACAGCCCATCCCGAGGACGATCGAGTCCACCTTGGCAACGGCCTGCAGGGGCGCGGCAAGAATCAAGCCGGTCAATAGAAGTCGAGAGATCTGGTTCATATGGAATCCGTGAGCCCAAGCTTTCGCGCATTTGTGTAGCATCGAGAGATCTCCTTCGGTGAGCGCAGCCGATTGCTGCAAGGAGGATGCTAGCGATGCCGTATAACGCGAACGTCCCGAGCAGATAACAAATTCATCACGATTCGGCGAGCAACCGCTCGATCATGCCCTGGGCTTGCGCCAGGTAGCCGGTGCCGAACAGGTTCAGATGGTTGAGGATGTGGTAGAGGTTGTAGAGGACCTTGCGCGTCCGGTAGCCCGGGTCCAACTGCCATGACTCGTTGTATGCGGCGTAGAAATCTGCGCCGAAGCCGCCGAAGAGCTCCGTCATGGCGACGTCCGCTTCGCGGTCGCCGTAGTAGACGGCCGGATCGAAGATGACCGGATGTCCGTCGCCGTCAAAGCCCATGTTGCCACCCCAGAGGTCGCCGTGGAGAAGCGAAGGGGCCGGGTCGTGATCGATCAGGGCAGGCAGGGCGTCGAGCAGCCGTTCGCCCTGATCCTGCAGCCGGCCTCGATAACCATTGCGGGCAGCCAAGTCCAGCTGGAAGCCCAGCCGAAACCTCGTCCAGAACGTTACCCAATCATCCTGGGGGCCGTTCGGCTGGGGGGTGGAGCCGATGGTGTTGTCGCGGTCCCAGCCGAATCCCTGTCGCGAGGCTCGGTGCATAGCGGCAAGCCGGCGTCCTGCCTCGCGTGTCCCGTCCGATCCGTGTCCGCCGAGTGCGATGTGCTCCATCACGATGTAGGAGCGACCGCCGGAAGTGCCGGTGCAGAGGGGCTGCGGCACGCGTATTGTGTCCGTGTCCGCCATCTCCTGCAGGCCCGCTGCCTCGGCCTCGAACATGGCCAGCCGGTCGGCGGTGTTGAGCTTTACGAAGTAGCGGTGTGCGCCCTCTCTCAGGCTGTAGGCGCTGTTGATACAGCCGCCGCCGATTGCGCGCGGCGTGCCCGGATCGACCTTCTTTCCGCTTGCGCGACTGATGCTCGCCGCAATCGCATTCCAATCGGTCATGAGGTCTGGAGGAAGCGATCCGGTCCCGGGTAGATCAGATCAGCCGACGCAGCAATGGGCTCGAGCGGGGGAAGTGCGCGCGGAGGAATTCCATCTGGTCCGCCAGGACGTTGCGCCCCATGAGAAAGATGTACTCGGCGTGATTCGGTGTGAAGGGCACGGCGAGGAGCTCCACGCCTGCCGCTTCGGGTGTTCGTCCGGCCTTGTAATTGTTGCAGCGCACGCAGGCCGTCACCAGATTGTTCCACTGGTCCTCGCCACCTTGGCTGACGGGGCGCACGTGATCCCGCGACAGACTGCGGGCCGAAAAATGGCCACCACAGTAGAGACAAATATGACCGTCGCGCTGAAAGAGGGTCCGATTCGTCAGAGGCGGTACATAGTCGTCTTTCAACTTGCTCGTTGCGTGATGAGCACCATGGGTGGCGATAATGGAGCTGATCTCCAGGGTGCTGCGACGTTTGGTTGCAGCGTTGATGCCACCGCGGAGGAAGAAGAGCCGGTTGCCGCAGGCATAGGCGACCTGCCCGAGGGAATACAGCCTGGCCGCTGAACGATAGTCGACCCACTCCAGGGGTAGCCCGGACAAGTCCGTTCGCAAGACCTGCTGACTCGAGTGCAACATCGTCTGGCCGTCCAGATCGTTTACCCTGTCCCTATAGGACTGAAGGGATATGCTCTAATATGGATCCGGCAATCCAATGCGGGTGCTTTACGCAGCCTTGCCCGGTGGCGAGGCGCGCCGAGCGCGCCTAAACCAAACGCGCCAAAGGGGGGCTCGCACACCGTGGAAGGTGCTGTTCGCACCTGTCGGAGATGGTTGCAATCATACACGTTTGCAGGTATCGCGCAAAATAGCCTAGGCCTTGTGCGCGCCGGCAACTATTCACAAAAGGACGGGGTTAGGGTACCGGCATGACGATGCTGCGCCGCCGCATTCCGGCCAATCCATCATATATCTATAACTTAATGTATTTAAAGATAAATCTGAATTGGTAAAAGTCTGGTCAAATTAACGTAAAG
>CAYYHR010000138.1:0-8805 GCA_964471705.1 uncultured Chromatiaceae bacterium
CTGCAACGTCGGTCCTGGGCAGTTTGCGCGGTTTGCGGAGAATCGTAACGCATTGTTTTATAACGGCATAAGCCGTTAAGTCAGTGCCATTCGGGTATGACATATATCAGCCCTGGGCATAGCCCCAATGCCATTAAGTTGAAGCTAGATCCGTCGTCCCGGCAGGGATTGCCGGGACCCAGGAGCCACGGAGGGTGGGCCTATGATCACGTCCGTGTGACTGGATTCCGCCACTCCCTGGCGGAATGACGGATTAACTTAATGGCATTAGGCGTAGCCCTGGTTGGTTACCGTTTCGATTCAGCCCTGAAAGGGCGTGATATGGACACCCGCTCTAATGTCACGCCCTTTCAGGGCTGATTTCCCATCATCGTTTACCCAGGGCGTTGCCCTGGGCTAGTCTGCCACACCCCCTTGGGGCTCGTCGGGCCTAGGACAGAAGTTCCCGGACCCAACATTCACTCGTTACCGTTACTTGCACACAGCTGTGCTGGAAGCATCCCCGGGGCGGGGGTCAGCCGACCGCTTCCAGGCACGTCCCCTCCCGCTCCCGTTGCTGCAGATCCCACATCCCGGCGTAGACGCCCTGCTGCTCCAGCAGCCGGCGGTGGGTACCCTCCTCGATGATACGCCCGGCCTGTATGACCAGGATGCGGTCCGCATCCACCACCGTCGACAGGCGGTGGGCGATGACCAGGGTCGTGTGATGCTCCGCGACCTCGGCCAGGGTCTGCTGTATCGCCTGCTCGGTGTGGCTGTCCAGGGAAGAGGTCGCCTCGTCGAAGACCAGGATACGCGGTTGCTTGAGCATCGCCCTTGCGATGGCCACCCGCTGCTTCTCGCCCCCGGAGAGCTTGAGCCCGCGCTCCCCTACCACCGTATCCCAACGCTCCGGCAGACCCTCGATGAAATCCAGGATGTGGGCCATCCGCGCCGCCCGCTCGATCTCTGCCCGACTGGCGCTCGGCCGAGCGTAGGACAGATTGTAGATAATGCTCTCGTTGAAAAGCACCGTGTCCTGCGGGACGATACCGATGACCGCGCGCAAACTGTCCTGGGTAACGTCCCGCAGATCCTGTCCGTCGATCAGGATGCGTCCGCCGCTGACATCGTAAAAACGGAACAGCAGCCGTGCCAGGGTGGATTTTCCGGCCCCGCTGCGGCCCACCACCGCCAGCTTCTGCCCGGGCTCGATGGCGAAGTCCAGCCCCCGCAGGATCTGCCGCTCCGGCCGGTAGCGGAAGTCCACGCGCTCGAAGCGCACACCGCCTTCCTTCAGCACCAGGGGCCGGGCGCCGGGATCGTCGACGATCTCCGGCGCCCGCTCCAGGAGCTTGAACACCAGGTCCATGTCCGCCAGAGCGTACTTGATCTGCCGATAGACGATACCGAGAAAATTCAAGGGAATGAACAGCTGCAACAGAAAGGCGTTCACCAGCACCAGATCGCCGACGCTCATGCTGCCGTTCACGACTCCCTGCGCGGCATAGACCATGACGAGGGTGACTCCGACCGCGATGATCCCGCCCTGCCCGAAATTGAGCAGGGACATGGAGGACTGGCTCTTGACCGCGACCTGCTCCCAATCGCCCAGGGTGCGATCGTAGCGTTCGAGCTCCATGGTCTCGTTGCCGAAATACTTGACCGTCTCGTAGTTGATCAGGCTGTCGAAGGCCTGGCTGTTGGCCTGGGAATCGAGCCGGTTCATCTGGTGGCGGAAGTCCATGCGCCACTCGGTGATCGCCAGGGTGAAGGCCACGTAGACGGCCACGGTCCCGAAGGTGACCAGGGTGAAGACGGGCGCATACCTGGTCAGGAGAATCGCGGCGACCAGGGTGAATTCCACCAATACCGGAAGCACGCTGAAGACCATGTAGTTGAGGATGGTGCTCACGGAGCGGGTGCCGCGCTCCAGGTCGCGGCTGACCGCACCGCTGCGACGCTCCAGGTGGTAGCGCAGGGACAGCCTGTGCAGGTGCTCCAGGACCCGGGTGGAGAGCCGGCGCATGGCCCGGTAGCGCACCCGGGCGAAGACCAGGTCGCGCAGTTCGTTGAACAGGGCGCTACTGAGCTTGAGGGCGCCGTAGGCCGCCAGCAGAGAGATGGGGAGCACCAGGGCTCGGGTCTGGGGGCTTTGGAAGGCATCGACGATGTCCTTGAGCAGCATCGGGATGCCCACGTTGGCGAGCTTCGCCAGGATGAGACAAAGCAACGCCAGGGCCGCCCGGCCCCGAAACTCCCACAGGAAGGGCAGCATGCCGCGCAGGTTGTGCAGGTCGCGGCGGTCCCTGTGGACACGCTCGGTGGAGACGATGCGGCTCACGTCAGATAGACTCTCGCTGGCTGAAAATGTAGGGTGGATAAGCGAAGTCTATCCACTGCCCCCTGGCAACAGAATGAGGACAGATCATGTCCGATCCCACCCTCGACGACGACACCGGCTGCGGCTGGCGCGAGCCCTTCGCCCTCCAGGTCCTGGGCGACAGCATGGAGCCGGAGTTCCCGGACAAGTGCATCGTCATCATCGAGCAGGCCAAACACTGCAGCGACGGCATGTACGTGTTCGTCGAAGTGGAGGGCGTTCGCTGGTTCCGGCAGTACCGGGTGGACGAGGACGGACGGGAATGGCTGATCGCCCTGAATGACCTCTATCCGGAGATCGACCTCACCGGTCTGGAATGGAAGGTCATGGGGGTCATCATCCAGCGCAACGTCCGGCGCAAGGTCAAGCATTACCAGTACGAGGTGGCGCCTCAGCCGCCGAAAGTCAGGCTCGCGGACCTGGCCGGGAAGGCCTGACCTCATTGCAAACCGCGGCGCCGCCCCCCAGGTCGGTACCGAATCGCCCCAGTAAGGAGCCAAGTCGATGTTGAGTGTCCGTATCCACGGTCGCGGCGGCCAAGGCGTCGTCTCCGCGGCCGAGATGCTGTCCATTGCCGCCTTCCTCGAAGGAAAGCACGCCCAGGCGGTGCCCAGCTTCGGCTCCGAGCGCATGGGGGCACCCGTGGTCGCCTTCTGCCGGATCGACGAGAAGCCCATCCGGCTGCGCGAGCCCGTCCTCGATCCGGACGCCCTGATCGTCCAGGACCCCACCCTGTTTCACGCCATCGATGTCTTCGCCGGCCTGGCAGCCGACGGCTACCTGCTGGTCAACACGGGGCGCAGCATCGAGGAGCTTGGGATCGAGAAAGGCGTGGAGCACCTGCCGCCAGGCCACGTATGCAGGATCCCGGCAACCGAGATCGCCATGAAGTACGTCAAGCGTCCTGTGCCCAATGCCGTGCTGCTGGGTGCCCTGGCCGCCGAGACGGGAGTGATCGGCATCGATTCGGTCATCGAGGCTATCCAGACCAAGTTTCCCGGCCCGGTGGGTCAGGCGAACGTCACCGCCGCCAAGGCGGCCTACGAGCTGGCCGAGCGGGCCTGACGAGGGAGGTACCGATATGCTCCAACAGATCGAAGGCTCTCACGGCGTCGCCATGGCCGTCGCCATGTGCCGCCCCGAGGTCATCTGCGCCTACCCCATCACCCCCCAGACCCACATCGTGGAGGACCTGGGTGCCATGGTGAAGAGCGGACGGCTGCAGAGGTGCGAGTTCATCAACGTGGAATCCGAGTTCGCCGCCCTCTCCGTGGCCATCGGGTCTTGCGCGGCCGGGGCCCGCTCCTACACGGCGACCGCCAGCCAGGGACTGCTCTTCATGGCGGAAGCCGTGTACAACGCCTCGGGACTGGGCCTACCCATCGTCATGACCGTCGGCAACCGGGCCATCGGCGCCCCCATCAACATCTGGAACGACCAGTCGGACTCGATGTCCATGCGAGATGCGGGCTGGATCCAGCTCTACGCGGAAACGAACCAGCAGGCGGTGGACCTGCACATCCAGGCCTTCCGCATCGCCGAGACCCTGAGCCTGCCGGTGATGGTGTGCATGGACGGCTTCATCCTCACCCACGCCTACGAGGGGATCGACGTCCCCACCCAGGAGCAGGTGGACCGCTTCCTCCCCCCTTTCGAGCCGCGGCAGGTCCTGGACCCGGCCGAGCCCATCAGCCTGGGGGCCATGGTGGGGCCCGAGGCCTTCACGGAGGTCCGCTATCTGGCCCATCACAAGCAGATGCAGGCCCTGGAGCTGATCCCCCAGGTGGCCGCCGAGTTCAGCGAGGTCTTCGGTCGCGCCTCCGGCGGGCTGGTGCGACCCTACCGCAGTCACGACGCGGAGACCATGGTGGTCACCCTGGGCTCGGTAATGGGGACCATCGAAGAGGTCATCGACGAGATGCGCGCGAAAGGCCATGCGATCGGCGCCGTGGCGCTGCGGTCCTTCCGCCCCTTTCCGCATTCGGCCCTGCGCATGGAGCTCGCAAGCGCCAAGCGGGTCCTGGTACTGGAGAAGAGCCTGGCGGTCGGCATGGGCGGAATCGTCTCCAACAATGTGCACATGACCCTTCACGGCTCGACCCTGCCCATCTATTCGGTGATCGCCGGGCTCGGCGGGCGCCCCATCACCCGATCCTCCCTACGCGAGCTGTTCGCCCGGGCCATGACCGACGATCTGGAGGAGACGGAGTTCCTTGATCTCAAACCGGAGATCGTGGAGCGGGAGCTGGAGCGCGAGAAGACGCTGACCCGCCCCGGCTCCATCGCCGAGAACATCCTGCGGGACATGGGCATCGTGGACGCCGCCAAGACGGCGTAGCGCAAGTTCGGCCGCAGGCGCTGTCCGACTCGTACCGCGAATGAACGCTGATATGTAAGTGGTCCCCTATTTGCCTCCATACGCGTTCATTCGCTGTATGAAAACAGTGAGCGCCTCCGGCGCGTACTTTCACGGTAACGCGATCCGCACCAGAGAGTGATAACCAGAATGAGCTTTCAGCAAGTCAAGTTCTATCAAACCGGCACCCTGACCGTCGGCAATCGGCTCCTGGACGAGAAGTTGCGCACGGTGCAGGCGACCATGGACCGCTCCAACTCGCTGGATTCCGGGCACCGCGCCTGCCAGGGCTGCGGCGAGGCCCTTGGGGCGCGCTACGCACTCGACGCGGCGATGCGGGCCACGGACAACCAGCTCATCGCCACCAACGCCACCGGCTGCCTGGAGGTCTTCACCACGCCCTATCCGGAGTCGGCCTGGCGCATCCCCTGGATGCATTCACTATTCGGCAATGCCCCGGCGGTGGCCACGGGCATCGCCGCGGCCATGCGGGTGAAGGGCCGGGAGGACGTGCGCGTCGTCGCCCAGGGCGGAGACGGGGGTACCACGGATATCGGCTTCGGCTGCCTTTCGGGTATGTTCGAGCGCAATGACGACGTGCTCTACATCTGCTACGACAACCAGGCCTACATGAACACGGGCGTACAGCGCTCTTCGGCCACCCCCGGTGCGGCCCGCACCGCCACGACCCAACCCCTGGGCGAGGAGCCGGGTGCCGACTTCGACAAGGGCAAGAGCGTCCCCTTGATTGCCATGGCCCACAACATCCCCTACGTCGCCACCGCGAGCGTGGACAGGCTCCACGACCTGGAGGCCAAGGTGGAGAAGGCCATGAGCCTGCACGGGGCGCGCTATATCCAGGTCTTTGTGCCCTGCCCCCTGGGCTGGGGGTCCAAGCCCTCCGACACCATCAAGGTCGCCCGGCTGGCGGTGGAGAGCGGGCTTTGGCCCCTGTTCGAGGCCGAGCACGGAGAGGTCGTTTCGGTGACCGAGATCCGCCGCCAGGTACCGATCTCGGATTACCTGAAGCTGCAGCGGCGCTTCGCGCATGTCCTCAGGAACGAGGGACAGCTCGCACGAATACAGGCCATCGCGGACGCGAACATCCGCCGGTTCGGCCTCATCAAGGGCCGGGAGGTCTAATCATGAAGGCCAAGCCGTTCGCCATTACCCTCGACGTCGGCAGCAGCCTGCTCAACAAGACCGGCTCCTGGCGTACCGAGCGCCCAGTTTATCTGGACCGGATTCCGCCCTGCAACAACGCCTGCCCGGCCGGGGAGAACATTCAGCACTGGCTGTACCTGGCCGAAGAGGGCCGTTACGAGGACGCCTGGCGTCAGATCATGGAGGACAACCCCTTTCCCGCCGTCATGGGCCGGGTGTGTTACATGCCCTGCGAGAAGGCCTGCAACCGGGGACAGCTCGACGAGTCCGTCGGGATCAACTCGGTGGAGCGGTTCCTCGGAGACCAGGCGCTCATGTACCAGTGGAAGGTCGAGCCGGCCCCTGACACGGGCAAGAAGGTCATGATTGTCGGGTCCGGGCCTGGCGGGCTGTCGGCGGCCTATCACCTGCGCCGCTTCGGTCACCAAGTCACCATATTCGAGGCCGACGCCAAGCCCGGCGGGCTCATCCGCTACGGCATACCCAAGTACCGGATGCCGCGGGAGAAGCTGAACGGGGAGATCAGGCGCATCGAAGAGATGGGCGTCGAGATCCGCTGCAATACGCGCATCGACGATATCCTCGAAGCCCGCGACCAGGGGGGCTTCGACGCGCTCGTCCTCGCCCTCGGGGCACCCAGTCCCCGGAGCGCGACCATCCCGCAGGAAGGCGAGGAGGTCGTCGTCCTGAACGCCCTGGATGTCCTGCGCGAAGTCGAGCTCGAAGAGCCCACGGCGATGCGCGGGCACGTGGTGGTCCAGGGCGGCGGAAACACGGCCATGGACGTGGCGCGGAGCGCGGTGCGACTCGGCTGTCCCGCCGTGACCGTTCTGGTACGGCGCGACCGCTCGGACATGACGGCCCACCCCATGGAGATCCACGAGGCCATCGAGGAGGGGATCGAGATCAAGCCCCTGCGGGTGATCCAGAAGATCGACGGCAAGACGCTGACCCTGGAGAAAAATCTCATCGGCGCGGACAGCCGCCCTATGGCGACCGGCGAGCTCGAGACCATGGAGGCGGACGTGGTGGTCCAGGCACTGGGCCAAGTGGTCGAGGAGGAGCTGCTGTCGCAGCTTCCGGGCCTGGAGATCCGCGACGGCGTGGTCATGATCGACCGCCACATGATGAGCGGTGCCGCGGGCGTCTTCTGCCTCGGCGATATGGTGCCTTCGGCGCGCACGGTCACCGTCGCCATCGGGCAGGGAAAGAAGACCGCGCGCAACGTCGATGCCTGGCTCGCCGGAGCGGACTACGAGGCGGCGCCCAAGCACGAGGTGGCGGACTTCGAGATGCTCAACACCTGGTACTACACGGACGCGCCGCGCACCGTCAGACCCATGCTCGACCTGATGCGCCGCCAATCGGGATTCGCCGAGGTGGTCGGCAACCTCAACGAGGAGAACGCCAAGTTCGAGGCCAGGCGCTGCCTGTCCTGCGGCAACTGCTTCGAGTGCGACAACTGCTACGGCATCTGTCCCGACAACGCCATCACCAAGCTCGGCCCCGGCGAGCGCTTCGAGTTCAAGTACGACTACTGCAAAGGCTGCGGTATGTGCGCCGCGGAGTGCCCCTGCGGTGCCATCCGGATGGAGGCGGAGGAGATCTAGCGAGGTTTCGCCGCCAACCGACGAGTCGTGACCGTCGGGATCGGGATCGGGATCGGGATCGGGATCGGGATCGGGATCGAAACAAGCTACAGGAAATTCGATGCCGCTAGCGATCCCCACACCGAGCGGGTAGAAAAATGCTGCGCTGGTACCTGCGATCAAGTGCCGGAATGCTACTCCCACATCTCGTCGAACTCGCGTAGGGGGCGGGAAAGCGCAGCGCATCCCGCCAAAAGCCGGCACCGGAAAGGCGGGATGCGCTGCGCTTTCCCGCCCTACCACCTTGGGCTTTGGGAGCCCTGAACCCGCGAGATCGCTCCACCCTCTCTCGGAAGAACATCGGAGACGCATCCGCTTCCATGATCCGCAGCGGTCCGGGTCTCCGCAAACGGGCTCTGGAGCCCCGACTCATCTTCCAAATTCACCCGAACAATCTCCCCTTCCCGGCGCTTCACGGCTCGGCTGACGGTCATGCGGCTGATGCCGAAATGCTCGGCGATCGCTTGCATGCTGTAGACCCCGGATCGATAGGCCTCGGCAAGTGCTCGGTCCCGCTCCGCATACTGCGAGGCATAACAATCCAGCGGCTCGGCTGGACGGCATTGGCGCTTGGGTATCTCCGCCAACGACTGTGACGGGTCGATCATATCCTGCATCCTTCTCACGAACCGCTCCGAGCCCAAATAGATCTGACCCTTCAGCCGGATCCACGGGCTCGCGCAGCCCACCCCCTCGGCGACGAACCGTCCGTACGCCTCTTGGGCTTTAAGGCGGGTATCGGCAAAGGCTCGTAGCAGCGTGCCCGTCTCCAAGAAGGACGGGGCGGCCTCCTCGCCGGCGGTCGCGCGATAGCTGCTCCAAGACCAGTCCCCCGGGTTTCGCACCAGCTTGGCCCGAACTGGGTTCAGCACCAAGTACCGGGCCACCTCCAGAAGATGAGACTCCTTCTCCACCAAAATGCCTTTGAAGCGACCCTGAAAAAGGTGGCCAACGCGTCGATGAGCGCGGTTGACCCGCTGCGTATAGACGCCGTTGAGCTGCCGCATGCCTTTTGAGAGATTGGCGTCGGGTGTCTCCACCAGCAGGTGGTAATGGTTGGTCATCAGGCAATAGGCGTGGCAGATCCAGTTGAAGCGCTCGCAGGTCCGGCGAAGGATCTCCAGAAACATCAGCCGGTCGCCATCGATGTCCCCGAGAAAGATGTCGCCCCGATCGTTCCCGCGCGCCGTAACGTGATAAAGCCCGCCTGCAAATTCGAGCCGCAGAGGTCTGGACATGCTCCGATTCCCCTTTCGTGAGCTGCGCCTAACGAA
>CAYYHR010000139.1:0-8795 GCA_964471705.1 uncultured Chromatiaceae bacterium
GCGATGGCCGACGACGCCATTGACTGGATGTACCGGATTCACCAGACCGACCCCAGGCAGCCGATCTTCCTCTATTACGTGCCCGGCTCCTCGCATGCGCCGCATCACCCGATGAAGGAATGGGTGGACAAAATCCACGCGATGCACCTCTTCGACGACGGTTACGAGAAGCTGCGCGAGCGCATCTTCGAGAACCAGAAGAAGCTCGGGGTGATCCCGCCGGACGAGGAGCTTACGCCCTGGCCCAATGACGTCCTTACGCCCTGGGATGAGCTCAGCGACGAGGCCAAGAAACTCTACATCCGCCAGGTCGAGGTGTTCGCCGCTTACGTGGCCTACAACGACCACGAGATCGGCCGCGTGATCCAGGCCTTCGAAGATCTGGGCAGGCTCGACAACACGCTCATCATCTACCAGAACGGCGATAACGGCACCAGCGCCGAGGGCGGGCCGGAAGGCACCTTCAGCGAGGTCGCCTTCTTCAACGGAGTACGCCCGCCGGTGGACGTGCAGATGAAGTACTACGACGCTTGGGGCACCGAGTACGCCTACAACCACATGTCGGCGGGTTGGTCCTGGGCCTTCGACACCCCCTTCGACTGGTTCAAGCAGAACGCCTCCCGGCTCGGCGGCACCAATCAGAACATGGTCATCTCCTGGCCGAAGCGCATCAAGGACAAGGGCGGCCTGCGCGAGCAGTTCATGCATGTCATCGACATCGTGCCCACCCTGCTCGAGGTCACCGGCATCCCCGCGCCCGAGTACGTCGACGGCATCAAGCAGAAGCCGATCGAGGGCACCAGCTTTGCCTACACCTTCGATGCGGAGAACGCCAAGGCCCCCTCGCGCCACCATACGCAGTACTTCGAGATGATGGGCCAGTGGGCGCTCTACCACGACGGCTGGCTGTTGAGCACCAAGGTCAACCGTGTCCCCTGGGATGCCTACAGCCCTGCAAATCCCGATCCGCTCAACAACCAGGTGTTCCAGCTCTACGACCTGACCAAGAACTTCAACCAGTCCGAAGACATCGCCGCACAGCATCCGGAGAAGGTCGCGAAGATGCGCAAGATGTTCGTCGAGGAGGCCAAGAAGTACCACGTCTTCCCGCTGGACGCCTCGGTTGGTGCCAGGGTCGCGGCTCCGCGCCCGAGCCTCACCGCCGGCCTCACGGAGCTGACCTACACCCGGCCCATGACCGGTGTTCCCCAAGGCGATGCCCCCTACCTGCTCGACACCTCCTACAGCCTCACGGCAGACATCACCGTGCCGGAGGGTGGAGCTGAAGGCATGATCGCCACCTCCGGCGGGCGCTTCGCGGGCTGGGGCTTTTACCTGCTCGAGGGCAAACCGGTGTTCAACTGGAACCTGCTCAACCTCGAATGGGTGAAGTGGGAGGCCCCGGAAGCGCTGACGCCCGGCGAGCATACGATCGAGTTCGACTTCAAGTACGACGGCCTCGGCGTCGGCACCATGAAGTACAACAACTTCACCGGCATCGGCAAGGGTGGTACCGGCACGTTGAAGGTGGACGGCAAGGTCGTCGAGCAGAAGCGGATGGAGAAGACAATCCCCATCATCCTGCAGTGGGACGAGAGCTTCGATATCGGCAAGGACACGATCACCGGCATCGACGACGCCGACTATCTGCCACCCTTCCCGCTAACGGCGAAGTTCAACAAGCTGACGATCAGGATCGACCGTCCTCAGCTCTCGCCGGAGGACATCAAGAAGCTGGAAGAGGGCATGAAGAAGGCCGCCCTCGGTATCCAGTAGCCTCGTTGCGGCTGTGAAACGCGCGGGCCGCTTTCGCAAGGGAGCGGCCCGTGGCTGTTTGCGCCCTCGCTTTACACCCGAATGAGAAAGGAGAACAAAGCATGCAATGCACGCTGTTCTGCATGGCGCTCGCCGCCGGTTCACTGATGATTCCTGTAGCCCATGCCCAGACAGAAGACGGCGCACTGCCGCAGTTGGCACCCGGACAGAGCCTCGGCCTCGCGCTCGACATCCCGCCCGTGCCCAACCTGCGCGACGTCGGCGGCTACAAGACGCGCGACGGCGCAACCGTTGCCCGCGCGCTGGCCTACCGTTCCGACACCTTCTACCCGATGACCGCCGGAGACGACAAGAAGCTCGAGGTCCTGCAACTGAAGAACGACTACGACCTGCGTACCACCGCCGAGGCCAAGGCAGAGCCCGACGAGATGCCGCCCGGGGTCGAGTATCACCTGCTGAACGTGCTGGCCGACGCCAAATCGGCGGCACCGGCGGAGCTCGAAAAGCTTTTGCACGAGCCGAAGAAGGCCAACGCTGCCTTGGGCGGCGGGAAGATCGAAGCGCTTTTCGAGAAAGGCTACCGCGAGCTCATCGATCTGCCGAGCGCCAAGCAGTCCTACCGCACACTGTTCCTGTCCCTTGCCGATCCGGAAGAGCTGCCGGCGGTTTTCCACTGCACCACTGGCAAGGACCGCACCGGATGGGCCGCAGCCGCACTGCTCACGCTGCTCGGCGTCCCGCCGGAAACAGTCATGGAGGACTACATGCGCACCAACGAGTACACCCTCCCCCAGTTCAAACGGACGATCGACGAGTTTGTCGCCGCTGGTGGCGACCGCGACATTGCCGTCGCCGTCTTCGGCGTGAAGCCGGAATACCTGCAAGCGTCCTTCGACGAGATGCACAAGCGGTACGGATCCATCGAGAGCTATTTCTCCGAGGGTCTGGGCATCGACGCCGCCGGGCAGCAGGCCCTGCGCGAGCGTTTCCTGGGTGAGTGACAGGCCAGGCACCAGTGACGGTGGACGCCAATAGCAATGCAACTCAAGAACCTAATCATTCGGAACTCGGTTTCGCTCATCGACGAGAAGAAGGAAGTCGTCAAGGTTGTCGAAACGCCGTTCGCGCCATTCACGAGAATCTGGTGCAGCCATGAAGCGGAATGCCTCTCGAAGCTGGCTGAGCTCGGTTTCGTCGGTGCCCCGAGGCTCATCGGCGCGAGCGGCAACCGCCTCACGATGCAAATGCTCGATGGCAGATCGCTGAACGGTCATCTCGTCATCGATGAGGAGATGTTTCGGCGTGTCCTGGGGGTCGTCCATCGACTTCACGAACTTGGATTCGCCCACGGGAATCTTCGCCCTTCGAACATCCGGATCACGGATGAGGGCGAAGTGGCTCTAATCGACTTCGAGACCTGCTGCCAGAGAGGGAATCCGCTGTTCTTCCTGGCACGATTCAGCGATCAGGTGCGATTGCATCTGTTGTGGAAATCGACCGTCGCGCCGTTCGTTCCGACCCCAGAGGTCATGTTCTTTCCGAAGCGCATGATTTTGGCAATGTACCTCATTACCCCCCTGAATCGATGCACACGTAGCTTGCGGGCCATCAAGAAGCGCATCCGGCGATCGCTGAAGATCCGCGCGGAGCACCGGGCATCCACGCTCTATCGGGTTGCACGAGGTTTCCGGACCTGGACCCGGACCTGGACCTGGACCTGGACCTGGATTCGGACCTTCTGGTCGAGCCCAATTACCGCGGATGAAGAGTAGAAGACGGATCGACACCAAAGCTAAAAGCAGTCTATACGGAGTTGTAGAAGGACGTCCCGGACCAACCGAGCCCTCCATGAAACACACGCACTACATCAGGCAGAGTTATCCATTCCGCTGGTATCGTACCCATGCGTACGATTTCGAGAAATATTTCGCCGGGAGGAATGTCCTGGAAGTGGGCCCGAACAAGGGTTTCCTGTTCGAGAAATACTATCCGATAACGCAGAGATATACCCTGCTCGAGCCAAATCGACATTTTGAAAAGGACTACGTCAGGCTGCAGAAGCGGCACCCAAATCTGCACTATGAAATCAATGGATTCGAGGCATTCCGTGACGACGGATCTTTCGATACCATCGTGATGATGGCGGTCATTGCGCATATCAGGATGGACCCGGAAAGCCTATGCGGAAAGATCGATTCTCTTCTGAACAAAGGTGGCTTTCTAATCATCGAGACGAACAACACCAAGAGGAACCGCCGCATGCTGGATCTGTGCGACAGACATTTGGAAAGAATCGAGGCGAAAACCTCCTACAACGGCATCATGAAGTGGCTGAAGATCGACTATCGGGAGGTGTTCGTATACAGGAAGAACTGACGCTCGATCATGGCTTATGCGTCATCCAGAAAGATCGGTTCTTATTTCTCGCGGGGTGGTGCCTGACACTCTTGCGAGCGGGTATCAAACAGCATTGACCCGACCATTCACCACATAGAAAGCGCGGAGAAAACACCATGCCTATTTCTCGAATCGAGCACGGGTATAAAGCGATTGTGCTTGCTGCGACCATAGCAGGTTTTCTGGCGATCGGCTCCGCTATGGCGGGCGACCAGGGCCCGCGCCATCATGCGCGCGGCGAGTACGACACTGTCACCGCCACCTACGTTGTAATAGAAGGCGATGACCTGATCGCGATTAGCGAGCGATTTGAAATACCGGTGGACGAGTTGAAGGCGCAGAACAAGCTCGCCTCTAACGAGATCGAGGTCGGCCAAAAACTGGTCGTCGGCGCTGGGGCGCCGGTATCAGCCGCACTACCCCGCTACAAGATGACGACACCCATCGCGCCGGGCGTCGCCACGCCCGACACGCTCAAGACCTCGATCGGTACCCTGCATCTGAGCGACGGCGTTCCGAATCCCGACACCATTGAAAAGATCTACGACAACCTGGATCGCTCGCGCGCCTTGCAGGCATACATGCTGGCTATCCCGATGGTCAATCAGGCCAGCATGCGCGACTCGCTGCGCAAGTTCGGCCCGGACAACCAGACGGACGTCATCTGGGAGGACCTGGTCGACCCCAAGACCGTGGAGCTGACGGCAAACGACAACACCATCTACAACTTCATCTGGACCGATACCCATAAGGGACCGGTAGTGCTGGAGGTTCCGCCGATGTCCTTGGGTGCCATCGACGACTTCTGGTATCGCTGGGTCAGCGACATCGGTATCACGGGCCCCGACAAGGGCAAGGGTGGCAAGTATTTGATCCTGCCTCCCGGTTACAAGGGTGAGGTTCCGCAAGGCTATTTCGTTGTACGCCCGAGCACCTATGGCAACTGGGTACCCTTCCGGACCTTCCTCGTGGATGGATCGCCGAAGCCCGGGGTCGAGTCGGTCAAGAAGACCCTGAAGATCTACCCGCTCGCCGATGCCGCCAATCCTGCCCCGGTGAAGTTCGCCAATGCCTCGGGGATCCCATCGAACTTCGTCTTTCCCGGCGACTACAGCTTCTGGGAGTTGCTGAGCCAGGTCATCCAGGAAGAGCCGAGCGAGGGCTCCGATCCCACCACACTGGGTCTCTTCGCCTCGATCGGTATCGAGAAGGGGAAGCCCTTCAATCCGGATGAGCGGATGAAGAAGATCCTGACGGATGCGGCCAACATCGGCGCGGTGACCGGGCGCGCCCTGGCGTTCAAGATGCGCGAAAAGGACGCCTATTTCTACCCGGATAGCCAGTGGCGCCTGCCATTCTTCGGCGGCTACAAGTTCGAGGTCTCGCCGGGGGTCGCCAACCTCGACGGCGCGGCCTTCTTCTATTTCTTCGCCACCGGCGTGACCCCCGCGATGGAGGAGAAGATGGTCGGCAAGGGCTCGCAGTACCCCTGGACCGCCCTGGACGCGGACGGTAACCCGTTCGACGGCGCCAAGACCTACAAGCTGCACCTGCCGCCGCACATCCCGGTCAAGGATTTCTGGTCGGTCATCGTCTACGACACCCAGACCCGCTCGATGCTGCAGACCGATCAGAAGGCGCCGAGCGTGAGCAGCCAGAACAAGGGGGTCAAGGTCAATGACGACGGCTCGGTGGATGTCTTCTTCGGCCCCAAGGCCCAGGCAGGCATGGAGAACAACTGGGTGCAGACGATCCCGGGCAAGGGCTGGTTCATGATCCTGCGCCTCTACGGGCCGCTGGAGCCCTGGTTCAACAAGACTTGGCGGCCGGGAGAGATCGAGGCTGTGCCTTGATTTGTTCGTTCTGTTCCGTCTTTGGGCGGCATTCCGGTGCCGCCCGCGTCCATCGCGCGCTGTCGCGAGATGTTCAATGTGCTTTATTGGTTAGGTACCCAACATCGTATGAGCAAGAAACTGATGAGAACAACCTCGGTGGTACTCCTCGCAGCGGCCCTCCCCTTCTTCACTGCCTGCGGCTCGATGGAAACGGGCGGGCAGGCGGCGGAGCCTGGAGCAATCGCGGTTGCGACGGCCCAGATAACAGCCACCGTCAAAGCAATCAATCATAAGAACCGGACGGTTACCCTTGCGGGGCCGAACGGCAAGCGCGTCACCTACAAGGTGAGCGAGGCGGCGGTCAACTTCGATCAGATCCGTGTGGGAGACCGCGTGAAGGTAAAGTTTACCGAAGCAATCGCCGTCTACTTGCGACCACAGGGGACCCCGCCGAGCGTCGGTGAGGGTGCAGCCGTTGCCTTGGCTCCGAAAGGTGCGATGCCCGGCGGCATGGTGGCTACCACGACGGAGGTCACGGCCCGCGTGGTCTCCGTCGACGCCGCGACCCATCATGTGACCCTGCAGCTTCCCGACGGCAGGAAGAGAACCGTGAGCGTCAACCCGAGCGTGGATCTATCGAGAGTCGCGCCGGGCGACTCCGTGACGGCACAAGTCGTCAACTCCCTGGCGATTTCAGTCGAGAAGCCTTAGCTCGGTTTCCAGTAGCAATGGGGGCAGGATCGCTTCGTCAACACCACCGCCGGTTTCAGACGGGGGTGGTGTTGATTGGAGGTAGAGAGAAGTCTGCCGAGGTATTCCAGTGTCGGCATAGGGATGCTGACTTACCGCTATCCCGAGGCCCTGGAAGCTGATCCATAGTCCCTTCCCGTTCGGGTAGCCCCTACTCTGACCCGGAACATTCAGCCCGCCTTTGTGGCGACCGATTCGTCCGGAACCTCGATAGTCTTCCCAGCACCCGACTGCTCGGGGATCATCATGCTGATCAGATCCGCCGCCCACTCTCGACCATGGCTATGGGATCGACGGGCGCGTGGAGGTCATCGTTGCTTGCATTGACAGCCGCCGCACTGCCTAGCCCCTGTCGGTCGGCTTCGGCCGCAAATGCTCGGTCCTCGGGGTCCTCGAAGGTGCGCTCCACCGAGCGTCGCAGCAGCTCCAGCTCTTCCAGGAGCGGCGGATGGCGGATGGGGGGCAGGGATTCGATCAGGTTGTGGAGCAGCGCGCGCAAGCGACGCGCTACCTGCAGGCTCCCGGCGCCGTAGATGCGAATCTCGCTGATGCCGAGACCCACATAGTCTTCCCAGTCCGGGGTACGGAACCAGAGTCGAAGCTGCCCCCCCTCGTCACTGATCTGCCCATTGTCCAGGCGCTTGGCGCCTACCCGCCGCAGCAGCCGGTGGATGTGGTCGATCGCCTGTACGGCGGTCGTCGGGTCGTTGATTCCGGGTGAGAGCGCCTTGTTCGCGACATCTCCCAGTATGCGGAGCGCGAACGCCGGATCCTGCGCCAACGTGCGCTCCGGTCCGAACGCGACCGAATTGCGCAGGACATCGTCGGGGATATCTCCCGCACCGTCGAACAACCGAAACACGGGATCGCCGGTAGCCACGAAGTCTCCCACCTGGGGGACGAGGACGATCAGGCCGTTCGCCGCTCGCGCCGCAGCGGCCAGACCCACTATATCAAAGGCGAGCAGCACCCCCGATTCTCGGTCATGGTGGACCGTGCGGCGAGGCTCACGATCGGGCAGCTCCGCAGCTGCGCCGACGACCGGGCTCGGTGCGGTCAGGGCACTCGGGTAGATTTTCTCGATTACCTCGAAGCCGCTCGCGGCGATCCGCCCGCAGACGCTCACCGGCCGCAGGGCCTTGGCCACGTAGTCGATGAGATACAGAAAGGCGCCGATGCTGAGCACACTGGCAACCATGACCACGAAAAGAGAGAGCTCGGGTACCCACCGATCGATTCGCCCCAGAACACCCACCGACAATACAAAGGTGAACACGAAAAGGACCAGCGTGAAGCGGGCGGCACGGTCCCGAAGAACGGATGAGGCAATCGCCCGCGGCGACAATTGGGCGCTGGAGAGCTGGACGGCGACCAGAATGATCGAAAAGACGAAGACCGTCAGGGTGAACATCGAGGCGGTGATTGCCCCGGCGATACCACGCGCGCCATCCACGCCATAATGCAGGAGCCTCCAATGCGTCTGCTCGTCGAGGTGATGCAGTAAGGGTGCCAGTGGTACAGCCGCGAGCATGCTAAGCAAGGGAGGGAGCCAGAGAGAGCCCCGGACGGATTCCCGAAAACGGTAACGCTGCAGCCAACTCATATACGCATTCCACGAAGACACGACGAGCAGGATTATACGCTGCTCAACGCGGTGAGAAGGGAGTTGGACATGGGGTCCATCCAGCACTTGGCCACCAAGGCGTGCCGCCTGGAACCGCTTGGCCGCTAACGATCATGGGGTGCGATACGGGCGCATCGGATCTCGGCGTCCACCGGCGGACATTCAACAGTGCCCTCTTTCGTCCTGAGGGGACTACAATCTGGTCCTATAGCTCGTCTTCACCCACCACAGAGGAGACCGAAATAAATGGCTGAAATCATCACTGCGGTATACGCATCGGAAGACACCCTCGAGAATGTGCAAGATGACCTGGTCTCGACCGGGATTCCCCAAGAGAAGATCCGCGTCAGCCCAGACAAGAAGCAAGTGCAGGTGATGGGCCCGATCACGGCCGAGGCCGAGATCGAGGAGAT
>CAYYHR010000140.1:0-8754 GCA_964471705.1 uncultured Chromatiaceae bacterium
AAGTAGGATAGTGTCCAAAAATTAGGCCGAGTTGTTGAGGAAATGGAGAGGTCTGCATGCGGAGATTCGTCACGGTAACCCAAGCCGGCATTCAGTTCCACTCTGCCGGGAGGAGTCGCTCAGGCTCGTGGATGGTGGCGAGCATGAAGCTGCTTGAGCCTCTCGCGCGCCACGTGCGTATAGATCTGGGTCGTTGAAAGGTCGCTGTGACCGAGCAACATCTGCACTACCCGCAGGTCGGCGCCGTGGTTGAGCAGATGGGTGGCGAAGGCGTGGCGCAGGGTGTGCGGAGACAGGCTCTTGCTGATATCGGCCTCCAAGGCGTATTGCTTGATGAGCTTCCAGAATGCCTGGCGCGTCATGTGGTCGCTACGCCGAGTGGGGAAGAGAAAGTCACAGAGGCGCCCACCGAGAAGATCCTGACGCGGACCACGCAGGTAATCGCGCAGCCAGAGCAACGCCTCCTCGCCCAGGGGCACCAGGCGCTCCTTGCCCCCCTTGCCCATGACCCGCACGACGCCCTGAGACAGACTCACCTGCTGAGATGTCAATCCCACCAGCTCCGAGACCCGCAGACCTGTCGCGTACAAGACTTCCAGCATGGTCCGGTCGCGATGACCTCGGGCATCGTTCGTAGACGGAGCCTCCAAGAGCGCCTCCACCTCCCTCTCCGTGAGGGTCTTGGGCAAGGGACGGCCCAGCTTGGGTGATTCCACCCGTGTGCTCGGATCCTGCTCGATCACGCCCTGTCGCAACAGGTATTGATAGAACTGACGAAGACAAGACAAGACCCGCGCCGTGGAACGGGGCTTTCGCCCCTGGCTGGACAGCACAGCCAGATAATCGAGCAGATCGCCACGCCGGGCCCGGGCGAGCCCCCTCCCCCGCTCCCTCGAGAGCCAGCCGGCAAAGGCCCTGAGATCCGACTGATACGCGGACAGGGTATTCGCACTCAGTCCCCGCTCCATCCAGAGAGCATCGGCGAAACGTTCGATCTGGTCGTTCTCGCTGTCCCTCATCATCGCAAAGGCATCTTCCCGCCAACACGCCGAGAGAACGAATCGACGAAGGCACTCGCCATGGGACATCCGAGCCGGGGATCAGAAAAGCTCGTTGCCTTCGTGTCGCAACAGCCAACGTTTCACCGCCAATTTGCGACCACTGGTGTCACCAGCAAACCCCCCGAGACCGGTTGCGGCCACCACCCGATGACAGGGCACAACGATCGGGCAGGGATTGGCACGACACGCTCCACCGACCGCGCGGGCGCTGCCTCCTACCTGTTTCGCGAGCTCGCCGTAGGTGACCGTCCTTCCGGACGGGATGGACCGAAGAGCTCGCCAAACGCGATGTTGAAATCGGGTGCCCTGTACCTCGACGGCCAGATCCAAGCGCTCCGCCCCATCGCGGAAATAGGCATCGAACTGGTCTGCAATAAAGTCAGGCAAGCACTTCGACGTCTCACTTGGAGCATCCGGCTCGAGATCCACCCCCGTCAGCATATTGCCCCGCCAAGAAATCCCGATCGGCCCGATCGGAGTCTCAAGAAGCATCCGATCGCCGAGCACACCGATATTCCCGTCAGGGGCACTTGGTCGCAGATCAGGCACGATGGCTCCCTCATACGTGGACAAACAGTTGCAAAGGGACCGGTCCTTGCCCGATCATCGGGCGATGGACGCACAGGGCGACAACTTCTGGGAGACCACTCCCCTGGCTGCAATGAGCCCGGAGCAATGGGAATCCCTCTGTGACGGCTGCGCCAAGTGCTGTCTGGAAAAGCTCGAGGACGAGGACACCGGACGTATCCACTATACCAACGTGGCCTGCGGTTTGCTGAACCTCGAAACCTGCCGCTGCGGCGACTATGCGAACCGTTCCAAGGTCGTTCCGGGTTGCGTGACCTTGACACCGTCGGTGCTGGAAAAACCCGGCTGGCTGCCTTCCACCTGCGCCTACCGACTGCTCGCGGAGAAACGCCCACTGCCGCGGTGGCACCCCTTGATAACCAGAGATCCAGGGACGGTTTCGAACGCCGGAGAGTCGGTATACGGTCGCGTCATCAGCGAAAAGGACGCCGGCCCCCTCGTCCATCACCTGGTCGACTGGCCCTTCTAGCCGCGGCCGGCGCGGGAGACAGAAAAGCCTCAGGCATCCCCAGCCATTGCAAACAGCTCTTCCAGGCGCTCGATCAACTCCCGCAATTGAAGTACCAGAATGGCGAAATCGGCGTCGAATCGTGCAGCCTCGTCCTCTACATCCGGCTCCAACGCCTCATCGAGCAAGGCGCCGGCAAATCGCAGGCGTTTCAAGGACAGATCCTCGTCCAGCAGAAATTCCAGATGCTCCCGCCAGCGGACGGCGAGCTTGACCACCTCCTTGCCGGCGCGCAGGTGGGTCGCGATCTCCTCGGAGCCGAGATCCTGCCCGCTACACCGTACCAGGGCCCTCTCGTCTCGGGGATCGCGCAGCTCACAGGCATCTCCGAGCTCCAGACCATCCGGTGTCCGTCCCGCGGTAACCCAAGCCGTCATGACCGTCGCCGGCGCATGCGACGGACGCGGCGGCTGGACCGGAAAGGAGCCCAAGGTCTCGCGTAGCAACTCGACGAGCTCCTCGGCGCCCTTTTCGCTGGCAGCATCCACCACCATCCAGCCGCGCACCAGATCCAGGTAGGCACGTATCTGGCGCGAGCGGGTGAACGCCCGCGGCAGCATGTCGAGCAAAACCTCCTCGCGCAGGTGCCGTTGCTCCCGGCGACCAACGTCGCGCACCTCTCGCGCTTCGATCTCGGCTACCCGCTCGTCCACAGCCTCGGCGATCACAGCGGAGGGTAACAACCGCTCCTGGCGCCGAGCGCACAGTGCAACGCAACCGTTGCCGGCATGGGTCAGTGCACGGGTCTGCCCTCCGAGGGGTGGAAACCAGCCGAGACTAGCGGTTTGAAGTGGCCCGCAGGGGCGGAACGAACGCTCCGCGAGTCGCCTCTCGAGACCTTCCCCATCCATGTCGAGCGGATCTTTCAGGCGGTAAAACCGGGCATTCTTGAACACACCTTCCACCTCGCCGGGTTGTTTGGGATATCGAGCAAAGGGATGCGATTATCCGGACGTGCAGCGCCATTGCAAGGATTGGCCGGGCAAAGGTCTCTCGACTGACATATCCGAGTGCACCAGCGTCGACAGGGCAAGCTGGTCTAGACGACTGCCAAGCAGTGAAGATGGGACACACGTATGCGGCCTCGAACGATCGTTACTTGCCTCGTGCGTCCAGAGAACCAGCCGATTCCGATTCCGAATTCCGAGATCCCTCGGTCGAGAAGCTTGCCACACGGGTCAAACGAATGGTCCTGTCTTCGTCATTCGCGATCACGTAGAATACGGGAACCAGCCCCTTCTTGATCGAATGTCTGACGTCGGTATAAAAATCGGGGTCATTCATCAGCGACAAGCAGAGATGGAAATAGGTCTTTTCGTTTGCACGGTTAGTCAGGCAATTGTCGATTGCTTCTTGGGCATCCGGCAGGTCGAAATGGAGGTGGGTCGTACTCGAAGAGAAGCCCACGACCCGACTTTGCATCTGACCATTGAAGCACAGAACGAATAACACATGGCGTTCCGGAAGCTCGAAGCACCGTATGGACACGTCGCCTCTCTTGACCGGGGGATAGAGTCGATCCATGTACCTGGCTATTTTCCTAAATTCCGAGGCGAATACCGATTTTTCTCTGGCGTCGTCTGCCGGCTCTCGCGCAGGCTCGATCCCGTTTTCAGGAACACCGTCGAGCATGGTTTCCGCCAGCTCGTAGTTGTCGTCGGGCAGCCATTCCGCGAGCATCCCGTCTGGTTCGGCATCATCTCCATGCTCGTATACATCGCTGGACTGAATATTCGATCGAGCTCCGGAAACAGGATGATGCTCCAGTCCTTCACTACTCCTCGTCGTATACAGTGACTTCGCAGTGTAGAGGTAGGAGCCGAGCCCTTCGTTCAACCCCTCCAACGCGGCATCATAGAGTGCCTTTCGCAGGTCCGGTGGCATTTTCTCCCGATTGGTATTGCCCCCGATATAGGGGAGCTCCGCGCAATACTTCAAGAGGACGTGATAGTCCGAAGGATTGTATACCGATTGAGCAACAGAGCGTACGCGGGATATGAGTCTTTGGCCCTGCTCCGGCGAGAAAGACCATCGAACCAGATCACGCCGTATGATCTGGGAGATGATGGCATAAATATTCAGGGTCGGCTGCTGCTCCCGAATCGTTACGTACAACTCTGCGGCATCCTTCGAATAGGCCTTAGCGCCTCTTCTCTTGGCCATCCATTTTATGAAAAAACCCATGCTCTGCCTCCGATGTAGAGAATGCACCCAGCGACGGAAAAGTCAAAGAAGCAGAAACCACATTCGGGAAACTCCCAGGCCGGCCACCGCCTGAGCTAAGGACGATAGACGCAAATTCTGTCGAGCTCGTTGTCACCTCGCCCGAGCCACGTCACTACTCATCCAGCATCCGGCGCTTGGTCTTCAGGGTCAGGTCGTCGAGGCCCTTTCTCAAGACCTCGAATACCCTGTGCTGAGCCAATTGATTGGCTGTCACCGGCTCTCCGAGAATCTCCAGGCGAGCCTGGAAATAGGCCGCATCTGCCTCCAGGTTCGCAAGACGGACCCTCAGGCGCTGTCGCTCAGCCACAGACATCTTTGTGCTGGGAGAGCTCACCATCGACCTCCACTCCATGCTGTGCTTCGCCACCCGGCGCGGAACTCGACTAGGTGTGACTGCTTGCAAAGAAACAGCTTTTCGAAAATGATCCGTAGTATTGATAATGTCATAATCGGGCAGATTCGGATCACGATAGTTCTCCCAAAGTCGAGCATACCACCATGAGCGCCTTGATCGAGTTGTTCCGCGCCTCCACCCCTCTTTTCGGAGGTAACGCCACCTTCATAGAAGACCTCTACGAGCGCTTCCTGCAGGACCCGGAAAGCGTAGACGAGGGCTGGAGGGAGCGCTTTGCTGCGATGCATCGTGAAGCGGCCAACGAGGTCCCCCATGGGCCGGTGAGGGAAAACTTTCTGCGCCTGGCCCAAGAGAGCCGCAGCCGGGCCCTGACCCGCTCCACCGAGCGCCTGGAGCCGGCGGCGGCGGAGAAGCAGGCGGCGGTTCTGCGCCTGATCGATGCCTATCGCTCCCGCGGCCACCAGATCGCCGATCTCGACCCCCTGGAACTGCGCCCAAAGCCCAGGGTTCCCGACCTCGAGCCGGCCTATTACAACCTGGAAGAGACCGATCTGGATCAGGTCTTTCACACCGGATCCCTCTACGCCCCGGACCGCATGCGCCTGCGCGAGATCATCGCCCTGCTCCGGGAGATCTACTGCCGCTCTGTCGGCTCGGAGTATCTGCACATCACCAACAGCGATGAAAAGCGCTGGATACAGAAACGTCTCGAGGGTTACCGGGCGAGGCCGGAGCTCGACTCCACCGATCGGCGCTGGCTGTTGACCATGCTCACCGCTGCCGAGGGCATCGAAAAGTACTTGCATACTCGCTACGTGGGTCAGAAGCGCTTCTCCCTGGAGGGCGCAGAGGCATTGATCCCGCTTCTGGACGAGCTCATTCAGCGTGCCGGGCGCAAGGGGGTCAAGGAGATCGTGATCGGTATGGCCCACCGTGGCCGCCTGAACGTGCTCACCAATATCCTGGGCAAACCGACCCAGGAGATCTTCGACGAATTCGAAGGACGTGCCTCCCCCGAATGGAAGGAGCTCGCTGGTGACGTCAAGTACCACATGGGCTTCGCCTCGGATATCGATACCCCCGGCGGCATCGTGCGCCTGGCCCTGGGATTCAACCCGTCCCACCTAGAGATCGTCGACCCGGTCATCGAGGGCGCGGTGCGCGCCCGCCAGCGTCGGCGCAAGGACCGCACCGGCGATCTCGTCCTTCCCCTCTTGATCCACGGCGACTCGGCCCTCGCCGGACAGGGGGTGGTCATGGAGACCCTGAGTCTTTCCCAGACCCGCGGCTACTTCACCGGCGGCACCCTCCACATCATCGTCAACAACCAGATCGGCTTCACCACCAGCAATCCCCTGGACACCCGCTCGACACTCTACTGCACGGACGTGGCCAAGATGGTCCAGGCCCCCGTGTTTCACGTCAATGGCGACGACCCGGAGGCAGTCGTCTTCGTCACCCGCATGGCGCTGGACTTTCGCAACGAGTTTCACAAGGACGTGCTCGTCGACATGGTGTGCTACCGCCGCCTGGGTCACAACGAAGCGGACGAGCCATCGGTCACCCAACCCATGATGTACAAGAAGATCCGCGCAAAGCCCACGGCACGCGCCCTGTACGCTGACCGGCTGGCAGACGCGGGAATTGTCTCCAGGGAAGAGGCGGACGCCATGGTCGAGGACTACCGTACCTCCATCGAGCGCGGGGTGGCCGTGACCCGCCCGGTCATGAGCGGGCTCGACAACGCCTATCGGGCGGATTGGAAGGACTGCCGGCTCGTGCCCTGGGACGAGCCCACCGACACCAGGATCGACCTAGAGAAGCTCCAGACACTGGCGCAGAGCATGCTGGAAGTGCCCGCGGAATTCGAGCTCCACCCCCGAATCGCCAAGATCTGGGGCGAGCGCCTCAAGATGGCGAGCGGAGACCAGCTGACAGACTGGGGCTTTGCGGAAAACCTGGCCTATGCGACCCTCATCGATGCCGGTTACTCGGTGCGCCTATCCGGTCAGGACTGCGGTCGCGGTACCTTCTTTCACCGCCACGCAGTCATCCACGATCAGGTCACGGGCAAGAGCTACACACCTCTGCAACATCTGGGCGAGAGCCAGGGCGATTTCCTGGCCATCGACTCCATCCTCTCGGAGGAGGCAGTGCTGGGGTACGAATACGGCTACGCTACCGCCGAGCCCCAGGCCCTGACCCTCTGGGAAGCCCAATTCGGCGACTTCGCCAACGGTGCCCAAGTGGTGATCGACCAGTTCATCACCTCGGCCGGCACCAAGTGGAACCTGTGCTGTGGCTTGGTCATGCTGCTGCCCCACGGGCTCGAAGGACAGGGTGCGGAGCACTCCTCCGCCCGCTTGGAACGCTTCCTGCAGCTATCGGCCGAACAGAACATCCAGGTCTGCGTCCCCACGAGTCCGGCGCAGATGTTCCATCTGCTGCGGCGCCAGATGCTGCGCAGCTATCGCAAGCCGCTGATCGTCATGACGCCCAAGAGCCTGCTGCGGCACCGTCAGGCCACCTCCAGCCTGGAGGAGTTGGCGAAAAGTGGCTTCCAGCCTGTGATCGGCGAGGTAGATGACATCGATCCCGCACAGGTCGTGCGTGTTATCCTGTGCAGTGGCAAGGTTTATTACGACCTCCTCGAGGCCCGCCGTAGCCGGGGGCTCAGCGATGTCGCCATTCTACGCATCGAGCAGCTCTATCCGTTCCCCGTGGATCTGCTCCACTGGGCCGTCGCGCCTTTTGCGTCTGCCAAGCAGCTCATCTGGTGCCAGGAGGAGCCGCAGAATCAGGGCGCCTGGAACCAAATCAAGCACCGCTTCGCTCGCCTGCTTCCGCAAGACGGATATATCTATTACGTGGGACGCCACTCTTCCGCCGCCCCGGCCGTGGGCCACCGGGCGGTCCACGTGGAGCAACAGCAACAATTGGTCGACGAAGCCATCACCGGACGCATCAACCCCAGAATGAATCGAAGGATCCACCTGTGAGCAGCAGAAATTCGAGCAGCGAAGTACGCGTTCCCGTCCTCCCCGAATCCGTCGCCGACGCCCAGGTGCTGAGCTGGCACAAAAAGCCCGGCGACACGGTGCGTAAGGATGAGAGCCTGGTCGATCTGGAAACAGACAAGGTCGTGCTCGAGGTCCCCTCCCCCGCCAACGGCGTGCTCGCGGAGATCAAGACACCGGAAGGGGAGACCGTGCAGGCCGACACCCTGCTCGCCCTGATCGAAGAGGGCGCCGTGGAGAATGCGGAGATCATGACACCAGAGGTGGCGCCAAGCGCAACAGCCCCCGCAAAAGAAACGGCACAGGGCGCAACGGCGCAGCCGGTGCTCGGCCCGGCAGCACGGCGCTTGGTCAAGGAGAAGGATCTGGACCCGAGTGTCATTCCCGGCAGCGGAAAGGACGGCCGTATCCAAAAGGGAGACGTGGTCGCATTTCTCGATGCCCACGAGCGAGAGCAGTCACAGGACACACCGACCGACGAGAAGGACGCGCCGCCCCCCTCCGTCGAAGCCCCGCGACTCACCGGTGAAGCCGGACGCCCGGAGCAGCGCGTCACCATGACGCGGCTGCGCGCACGGGTGGCCGAGCGCTTGGTCCAGGCGCAACAGACGGCCGCTATCCTCACCACCTTCAACGAGGCGGACCTGAGCGCCGTGCTCGCCCTGCGCAATCGTTACAAGGACCAGTTCGAGAAGACCTACGGCGTGCGCCTGGGATTGATGTCCTTTTTCGTCAAGGCCGCGGTAGAGGCCCTACAGCGCTTCCCCATCATGAACGCCTCCGTGGACGGCGCGGACATCGTCTACCACGGCTACTACGACATCGGCGTCGCGGTCAGCTCCCCGCGGGGTCTCGTGGTACCCATCCTGCGCAACTGTGATCAGCTCACCATGGCCAGCATCGAGCAGGGCGTCGTCGATTTCGCCCGCAAGGCACAGGAGGGTAGCCTGAGCTTCGAGGAGCTCACCGGCGGCACCTTCTCCATCACCAACGGCGGCG
>CAYYHR010000141.1:0-1890 GCA_964471705.1 uncultured Chromatiaceae bacterium
CCCCAACATAACCCACGAGCGTTGAGGACGGGCAGGTCAAAACATGATGTCTAAAGACGGCGCGCGGGGCATGAGTGGCCAGGTCCCAGAGCCGGATGCTGCGATCAACTGAACCTGTGGCCAGGATCTTTCCGTCCGGAGAAAAGCCGAGACTGATGACGGCATCCGTGTGCCCGCTTAGGGTGGCACGCAGTTCGCCCGAATCAACATCCCATAAGAGGACGCGGCCATCCGCGGAAAGATATGAGCCGGAGGCGAGTATCTTTCCGTCGGGGGAGAAATCGAGGCAACGTACGGCTCCCGTGTGACCGCTGAGCTTGGCTCGAAGGTCGCCAGAGGCGATATCCCAAACTCGTATTTCATCGCCATGCCCCGAGGCGAGCGTCTTGCCGTCGGTGGAGAACGCAAGACCCCAAGCGATACTCGCTTGGCCAGTGAAGTTCGCCCGCAGCGTTCTGGATGCAAGGTCCCAGAGCAGGACATTCCCATCCCGCAACCCCGAGGCAATGCTTCTTCCGTCTGGAGCGAAGCTGATACTGTCAATCCCTCCTGGATGGGCAGCAAGAGTGGCACTCAATTCGCCGGATGCGATATCCCAGATGCCGATACTGCTGTCGTCCAATATAGCGGCGACAATCCGACGGTCGGGGGACAAGGCGAACGTGGTGCTCGTCCCCGAATAAGACTTCAAGCCGATATGCCGCGCCGTCGGATAGCGGGCTGGGACTCGTGCCAATTTCCCGAGCATTTCCACTCGCGAATCGCTGGGCTTCAAGTTCGCCAGCGCATATAACGTATAGAGATGCGCCGCGTTGTAGTCTTTTTGCGCAAGCATCTGCTCCGCCTTTTCTGCAAAAACCAGCCCGAGGTTATGCCTGGCCTCGATCAGCTGTTCCTTTGCAATTCGCTGCTGATTCTCGGCCTCGATGGCATTCAGAAAGCTCAGGATCCCCAAGCCGGAAACGACGAGCAGGATCAAGCTGGCGACGACGCCTGCCAGAAGCCACAGGCGCCGGCGCCTGGCGGTTGCGGCGCGTTTGCTCTGGGCGACCAGGGCGGCGATCTCACCGCGCAGGCGCAAGCGGCTCTCGTAGGGCAAAAGGTAGGCGAGGACTTCCGGGTCGAGCAGGGTGCCGCGGCGAACGTATTCCTTGTGGCGACTCTCGAGCGTCTGGCGAACCTCGGCGAGCTCGCGCTCGAGACCGGTCATCCAGGCATGGATGGTCTCGGCCAGGGCATCGTGGCGCAGCTCGTAGAGGTGATTGTCGCTGTCCTCGCGAAGGACCCGCTCGGCGACGAGGGTGTGGAGGTGGCGGGTGAGCGTATTTGATTCCAAGGGCGGGCCGAGCTCGGCGGCCCACTCGGCGATCTGAGCGGGGCTACCCGGACGCCGGGTGCCCTCGCTGGTGACCAGGGCCTTGAGGAGTTGGCGTACCGTCTCCTGATCGTCGGCGGCTTCGACCCGTTCCTGGACGAAGCGGGCGAGGATCCCGTGGGTCTCGCCTAGGGCCTGGTAGCCAGCCCGGTCGAGGACGAGCGCTTCGGAGCCCTGGTCGAGGGCGCGCCGGTAGAGGGTGTCCAGCACCACCTGCAGCAGGGGCAGCTCCACCCCCTGACCGCCGCGGGTGAGCGCATCGAGAAGCGCCTCGACCAGCGCGGCTCGATGGTCACGCCGCGCGCACGGCAGGGTTGGGTGATGGTCTCGCGCGCCTGCTCCCGGCCCATGCGCCGCACCCAGAGGCGATTGGCATAGACTTCCGGCAGCGTCGCCTCGAGCTCGGAGAGCCGGGCCAGATACTCCTCACGGATGCCGATCACCAAGCGCAGCTCCGGGGCCTCACGCAGCCATGCGGCGAGGGCCTCGAAGAAGGCTTGGCGCACCCCGGGGGG
>CAYYHR010000141.1:1990-8733 GCA_964471705.1 uncultured Chromatiaceae bacterium
TCGGCGATCTCCAGGCCGCGGGAGGCCTCGGCGCTGTTGAAGCTACCGCCGTGGCGACAGGCCACGTAGGTCGCCGTCTCCGGGCTGCGCATGCTCTCGTAGTAGAAGATGTCCGGGGCCTTGCCGGCGGCCTCCTCGTAAAGGAGCAGGGGGTCCAGGCTCAGGTACGCGTGCTCGCCCCGGCGCCGCCAGATGATCGCCTGGGAGTCCATGAAGCTCGCCAGGGTGGCGCGCTGTCCGGAGAAGTCCTCGGAGTGGCCGTCGATCGCCTTGAAGCGGTGGACGAACTGGGCCTGGCGATGGCGCCGGCGGCGCACCTCGATCTGGCTGACAAAGCTGAGCTCGTAGTCGAGCAGAAAGCGCAGCGCCTCGAGGACCTGCGCGAGGGCGGCATAGGTCTCGTCGCAGAGCACCCGGTACTCGGCCAGATGCATCGCCTTGACGCGCTCGTGACTCAAGTCGTTGCGGATCGTCAGGAGGCGCTCGAGCGCATGAGCCGGGGCGGCTTGCTGCGCCCCAGAGCCGACCAAGGTCAGGAGCTCCGGGCAGGTGATGCGCGCCTCGCTGCGCTCGAGCCACTGGCTGCCTTCGCGGGCGATGCGCAGCCAGATGCCCCAGCTCGGGCGTTTGACGGCGGGCACGAAGTCTGAGGCGAGCGCCGGCGGCAGCGTGGCCGTCGCCTCGATGTGCTCGCGCAGGTCGCAGAGCACGAGGATGCCGAGGAAGCGGGCAACGGCCTCGCCGGTGGCAAGGGTGTGCTTCAAGCGCAGGGGGCCTGGATCCAGGCACTCGTCGGTGCGCAGACGCACGAAGGCGCTGGCGATCGGGTAGGGAAAGCGGCTGATCAGCTCGCGGGCGTAGCGGTCATCCATCGTTGGCTCGTATCGCTGGTAGAAGCCGGCAACCGCCGACGTCGCACAGGCTCGGGCGCAGCATAGGTAAGCGCCCTGTAAAGTGATCGGGACTCCTTTCCTTGTATCGTCTCCCGCGTACGCCAAGCCTCTGCGGGAGCCATCTGCGGGAGAGATGCTCGGACACTTGCAATGCCTCGCGGACCTGGACGCCTCTGAGCGAGCGCTCGTGCCGTTTCTTCAAACTCACCGCAAGAAACCCCCTCTTGGTCATCCTGGCCCGGCTTTTCGGCTCTCCCAGCTCACCTGCTTGCCCCGGACGAGTTTTAACCGTCCTCCAGACCGCTGGCTGAGCTGAGATGTTGCGGTCACGCATAGGGCGGCCGAGTGATCGCTTCACGGCGGGCAGCCCGGGTACGTCACGTCGGTTAACCGGTACCACAGAATGATAGCCTCCGCCATCAACCTACATCGGCAACAACCCCGCATCCACAACCACCTCGGGGCTTGGCGTCTCAGCGCGGTGGACGAATAGCTCCGTCTCCTTGTGCTCGCGATGGGTAAGGCTGTTCCATCGCTGCACCCACTGATCGCCGGAAAAAGCGCCGCCCGCGAGCCAGGTCGGAAGCATCTTCAGGTGTTCGAAGGCGAGGCGGCGCTGATGCTGGAGACGCTCCAGGTACCTCTCGGTGGCCGGTTTGTCGCCCATCAGATAGCTGAGCGCGGTCAGCTCGAGCCAGTAACGATCCCGCTCCATCAGGACCTTCATCTGGAGCCACTGCTCGCTCCTCGGCTCGCCGCGGGCCAGAGCGAGAAATGCGGCGGCGAACCCGAGGGGACCGGCGTCCTGCCGGAGGCCGCGGTCGGCCAGGGTCTCGAGGTACCGGACCACGAGATCGAGCGCCTCACTGTCGTGCCCGCGCCAACCCCACAAGGCCAACGCGCGCAGCAGGTAGAGCCGTGTGTCATTCCCTGCACCGATGTCCGCGCTGACGCTTTGCCAATCAGCAAGGGCGGCCTTGACCTCCGCGGCATAGGAGGCCGTTCGAGCGCAGGCCGGACATCCCCAGGTCGCGGCATAGAGGAGCCAGGCCAGCTCCCGCAACCCATCCTGGCCCGCTTCCAAAAGCTTCTGGCGCTTCGCCTCGAACAGTGTGAGCGCACGGACGATCGGCTCATCCGTCTCGTCAGCGCTACGCCCCTTCCGCAGCGCAATCCGCGCCTGGCGGTCCTTTAGCGTGAAACGGTCGGTCTCAGCCGTGGGCCCCTCATAGCTCTCCAGGCAACGGTCAAGCTCACCGGCGACCAAGCTCGCGTCCTCAGGCAGGCCAAGATCGATGAGGTGGTTGATCAGGTTGCCGAGGAGCTTGATTCCCGCCTCAGTGCAGGGTGTTTCCCCCTTGATCTTGGAGATACCCGCAACCAATTTCTTGACGCCGGCGGCATACATGCCATTGCGGTAGTCCGGTGTGGCGAGATAGTGAAAGAAGATGGGCGAGTCCGGAAGCCAGGCGCCCGCCTCCCCCGCTCTGATTCGCGCGCCGCGAAATCGCTGCATCTGGGGGTAGTCGTGAACCTGGGCGAGGTACCCGAGAAACGGGTGCAACCAGCACTGGGATAGCGGCCAGACCGCATCGGCCACCGCCAGCAATTTCCGTAGAGGCTCCGGGCCCTCGTTGGGATCGTCATAGTCGAAGCCGAGCCGCCGATAGAGCTCCGAAACGGTGCGACCCGCATTACCGTCGGCGTGGTGGACCTCGAAGGTGATGCGATCGACCAGCGCGGTAAGGGCCTTCTCATCGCCCGCGGTGATGGCTCGGTCAAGTGCCTTGTCGGTCAACTCGTGGGTGAAGGGATCGCCAGCGTGGAGATCCCCATCTCCCAGTAGGAGGAGCCGCCTTGCCCCGATGGCTCGTCGGTCTGCAGACTGGGCCGCGAGCAGGATCCGGGCGACAGGATCTCCTCGCTCCCAACCGGCGATAAAGTGGCTGAGAAACGCACCGGCTTCCGTGGCGCTAATTTGTCCCGCCGGTGCGAGCACCGTCCGCGCACCCGCGAGCAGGAGGTGTCGCCCATAGTCGATCAGGTTGCCTTCGAAGCTGCCGCAGGCGAGCAGGATGACTAGCGGCGACAGACCCGACTGAAGCGGCAGGGTCCAGGGCGTGCCGTCGGATTGGCGAAACGGGTGCTTGGCCGTTTGTTCGGTTCCGTGGGCGACGATACAGAGGAAGCCGCTCTGCGACAGGTCCTTCTGCTCCAGGAGGTGTTGGATGAGGCTCGGGCTATCCAGACAGGTACCGAGGGCGGACATGACGTGCGGGCTACCCGCTGCCGCATGGAAAACCTCGCGCTCGCCTTCAGCAAACTCCTCACTGGGAGTGTCCGGGAGCAGATCGAACAGCACGCCTCGTCGGGGTACCGGCCCAACGCCCCGACGATCGGGAACCACACGGACGTAGCGCTCCACGACGAGTCGACCGAACAACTCCTCGCCATCTTCTAGCAACAGCCGCTCGTAAGCACAGGTATGCCAGGGATCGGACAGCTCATCGCTCAGACGCAGGCGCAGCCTGCCGCCGTCGCCCAACTCGTTGGTCAGCAGGTTGGCCACCGGACGCTCGAGCAGTGTACTTAGGGCTTTCTCCCGCCCGCCTTCGAACAATGCCTCGCGCACCTCCGCACGACCGCATCGCTCCAGCTTGGGATCGTCGAGCAGACCGGTATCGCTCTGGGTCCACCAACGAATCCGAACGCTCTCTTCAGGCCAAAGCCAGAGCTCGTGCACGCGCCTACTCGGCGGCGCTGCGCGGCAACCAGGTCAAGCGTTGCGCGCCGCTCTCGTCCTCGATGTGGAGGGAGTGTTTGTCGAGCGCCAGGAAAAAGTCGGCCCTCGGATGCTCGGGACTGAGCTCCTCTGTTTGCAGAACACGCTCTCCAGCACTCGACCAAGCCCGCAGAGGCCGATCACCGCTCACCTCGATGCGCACCTGCACGGTGTCTTCCCCTGGCGGCGGAAAAACCTCGATCCTGGCAACATCCCCCAGCTGGAAAATCTGGGCCTTGGGGGCCTTTTCGCCGAGCGCTTGCGGCACCAGTGGTCGCAATGTGAGCGACTCGCCGAGGCGTTGCGCGGCCTCGGTGAGCTGAGTAATCAGTGTGTTTAGCAAGCTCGGCCGAGTCGCGACGAGAGGCGCGGACCGCGTAATCATCATGGCGGCGGCGCGGTATAACTCCTGATAGCGGCGTCGGGGATCATGCTCCTCCCCTAGCGGGGTGCCGGTGAGGACAAGGCGACCTGTACTGGTACGCCACTCCATCACGGCCCCGGGCCCGGTAACGTCGCACTCCAACAACTGATTGGGCTGGTCGCCCTCCTGCACCATATCCCGCACGACACTCAGACGCTCCGGGGAAAGCTTTGCAAGCACCTGCCCCGTGGAGGTGATGGACACACGAACCGGATTCCAGACCTGGATCATGGCGACGAGGGGATCGAACGGCTCGTCCTGCTCATCGAGCAGCAGGTCCTTGGACGATGCGTAGTCGATCTCGCTGGATACTAGCCACCCAGCCCAGATCTGATCCTCTAGTCTGTGATCGATGAGCACTGCTAGCGGTTGAGCGATCGTCGCACCCACTGACCCTTCAGGGGCATCGACGCCGTCGATTCGGAGTATCTGGCCGGCCACCGGTTTCGCCTGACCCACCTTAATGCGGACAGCGATCTTTTGTGCGATCATCTCCCTGAGCACCGCCGGCATCTCAATACCCGGCTCGGCCGTCAGTTCAGACTCCACACCTAATTCGGGCAGGGACTCGAGCCACTGCTCTCGCCGCTTCTGGGCATCCGGATCGGCCTCGAGACGGTCCCGGACCGCGGGTGGCAAGGTGGGATCATCTGTGACCCAGCTTTCCATCAGCTCGTCCGAGGGCCCGAATATCCGGGTCTCGATGACTGTGAGGGGTGGTGAAAGAATTTTCATGTCGTCCGCTTCCAATGTCGGTGATCGCGTGTCTCGTACCGGCAAATCATCTTGCGCGGGTACGCGGTTGAGTGCGCCTGCGGCCTTTATACTTCAACGCTTCAATACAAAAGATCTCCCTTACGACTTTCACCGCATCCCGATCAGTCTGATCCACTTGCCCGAGGACGCTTATGATCCATCGGCCAAGATAGGTCTGCCCGTAATCGGCTGGGCTCGCATAGCCGCCGGTGATACCGAGTCTTTTGGCGCGAGCGTGATAGGCTGGGATATCGCATTCAACCGCGACGCGTGACAAAGGCTTTCTCTCGTTCTGGTCGGCACAGTGATGGTCCGCAAGCATGCAGTGGATCCACCAAAGATCGTCCTTCACCTTCAACTCCTGCCAGGGCGGCTCTGCATTGAGGAAAGCGTATGCCCGCATTTTTACTTCTTCCTCGCTTAGTCCATAATTCGCGAGCAACATGCTAGCAGTAGCTGGACCCGCGCCCTGATTCGGCGGTATCTCGGCGCCGGCTGGCAATTGCCTTATTTGATCCCAAAGAAAGCGCGAATAGGCAGTAACCAGAAATCCGCGATCGATATCGCAAGGCAGTGATCTCACTCCTCGTACAAAACGATCAGCGAAAAAGACGGCAATCAGGTCTTCTTTGCGTGTCCACCATCCTCGGCACAGCAGTGTTGAGTATTGTGGAAAGCTGCTCCTTCGCAAGATTTCATAAACGAGCCCCCACAGCAGGCCCCATTCTGCTTCAGAAAGCTCTTCTCGCTTGCGCGTCAGGACGTTGAGCGTTGCGTCCTGAGCAAGGAACTCTCGGTAGAGAGCTCGGAGTTTGTCACGGTCCAATGCCGCATAATCCGGCCCCTGCATGCAGGTCGCCAAGAAGACCCTAAGATAATAGAAGCTCGCTACGAGACGTTCCCGTGTCTCGCTCTTGTTGCCGAGCCTTTCAACCTCCTCACACTCCGCGAAGTCTTCGTCGATGAGGAAGGTCCGCACCTCCTTCCAGTGTGCCGACCATCGGTTCACATGAGATGAGAAGGACGCAAGGAACTGTTCGCGTTCAAACGGTTTGGCTCTGAACTCATCGGGTGTATCCGGCAACGCAGACTCACCATCCAAGAAGCTCTTCACCAACCGTTTGCGCTTCTCTTCGTCTTCCTTGAACAGCGGATATAGGTCGTTCCCGGTCAGTTTCTGCACCATCAGGAGGTCGGCGAGATGCTTGCCCAGCGTCTTTCGAATAGCTTCGCGTTTGTTGGCATCCGTCGTTCTGCCGAGCTCGGACCAAAGCGACGCCAATTCTGGTTCTCGTCGTTCTGTTTGTTCCATTGCCCTCTTCTCTGTGGTGCTTATATTTTTCTGAGTGTGCTTTCCAGGCAACCACCTGATTTCATATGAGTTATTAGGTCTGACATCGCGGTCTAAATCGATCAGACGCGGCATCCTGTCCTTCGAAAGCGGCTCAGAACAAAAGCTGATCGGAGATAAAGCAAGTGTGATTGCAGTTTCATGTTGTCTCACCCCCGAGCAGCGGCGAGTTCCGAACGGGTGCCCCAGCCCTACGCGCCCCTCGACGTCCAGATGGTTCCAGAAGGCTTTGTACTCAGCATCGCGCACTCCCTCTTCGAGGTCAACGCAGCTATCCTCTTTCCTTCGCTATGGGCCACCCCGAAACCTGCCGACGCCTGCATGGGGCTCCGCTCACCAGAACACCCGGCGCAGGAGGGGGCCGCGGGAGGCGTATTAGAGGGGTACCGGGATCGAATGTCGCACTACTGCCAATCGAAGCTCTCCATACCTCCGCGCACTTTGCTAGAGCCAGTAAATCCCATTGGCAAGTTCCGCCGTGTCGCACCGCAGTCGAGTAGAGCACAGGCGCGCGCAACCTTAGGCGGAGAGTTTCCG
>CAYYHR010000142.1:0-3348 GCA_964471705.1 uncultured Chromatiaceae bacterium
CCGTGATGGAGCCAGTTGGCCACGTGCTGGCTGGAGATGCGCAGGGTGGCGCGGTCCTCCATGAGGCCGATGTTGCTGATGTCCGGGACCTTGGAGCAGCCGACACCCTGGTCGATCCAGCGCACCACGTAGCCGAGGATTCCCTGGCAGTTGTTGTCCAGCTCTTGTTGGATCTCCTCCGGTGTCCAGCTCGGGCTCGCTGCCACCGGGAATTGGAGGATGGTGTCCAGGCTGGCTCTGCGCCCGCCGGCCGCCAACTCTTCCTGACGCGCGGCCACGTCCACCTGGTGATAGTGCATGGCGTGCAGGGTTGCAGCGGTGGGGGAGGGGACCCAGGCGCAGCTCGCTCCGGCCTGTGGATGGCCCTGTTTGGTCTGAACCATGGCGTGCATTTCGTCGGGCATGGTCCACATGCCCTTTCCGATCTGGGCATGGCCTGGCAGGCCGCACGCCAAGCCGACGTCGACGTTCCAGTCCTCGTAGGCGAGCAGCCAGGGGCTCGTCTTCATGTCTCCCTTGCGCATCATGGGGCCCGCCTCCATGGCGGTATGGATCTCGTCGCCGGTTCGGTCGAGAAAGCCGGTGTTGATGAAGATCACACGCTCGCCGGCGGCGCGGATGCACTCCTTTAGATTGACGGTGGTGCGCCGCTCCTCGTCCATAATGCCGATCTTGATGGTATCGCGGGCCAGACCCAAGGCGCCCTCGACCCGGGTGAACAGGTCGACCGTGAGGGCGACCTCCTCGGGGCCGTGCATCTTGGGCTTGACGATGTAGATGCTCCCGGTACGAGAGTTGCTGAGGGTGCCGAGACCCTCGAGGTCGTGCATTGCCGCCAGAACGGTCACCATGGCGTCCAGCATGCCTTCGAAGACCTCTTCCCCGTCCGCCGTTAGGACGGCACCGTTGGTCATCAAGTGACCCACGTTGCGGACCAGCATCAGGCTGCGCCCGGGAAGGGTGAGCTGGGAGCCGTCCGGAGCCGTATAGCTGCGGTCCGGCTCGAGGGCGCGATCCATGAGTCTGCCCCCCTTCTGGAAGCTGGCTTTGAGGTCGCCGTTCATGAGGCCCAGCCAGTTGCGGTAGACGCCGGCCTTGTCCTCGGCATCCACGGCCGCGACCGAGTCCTCGCAGTCCTGGATGGTGGTGACGGCGGCCTCCATGACCACGTCCTTCACGCCCGCGGGACTGTCCTTGCCGACCGGGTGTCCCGGATCGATCTGAAGCTCGATGTGAAGGCCGTTGTGCACGAGCAGCACCGATGCCAAGCGGCCATCGCCCTGCCGATATCCGGCGAAGGCGGCAGGGTCGGCGAGGCCCGTCTCGCTGCCGTCGGCCAGCGTGACGAGGAGCCGCCCGCCCTCGACGCGATAGCCGGTAACATCCGCGTAGCTACCCTTGGACAGGGGGACCGCCTGATCGAGGAAACCGTTGGCGTATTCGATCACCTTGGCGCCGCGCACGGGGTTGTAGGCGCCGCCGCGCTCCGCTCCCCCTTCCTCAGAGAGCACATCGGTCCCATAAAGGGCGTCGTACAGGCTGCCCCAGCGGGCGTTGGCGGCGTTGAGCGCGTAACGGGGGATGCTCACGGGGACTACGAGCTGGGGGCCGGCGATCCGGGAGATCTCAGGGTCCACGTTCTCGGTGGCGACCGAAAAGTCTTCACCTTCCGGCACCAAGTAGCCGATCTCCTCCAGGAAGGCGCGGTAGGCGGCCGGATCGGCAGCCGGTCCCGGATTCGACTTGTGCCAGCCGTCGATCCGCGCCTGAAGTGCGTCGCGCTTCGCCAACAGCTCCCGGTTGCGCGGCGTGAGGTCGCGGACGATCTCGCCGAACGAGTTCCAGAATCCGTCGGGGTCGATGCCGGTGCCGGGTGCGATCTCGTTCTTCACCAGGTCGTAGAGGGGTTTAGCGACGCGCAGGCCGCCCACGTCGATGCGTTCGATCATGTCGTTGTCCGGTCCGATATAAGTAGTGATTTCGGTGGGAGCCGGCGAGGTCGTCGGGGTTGCCGCCGGGCAGGCCAAGCCCTTGTCGTAGCCCAGATCCGTCACCTCGGGTGTGGCGACAGGATCAATTCCCTAAGGTTGAAGGGGGAAATCAGGCGCTGACTACCTTCAGACATATGCGAGCGGGCGGCATCAAACAATATCGAAATGATAAATAATTTAAATTATATAAATTGAAGGAGTGAATGTATCGCATCCGTCAGCCGCGCCCGCTCGAGGCAGGGACCGCCCGCTTGAAGGACCAGTCCTTGATCGCCTTGATCTGCTCGGTCATCGTCTGGGACAGGGGGACCTGGCGTATGCAGTTGCGCTCGATGTCCTTGTCGGAGAAGGGCCGATCCTCCTGATAGGCGTCGATGCGGGCCGATTTCACGGCCTGCTCGATCTCCGCGCCGCTCCACTCCTTGGTGGCGGCGGCCAGGTAGCTGATGTTGAAGTCATCGGGATCCCCGTCGTTGAGCTGGATGTGGATGCGGAAGATCTCCATGCGCTCTTCCTTGGTGGGGAGATCCAGGAAGAACAATTGGTCGAAGCGGCCCTTGCGCATCAGCTCCGCCGGCAGCTCCTGTATGCGGTTGGCCGTGGCGGCGACGAAGATCTTCGGCGGCTTCTCCTGCAGCCAGGTCAGAAAGCTGGAGAAGATGTTGACGTTGCCGCCACCGCTGCCACTGCGCTCGTCGTACCCGAAGGCGTTCTCGAGCTCGTCCACCCAGAGGACGATGGGCGCCACCTCGGCGGCGATCTGGGTCGCGCGCTCGAAGGCGTATTCGGGTGATCCGAAGCTCCCGGAGAGCACCAGGCTCATGTCCAGGCGCACCAGGGGCAGCTCCCAGGTCGCCGCGATGGCCTTTGCCGCCATGCTCTTGCCGCAGCCGCTGACGCCCATGAGCAGGATACCGGAAGGCACGGGGACGCCCTGCTCGTAGGCCTTTTCCGAGAAGAGGTCCTTGCGCTTCATCACCCAGGTCTTGAGGTTGTCGAGGCCGCCGACGCTTTCCAAGGCGTGCAGGGACGGAAAGAAGCGCAGGCAGCTTTCCTTGCGCAGGAGCTGGGCCTTTTCCTCCGTGATCTCGATCAGGGCCTGCGACGCATCCATGGGCCCGCCCTGGAAGATGCGATTCTGGAGGTGGTCGACTTCGTTCAGGGACAGGCCCTTCATGGCACCCGCGATTCGGTACAGCTGATCCCGCGAGATCCCTGCATGGTCCTCGCCGGGCGTCAGGTGGTCGAGGATCTCCTCCTCGGAAGGCAGCTCCATCTCGATCAGGTAGAGCTCCTTCTTAAGCGATTCGGGGATGATCAGCTCCGGGTGGGTGAGGACGACATGGATCCCCTTGTC
>CAYYHR010000142.1:3448-8709 GCA_964471705.1 uncultured Chromatiaceae bacterium
TGGCTATGCGAGGCCATCGATTTATTCCTCGATCAACTGAAGGAGCTTGAAGCCGCCGGGGGATCGGCGAGACTATATCGGTGAGACTATAGAGTAACCCGATTCCGGCGGATGGGGGCTGTGACATTGCCCTTTGCCGGCATTGGGCTAATCTCGAGGAGACGAGCCGGCGACAGATCCTTCCGAGAGATCTCGCAAAACCCAATGATGATAGACACAGAGATCGAGCACGGCGTCGAGGGGTCCGAATCTCCCCGACTCTTCAACCGGACAATCGGCAATCTGCGACGGGCGTGGAAAGATATGACCGGATCGGCCCTGGTCAAGCTGACAGGGGTCGTTCGCGCGGAGCTCCCGGAGGAAGATCGCAACCGCCTGAAGCGCCAGATCGACGAGTGCCTGGAGCGTAAAGGCGGCGAGGTGTCCGCGCGGGCACTGGCCGCCGATCTTGGCCGGACCTACCTGGACCTGAGCGCGGAGGGGCGCCAGCAGTTCCTCGGGCTTCTGGCGCGGGACTATCGGGTGGATGAAGAAGTCGTGTCCGATGCAGCCAAGGCGTGGCTCGGGCTGCAGGTCAGGGACAGCGAGCGCAGTGCCGAGCGGGCGGCCCGGATGTACGAGGCGGAAACGCGCCTTCGTTCGGCGCTGACCCCACCGCGGGTGCGCCTGCTGGCCCAGTTCAATGCCCTCCCGGAGGGGGTGAAGTTTCTCGTCGACATGCGGGCGGAGCTGCTCGGGCTTGCCCGCGGCGATCCCATCCTGAAGGGGCTCGACGACGACTTGAAGAGTCTGTTGGTGGCCTGGTTCGACGTGGGATTCCTGGAGCTTCGCTGCATCGACTGGAACGCGTCGGCCTCGTTGCTGGAAAAGCTCGCCAGGTACGAGGCGGTGCATGCGGTCAGATCCTGGACCGATATCAAGAACCGGCTGGCGCCGGATCGCCGCTGCTATGCGTTTTTTCATCCCCAGATGCCGGACGAGCCCTTGATCTATGTCTGGGTGGCCCTGGTTGCGGGTATCTCCGACAATGTTCAGGCGCTGTTGGACCTGAAGCGGGACGTTCTGGAAGATCCGTCGGAAGCGGATACGGCCATCTTTTACTCGATCTCCAACGCACAGCGCGGGCTCGACGGCATCAGCTTCGGGAATTTCCTGATCAAGCGGGTCGTCGACGCCCTTGCCGCTGATTTCAAGCACATCAAGACATTCTCCACCTTGTCGCCAATTCCGGGTTTTCGCGCCTGGCTGCAGCAGGAGGTCGCAGAGGACCCCGAGCGGCTGCTGTTGCCAAGCGAGCAGGAAGACCTGGAGAAAGCGCTGGCCGAGGTCTCCGGATCGGACGGCTCGGGCGATGTCCTGGGCGTGCTCTGCGACCATGCGCGCTGGCATCGCGATCCGGATCTGCAAGAGGCGGTGCGCCCGGTGCTGATGCGGTTGTGCGCCCGCTACCTCGTGCTCGCCAAGCGCAGGAACGGGGCGCTCGACCGCGTCGCCCATTTCCACCTGTCGAACGGTGCCCGGATCGAGCGGATCAACTGGCTCGGCGACAGCTCGCTGAAGGGATTGCGCGAGTCCTGCGGCATGATGGTCAATTATCTTTACCGCTCCGGAGACATCGAAAAGAACCACGAGGCCTATACCGGGGAAGGAAAGATTCAGACCTCGGGCGCCATCAGGTCCTTGCTCAAGGGCTCTTGAGCTTGCGGAAGTCGGGCTTGCGCTTCTCCTTGAAGGCTGCGACGCCTTCCCTGGACTCGTCGGTGTCGTAATAGAGTCCTACGGCCTGCAGACCCAGCGCTGAGATGCCCCGTTGGTGCTCGGTATCCGCGTTGAACGCCCGCTTCGCGATCGCGAGGGCAGTGGGACTGCGCTCCATGATCTCCTCGCACCAGCGCTGCACCTCCTCGTCGAGCTTCTCGTGCGGTACCACGCGATTGACGAGCCCCATTCGATAGGCATCTTCGGCCGAATAGCGCCAGCACATGTACCACATCTCGCGGGCGCGCTTCTCGCCGATGGTGCGGGCCAGGAAGGCGCATCCGAACCCGGGGTCCACCGATCCCATCTTGGGGCCGACCTGCCCGAAGATCGCCTTCTCGGAGGCGATGGTGAGGTCGCACAGGAGCGAGAGCACGTTGCCGCCGCCGATGGAATAGCCTTGCACGCGCGCGATGACGGGCTTGGGGATGTCGCGGATGACGCTCTGCAGCGCCTCGAGCGGTAGCCCGATGGTTCCCCTGCCGTCATAGGCACCCTCATGGGAGGACAGATCGCCGCCGGTGCAAAATGCCTTGTCGCCGGCCCCCGTCAGCACCACGACGCCGATCTTGCGATCCCAGCCTGCTCGATCGAATGCGTCGATCAGCTCTTCACAGGTGATGCCGCGGAACGAGTTGAACTTGTCGGGCCGATTGATCGTGATCCTGGCGATGCCCTTGTCGACCTGGTAGAGAATGTCTTGATAGTCCAATTTCAGGTACCTCTTCGGCGAATGGTTTGGTCCCCGGGCGTCATGGCTCGTTCGGGCCGCTCATCAAGGCGGTGAGCCTGCTCTCCCAGTGGTGTATCCAGAATCTGGCGGCGGCGGAAGGCCCTCCCCAGTACAAGGAAAGAAGATCCAGGTTGGAGAGATGGGTCCCGAAATCCCGGGAGGCGGGCAGGGCGAAGACGCGTTTCACCAGCTCGCGGAGGAACTGCCGGGCCGCCGTTGCCGGAAGTACGCGCCCGATCGAGCTCTTGCCCGAGATGTCCACCACCACTCCTTCGATGGTCAGGACGCTCTTGCGATACAGGAGGAGCTCGCTGCTGAATTTCACGCCGGCCGACATGGATGCCTCGTCCAGGAGCGACTGCGACCAGCGAAAGCCCGGCAGCTCTCCGGCGTAGAGCTTGCCGAGGGCCTTGTCGACCACACGCCGTAAGGCATCTTCGTTCGTAGGGGCTTGGGCCAGGGCATCGATCTCCCGTGCAATCCGTTGTGCATTCAGGGTCAAGGCGCCGAGCATGAGCTGCATGACATGGATGCGCTCCTCTTTGCCCAGGTGGCTGGCAAGGCTCCAGTCGAGAATGGCGAGCCGCCCGTCATCGGTGAAGAAGAGATTTCCGGCATGGGGATCCGCATGGAACAGAGCAGACTCCTGCGGCGTCCACACGGGTCGTGCAATCAGCGTTTCGATCACCGAATTGGCCAGCTGCCGGCGACGTTTCTCCAAAAGGTGGTCGGTATCGGTCACCTTTGTCCCATACACCCGCTCCATGGCGGTGATGCGCTCTGTGCAAAAAGGAAAGAGTGCAGGGATCTGAATCTCTCGGGCGTCCGCATAGAAGGCCGCGGCCTCCGCCAAGTGGGCTTGCTCGCGGTCGAGCCGGATCTCGTTAGCGAGCAGCTCGCGGATGGTCTCCAGCGACTCGGCATAATTCAGTGGAGGGGCCTTGTATTGCTCGCAGCGCTCGTCGATGAACTGCCCGAGATCCGACCAGATTGCGAGCTCTTCCTCCAGCGTTTCCTCGATGCCCGGCTTGAGGACCTTTAGCACACCCTCGGTCGGGCCGGAGGTATCCGCAGATGTCAGGGTGAAGGGCATGACGACGGAAACGCTGGCTTCGGCCAGTGCCGCCGGGCCCAGCCGTATACTGTTCTTGGGGACATCCTTCAGCTCGCGTCGGATGACCTGTCTGATCGCACCTTCGCTGGTCGTAACAGGCATGGTTTCGAGGGTCTGAAGGCGGGCGCGCAGCTCCTGGTCCAGCTTCTGGTTGCGTGCTACTACCTGTCCCATCTTGTGCAGGGTCGGACAGTGGGACAGTAGCGCCGTCAACCGCTTTGCGATGCCGGCGTCGGGGGGGAATGCCTGTTGCTCCTCGAGGATAGCCCTTAGACGGGGCGCGGGCAGGCGTTGCAGGAAGAAGACGAGGGCGTCGGCGACGAGGGGTCGGTACTGGGCGTAGACCTCGGGTACCAGTGGCGTGACGTCAAGGCCCCAGGGGTCTTCGAGCCTTGTCGTGGTGTTGGTCAAGCACTCGTCCCCGGCATCGAACGATCAAGATGTGCGGAAGATATGATGCTCACGGCGCCCCGGGGTAGGTCCTGCAGCTGGTCATTCCTGCAGGACATAGGTTCCGGGCGCGTCGCCCAGCGGCACATAGCCGTTGTGATGGGGATTGCCCATGGTCGGTGGGGCTGTCTTCTCCGAAGACCTCTGGCTCAGCCATTCTTCCCATGCCACCCACCAGGAGCCCTCTCGCTCGGGCACGGTCACCAGCCAGGTGTCGGGATCCACGTAGCGATCGCCGGCCTTGCTGGTGGCGATTCGATGGCCGCGCGCCTTGGGACCGGGCGGATTGACGATGCCTACGTTGTGTCCTCCGCTGGTGAGGACGAAGGTAAACTCCTCGGCGTCGGTTTGCAGGTGGAGGCGATGGACGGAGCGCCAGGGGGCGACGTGATCTCCGGTCGCCGCCACGGCAAATATCGGGATGTGGATGTCGCTGATGGCGATGGGGCGATCCCCGACCCGATAGCGCCCGTCCCAGAGGTCGTTGTTCAGAAAAAGCCTTCGCAGCAATTGGGAATGCTGGCGATAGGGCATGCGTGTGCCGTCGGAGTTCCACGCCATCAGATCGAACATCGGCTGGCGCTTGCCGAGCAGGTATTCCCTGACCATCTTCGACCAGATGAGATCGTGGGAGCGCAACAGCTGGAAGCTGCCGGCGGCTTGGCGCGGGTCCAGGTATCCCTGCTCCCACATCATGTCCTCCAGATACGAAACCTCGCTGGGATCGATGAAGACCGCGAGCTCGCCCGGGTCGTTGAAGTCCGTCAGGGTGGTCAGGAGGGTCATGCTGGCCAGGCGTTTGTCATGGTCCCGGCAGATCGCCGCAGCCGCGATGGTGAGGATGATGCCTCCCAGGCAGTAGCCGACGGTGTGAACCTTTGCCTTCGGAACGATGCTGTTGATCGCCTTCAGGGCATCCATGATTCCCAGGTTGCGGTAGTCCTCCATGTCCAGGTCCCGGTCGTCCGCGCTGGGGTTGAGCCAGGAGATCATGAAGACCGTATGTCCCCGATCCACCAGGAACTTCACCATGGAATTCTCCTGGGACAGGTCCATGATGTAGTACTTCATCATCCAGGCCGACAGCATGAGAACCGGCTCCTTGTACACCTTCTCGGTGGTCGGCTCGTACTGAATGAGCTCCATCAAGCGGTTGCGGAAAACGACCTTCCCGGGGGTGATGGCCAGGTTCTTTCCGACCTGGAA
>CAYYHR010000143.1:0-8704 GCA_964471705.1 uncultured Chromatiaceae bacterium
GGGGGGACTGACTGTAGTCCGTTTCCAGAAGCAGGTATTCCTGCGCGAGACCGATCTTGTCGTCACGGTGCCGCTGGCTCAGCAGCGGAACATTGAATCCACCTTGCCAGGTGCGCAGTGCGTCGATCAGCAGCGCGTGCCCGCACTGGTAGGCGACTTCGTAGCCGGCAAGAGGCGGTGAACTTCCATGCGCGCAAGGCAGGCACCAAAGCCGCAGGCCGCCCAGCATGCAGACTTCACCCACGGTACCTCGACGATTTCGGAGCAATGTCAGCAGATGCCTTAACGCTCGGTCAACTATACTGAGGGTCGAGGAGCGGCAAACGGTTGGATAAGGAGTAAATATAGAACCATCGCTGGGAGGACGTTCGACATGAATCTCACAACGCCGCGGACCCAGCTTGCGTACCTGCCCTGGATCTTCCTTGTTGCCGGTCTGATAGGTATCGCCGGTGCAGCATCGGCTAACGATATCGAAGCCCTATACGAGGCCGCAGGTGACGGGGACGCCAACAAGGTCACCGCACTTCTCGACAGCGGGGTGGATGTCAACGGGCGCAGCGCCAAGGGAAGCTATGCTCTGAACAATGCCGCCGTGGAGAATGAAGTGGAGGTCATGAAGATCCTGCTTGCACGGGGTGCGGACCCAAATGTCCGGAATAGCCAAGGTGACACGCCCCTGATCTGTGCCACGAAGTACGCAGGTGGGAAGGCAGCAACGGTGAAGCTGCTCGTCGAATCGGGTACCGACCTGACGATCCAGGACGACAAGGGCAAAACTGCCTTGGACTATGCCAAAGCGAAAGAGGAGGACGAGGCAGTCGTGCTACTAACAGGCTCGAACAACTGATGCATCGATCCCACAACCCCTTCGTGCATTCACGAAAAGCGCGTGGCGGGACGACGCGGCAGGCTTCTGCGGGAGTTGGCCGACAGACTGGCATCATGAGCCATACTCATCCGGCGAACGCCCCTTAATCGGTCTTTGCCCAGCGTTTTATGCTCATATGTAAAACCCCGGGGCCGATTCGGCCTCGGGGTTTTTTCAGGGAGATCTGTCAGTCCACCCCGCGTCAGTTCTCAAACAAATGTACCGCGCCCCTGATGACGTTGAGCTCGGTCGGATCGCCGCCGATGCCGAAGTCGTTGTCGTTCGACAGCAGGAAGTACTTATTGCTGAGGATGGCCACGCCTTCGACCTTGCCCGGCTCCTGCGCTGTCGGGTAGTCGGTCTCGGTGTCGAACAGCAGGGTCTTGGCCACCGGCACGATGCCCACCGCGGCGAGATCGGTCTGCTCGGCAAGCGAAGGCTGGGTTTCGCGATCATCCCACTCGCTGTCGAGAATATTGGTCGCCCCCTCGAGGTCGCTGTGGTACAGCTTGGTGACCTTGCTGATCCGTTCTAGTTGGATCAGGTGGCCGTTTGGGGTCATGCTCATCTCTGACAGCTTGACGTCGTTCTGCTTGCTGCTGTTGTCGGCGACGAAGGTGTCCGGTGTATCGAGCACGTATACATATTCGCCAGTCATCTTGCGGAAGCTGCCATCTCTGTTCAGCGACGCGGTGAAGATGCGGACATTGCGCGACGCCTTGTAGGCATCCTTGGACGGGTTGGCGAGCGGGCTCTGCATACCGAAGTACAGGGTCTTGCCGTCCGGCGAGACGGTCAGGTCCTCGATGCCGCGGTTCAGCGACCGCAGGTCAAGGATGTCCGGCAGACTGCAGTTGATCGGGTAGTTGGTCGGCACGGTGTCCAGCGCGGTATCGATAGTGCCGGACAGCGCATCGCACACGCTCATGGATTTGTTGGTGATGGGGTTCATCACACCGCTGTCGTTAGGGACGACGCGTTCCAGGACGTGGCCATCGGCGTCGATGTGAACGATGCTGGGCGCATACTCCTCGCCGACCCAGAAGCTGCCGTCCGGGAGCTGGGCCAGACCCTCGGTGTCGAGGCTGTTCTGGTTGAACGGCAGGCGCTGGGCCTCGTTGCTGTAACCGTTTTCGGTGTTGGGCACAGACTCGTCATCTTTCGTGACTTCGTTCAGATTCTTGGGCCGGTCAGGCAGGTCGTTCGACAGGCCGCCAATCGAGTTGCCATCCTGGTCCTTCAGAGGGATTTCCTGGATCACCACGGGCACCATGGTGAACTTTCCCAGAACCAGTGTGAACTTGTAGATCGTCGGGTCGAACTCCGGATCCGGGAAGATCTTGCCGTCGTCGTCAGGCTGGAAGGTACCGCTGGCGTCCATCATGCCGCAGAAGGGATAGATGTCGACCGGTGCGCCGCCCGAGTCCTCGCACTTGATGTTCGGGCCGCGATCCGAGGCAGTGTAGAACACTTTGGCAGGGTCGTGGGGATTGTGGAAAGCAGCGCTGCCGTAGCCGATGGTCATCTGAAACGGAGCGCTCTCTTGAGTACCATCATAGCTGACGAAGGTAACCGGATCGCCCAGATTAGTATCGATCTGATAATCGCCAGCGGTGACTAGACTGTGTTTGCCTCCACCAAGAGCGAGGCACGGTGCAATAGCAAGTGCCGCCATTGCCAACCGAAAGTGAAAACGTGTAATCATAGCTCCTAGGCTCATTTAATGACCTTTCAAAGGGGCCAAAATTATAATCTGTGCTTATGACCGAAACGTTACACTGCTGAAACTCACAGAATGTAACCTTCTGCCCATCTCAAAAAGGACAACCAGAGACAAGACAATCTGACGAAAACGGGAAGGTTGCGCCGCAATAACACTCGAGCGCCCAGGCGCTGTTGGCAAGCCGGGCAAGCGGACCATGGTTCTGCTGTGACAGATTGTGGCCAGGCGCGCCGTCAGCCCGGTGGCCGAGGGACAACTCGCCGAGATCCACGACAGTAACCTGCTCCATGCCGACGAGACCAGTCGGAAGGCGATCCGTCCGGCCTGTCCAAAGTTGGCTGCTCAAATCCGGGGGATCTCCATGGAGCTGACGCTGTACCAGATCGACGCCTTTGCAAACAGGCCCTTCGAGGGCAACCCGGCTGCGGTGTGTCCGCTGCAGGAGTGGCTGCCCGACGAGACCCTGCAGTCGATTGCTGCGGAGAATAATCTCTCGGAAACGGCCTTCTTCCTACCGACGGATGAAGGGTTCCATACCCGTTGGTTTACCCCCACCCAGGAAGTCGATCTATGCGGACATGCGACACTCGCCAGCGCCTGGGTCTTGTTCAATCACCTCGATTACGCGGGCAAGCGGGTAAGCTTCCAGTCGCGGAGCGGTCTTCTCACCGTCGAGAGAAGACAGGACTGGCTGGAGATTGATTTTCCCTCCCAGCCACCACGAGCCTGCGATATGCCGGAGCTAATCTGTACCGCCTTCGGGGTGTTGCCCGTCGCCTGCCTCGTGAATCAGGACTACGTCCTCGTGTTCGAGGACGAGGCGGACGTGATCGGCGCAAGACCCGATATGTCCGCTTTTCGCGAGTTGGATCTTCGGGGCGTTTCGATCACGGCAAGATCCCGTGCCTATGACTTCGTTGTCCGTTTCTTTGCGCCCAGATACGGCATGGACGAAGACACGGTAACCGGATCGGCCTTCACACAGATCATCCCCTATTGGTCCGTCGTGCTTTGAAAATCACAGCTGACGGCGAAACAGGTGTCCCGGAGCGGGGGCGAAGTGAATGGCGCCATGGCTGGGGACCGGGTGAAGATTCGCGGACGGGCCACGAGCTATCTGATTGGAACAATTCGGTTGTAATACGCATCGGCTTCTGACGACGAGCGGATAGGCTCATGGACGGATATGCACATACGGCAGACAAGTCCCAGCCCCCGTAAACACCCAGAGACCGGGGCAGAGTCTTGACGCTGGCCCGAGCCAGCGGTTACCGTGAGTCCATGATCCCGTCGCCGGCAAGCTACTGCACCACCGCGAACAGCCGCAAATGGCAACTGCGCTGGCGTGCGCCTGCCTGCTGCTGCCGTTCACATCCCTTCTGATTTTTTTCCGGCAGCCGCGTATCCCGCCGCGACTGCCCGAGTCACCTCCTTCGCCGCCGGATCCGTGGCTGCCCAAGCCCAGGGCAAGCTCATGGATACAGGCAAGAATCCCTCCCGCCAGGCTCTGCTCGGCAGTGTCCTCATTCTGCTCGGCGCGATAGCCTTTTCGGCCAAGGCGATCCTGATCAAGATCGCCTACGCGGAGAGCGCGCCGCCGGATGCCGTCACCCTGCTGACTCTGCGCATGATGATGGCGCTGCCCGTTTTTCTGGCTGTCGCCCTGTGGGATCGTGCGTCCTCGGGGCAAGGGCATCGCACAGGCGGCGACTGGGCGGCGCTGATGGTCCTGGGTATCCTGGGTTACTACCTGGCCAGCCTGCTGGACTTCGAGGGTCTGGAATACATCTCCGCAGGGTTGGAGCGGCTGATCCTGTTTCTCTATCCGACCATCGTGGTGATCCTGACCGCCGCACTCTACAGGCGACCTATCGGCGTGCCGCAGCGCTGGGCCTTGCTGCTGAGCTACGCAGGGATCGCCCTCGTATACAGCAGGGACCCGCATTTGGCCTCTTCCGACACTGCCCTGGGCGCACTGCTGGTGTTCGGCAGCGCCCTTAGCTTTGCCGTCTACCTGACCGGCAGCGGCCACTTCATTCCACGCTTCGGCTCGCGACGCTTTACCGCCTACTCCATGTCGGTCGCCTGCCTGGCGATCATCGGGCAGTTTCTGATAACCAGGCCCATCCAGCAGCTGCTGGTCTCGACCTGGGTTGTCAGCATCGCCCTCGCCCTGGCACTGGTCTGTACCGTAACGCCGGCGTTTCTGATGAACGCCGGCATTCGACGCATCGGGGCGGACCAGGCAGCACTCATCGGTACCGTGGGTCCGGTGTCGACCCTCGTCATGGCCTACCTGTTCCTCGATGAGACCCTCCTGCCGATCCAGTTCCTGGGCACGGCAATGGTCCTGGGCGGTGTGGTGCTGGTGACCCTCAGGAAACGGGACCCTTTGTGACGCAACGATGAATCCGGAGATCGAGCCTCGAGCGAATCACTTTCAGCACTGATGCCCATCGCTCGGCTCCGGAGACCATCTTTGTCGATGTGGCCGGCTCCCGGCCAAACGATCATGGGACGAGTCGAGCCACCCCGAAGATATGAAAGGTCGTTTCGCCCCTGATCGTTCCCTCACCACGACCCTCTCCCATAGAGGGAGAGGGGGAGAGTCGGTGCGCCTCCGGCGCGTACTTTCACGGTAACTTGCAGCGCCGGGAGTCGTTATGAGCTGACCGGCTCCAAACGCGCATAGGCCAGCACCAGCCACTTGGCGCCGACCTCCTCGAAGTTGACCTGGATGCGGGTGCTCGCCCCTTTGCCCTCGCTGTTGAGGACGGTTCCCAGTCCGAACTTGGGGTGGGAAACCCGCTGACCGAGCTGGAGTCCGCCCGCGAGCGCACCAGGGCTGCTTGCCGCCCAGGCGGTGGACGGCCGAGAGATCCCGCCGCCGCGAACTTCCTCGATCAGCTCCGCCGGGATCTCCCGCAGGAAGCGTGAAGGATAGGGATAATCCATATTGCCATGCAGTCGCCGGCTCTCCGCGTGACACAGATACAGCTGGTGCATGGCCCGGGTCATGCCGACATAGCACAGGCGCCTCTCCTCCTCCAGGCGCTCGGGATCTTGCGCCGACATGCTGTGGGGGAAGAGCCCCTCTTCCACCCCCGCGATGAAGACGATAGGAAATTCCAGCCCCTTGGCGCTATGCATGGTCATGAGCTGCACGCCGTCCTCGAAGGGGTCTGCCTGGGCTTCGCCCGCCTCCAGGGCCGCGTGGGAGAGGAAGGCGACGAGCGCATCGCCCTCCTCGTCCTGCAGCTCGTTGGAGAAGCGGCGAGTGGCATTGACCAGCTCCTCCAGGTTCTCGATCCGATCCACCCCCCTGCCGTCCTTGGACTTCTTGTAGTGCTCCGGCAGACCGCTGATCTCGATAATCTCAGCGGTGAGATCCGGAAGCTCTTTTTTCTTTCCCTCTGCCTGGTGCTCGTGGATCAGGGCCAGGAACCGGCTGAGCGCACCGGTGGCGCGAGGGGGGAGCGATCCGGTTGCCGCGATGTCTTCGGCGGCCTTCCAGAGGGAGCAGTGGGCCCCCCGGGCCTGCTCGCGCAGGATGTCCAGGGTCTTGACACCGATGCCCCGGGGCGGATTGTTGACCGCGCGCTCGAAGGACGTATCGTCCTCCGGGTTGGCCAGGAGCCGCAGATAGGCCAGTGCGTCCTTGATCTCGGCGCGCTCGAAGAAGCGCAGCCCGCCGTAGATCCGATAGGGGATCCGGGCCTGGATCAGGGCCTCTTCGAACAACCGGGACTGGGCGGTGGTGCGGTAGAGGATGGCGCACTCGGAGCGGCGGTAGCCTTCGTCCTGCGCATAGCGGCGGATGCGCTCCACCACGAAGCGGGCCTCGTCCACTTCGTCGAAAGCCGTATAACGACGGATGGGCTCGCCCGCCTGATCCTTGGTCCAGAGGTTCTTGCCCAGCCGCGCCGCGTTGTTGGCGATCAAGGCGTTGGCGGCGCTCAGGATGTTGCCGGAGGAACGATAGTTCTGCTCCAGGCGCACCACCCGGGCCCCCGGGTAATCCTTCTGGAAGCTCTGGATGTTCTCGACCTTGGCCCCGCGCCAGCCGTAGATGGACTGGTCGTCGTCCCCGACCAGGAAGAGATTGTCCCGGTCGCCGGAGAGCAGGCGCAGCCAGGCATACTGGATGGCATTGGTGTCCTGAAACTCGTCCACCAGGATATGGGCGAAGCGCTCCCGGTAGTGGTGGAGTATGTCCGGGCGGTCGCGCAGCAGCTCGTGCATGTGCAACAGCAGCTCGGCGAAGTCGACCGTGCCGCCACGCTTGCAGGCCGCCTCGTACTCCGCGTAGATCTCGCGCATGCGCGCGAGGTAGAAGTCGCCGGCATCGTCGATGTGCTCCGGGCGCAGACCCTCGTCCTTCTGCTTGTTGATGAAGCCCTGGACCTGGCGCGGCGGCCAGCGGGCCTCGTCCAGGCTCATCGCCTTGAGGGTGCGGCGGATCAGGCGGTACTGATCGTCCGCGTCCAGGATCTGGAACTGCTGCGGCAGCTCGGCGTCCTGCCAATGGGCGCGCAGGAAGCGGTGGGCCAGGCCGTGGAAGGTCCCGACCCACATGCCCATTACGGGGCCCTGCAGGATCTCCTCGATGCGGGCACGCATCTCCCGCGCTGCCTTGTTCGTGAAGGTGACGGCGAGGATCGACCAGGGCCGTGCCTGCTCCACCTGGAGCAGCCATGCGATGCGGTGCACCAGCACCCGAGTCTTGCCGCTCCCCGCTCCGGCGAGCACCAGCAGGTTGCCCGGCTCGGCGGTGACCGCTTCTCGCTGCGCCTCGTTGAGCGGTTCGAGGATGTGGGAGACGTCCATCGTGGGATCTTAACAAAGCCTTCTTAACAAAGCCTGGGGATAAACTTGCTCTTACCGAAGAAGAAAAGTACCGACGCGTCCCACATGGATCTGAGCAAGGATTCCCGGATCGCCTCCCGTCCCGGCGAAATCCCTAGTACATGGACGCCCAAACAGCGGTAACAACAAATCCGGCAAAGGGTAGGTCGGCATCCCTATGCCGACCCTCGAATCTCGGAGCACACGGCGGCAAGGGGTTGCCGCCCTACGATCTCGGGCGCCTCCCATGGAAGTCCGCTCACGCCGGCAAGGACACCCTCCCGCCTCGCCCTATAGTATCCTGCCCGCAACAACGACAAGCCTGCTGCGACCACCCCGGGAAGAACCACCAGTGACCGAGCTCGAGAACGACACCTTTCTGCGCGCCTTGCTGCGACAGCCCGTGCGCTACACGCCCGTGTGGATGATGCGTCAGGCCGGACGCTATCTGCCGGAGTACCGGGCCACCCGTGCCCGCGCCGGCAGCTTCATGGATCTGTGCCGCACTCCCGAGCTGGCCTGCGAGGTAAGCTTGCAGCCCCTGGAGCGTTTCCCCCTGGACGCGGCGATTCTGTTCTCCGACATCCTGACGATACCGGACGCCATGGGGCTGGGGCTCTATTTTACGGAGGGCGAGGGCCCCCGTTTCCGCAACCCGGTGCGCGACGCGGCAGACGTACAACGGCTCACGGTCCCCGACATGGAGGACGACCTGGGCTACGTCATGGATGCGGTGGAACTGGTCCGGCGCGAGCTGGGGGGGCGGGTGCCGCTCATCGGCTTCGCCGGCAGCCCTTGGACGCTCGCCACCTACATGGTCGAAGGCGGCGGTACCAAGAGCTTCGCCCGCTCCAAGGCCATGCTGTTCGACCGCCCCGAGCTGATGCACGAGCTCCTGACCAAGTTGTCCGAGGCCGTGACCGCGTACCTCAATGCCCAGGTGGCACGGGGCGCCCAGGCCTTGATGATCTTCGACACCTGGGGTGGTGTGCTGACACCGCGGGACTACCTCGACTTTTCCCTCGCCTACATGACGCGCATCGTCGCAAAGCTCACCCGGGAGTCGGAGGGCCGGCGCGTCCCGGTGATCCTCTTCACCAAGGGCGGGGGCCAGTGGCTCGGCCGGATGGCGGACAGCGGCTGCGATGCTTTGGGTGTGGACTGGACGCTGGACCTGGCGGATGCCCGCCGCGCGGTGGGAGATCGGGTAGCCCTGCAGGGAAACCTGGACCCGAACATCCTCTATGCCTCCCCGCAGCGCATTC
>CAYYHR010000144.1:0-8689 GCA_964471705.1 uncultured Chromatiaceae bacterium
AGTGTGTCCAGCCGGAGACGACTCTGTCCCCGTTGAGATGTGGGTAATGGTATGACTTTAGAGAAGGGGAATTGTATCGATGTGGCGAAGTTGAGCGCCGGGTAAAGTCGGCGGCTGGATAGCCGGAACAAGGTGATCGTAGGCCGAGAGATTGCATCCGAGCGTCTCCGAATGGGCTGAAGTAGTGCCCTTTTGGACAGAGTTTATGCCAATTTCGAAGCGGGAGTCGAGCACAAGCGCAGGCCGCTCAGCGGTCTGTTCGTTATCTGGCCTTATCCAGCGGAGCACCAGAGCATATCGCTTCGGTCGTTCTCGGGACCTCGTTCTCGGACGACCTGGGCAATCACACGCAGGCGCCCAATTCGGCAACGCGGGCAGCGTCGCTGCTCATCGCCTGCGACGGCACGCTCAGGCGCCTCGCTAGAAGATACCTGCTCCTGGGCGTGGGCTGCGATGGCTTCTCGGATCTATCCCAGGCGCTCGCGCTGACAGCGGTTGGCCGGAAAACCTAAGTGGGTATCCTTGTACATCAGATCCACGCGGCCATCCTCGAAGGAGAGGAGACGCCGGTTACTGACGGCGATGCGATGACTGTAGCGCCCCAGGTAATCCACCATCGTCTCGGTGTCGGTGGTATCGGTGTCGGTGGTAGAGGACTTGGAATAGACCACCCAGTCGCTGACCATTAGCCTATCGAGCATGACTGCGACCTGTGCGGTATCTTCGATCCGCGCGAGGTGGCCATCGACGAAGGCACCCAATGCGCTCCACACCGCGCAAGGAAAGGAACCGGATGACTCAAAACAATACGATCAACCCCCTGAAGCTGGGCATTTCACTGGTGATCGACTACTTTCGCTGGTCACAACTCACGCCGATGCTCGTCCTCTGGGGCGGCGGATTGCTGATGCTGGCGGCGATGTTTTTCGTCAACAACCAGGAATCTACGTTCGACATGCTCGAAACGGTGTCCCGCTGGATCGAAGGCCTGCCGATAGTCGGCGACGCTTTCATCCACTGGGGTGATGCCATGGCGGGTGAAGACGGTGTTATCCACCTCGGCGGCAAGGACCTGGAGGCGGCAATTCTCGAGCTGTGGGGCTGGCTTTCCCTGGGGCTCCTGATCGTGGCCATGCTCGTCGGCTGGCTCTTCGGCCCGTTCAAGCCATGGACGCTCCAGCGCAAGATCGCGCTCGCGGGCTTGGGCAGCTTGGCTCTGATCGCGGCCTTCGCGCTGGTCTACTTTCTCGATCCATCCCAGTTCAACGGATCAGCTCTCGGCTGGATGCTGATGTTCACCGGCGTAGGCGTGATCCTGCTCATCGTCAGTGCCTGGTGCCTGTCCATCGCACATCTGCTGGGCTGGATCCGGCACTTGACGCAGGAATCGAGCCTGGGCGAGCCGAAGAAAAAAGAGGGGTGGATCTGACCTTTCTTGGTCGGCCACGTCAGTCTGGCCCTTCGGCACTTGCCTCACCGGGTTTCTTCAAACCTCCGCCCACATCCGCAGCAGGTTCGCGTAGGACCTGTCCACATAGCTCGTCGTCTCTTCTTCCGGCGCCGCCCTCAGCAGCTTGTCACGCGCCAGGTTCAGCTCGTAGAGCAGCTCGCGCCGGGCAGGGTCCCGCACGTAACTCTGGATCCAAGTCAGGGCCACCAGGCGCTTTCCGCGCGTCACGGGGGCGACCTGGTGGACGCTCGAGGAAGGGTAAATCACGGCATCCCCTGCAGGGAGCTTGACCCGCTGCTCGCCGAACGAGGTCCGGATACTCAGCTCTCCCCCGTCGTAGGTCTCCGGCGGGTTGAGAAAGATCGTCATGGAGACGTCGCTGCGGAAGCGTGGACCGCTGCTACCCATGACGGCATCGTCCACGTGGTCGCCGTACCTCATGCCCGGCTCGTAGCGGGCGAAGATCGGGTCCGCGACCCGGTGCGGCAGGACGCCGAAGCGGAAGGTCTCGTTGTGGCCAAGACTCGCCATGAGGATGCGGATCAAGAGCTTGGTGCGCTCCGGACAGTCCTGCATCTCCAGGTTCTCCTTGACGCGGGCGGCGGCGAAGCCGGCGGTCAGCTTGCCGTCCACGAAGGTCGCATCGGCGAGGACTTGGTGGATCTTCTCGACCTGCGGTCCCTCGAGAAGACCGGGGATTGTCAACAACATCGGTTATCCGTCCTCGTACTTGGATTCGTAGGCAACCGTCGACGATCCGCCGAGGCGACGGGAAGACCCAGCGGATCGAGTAGCCGGCATGACACCTCTGCTAGAATGCGGTCTTGATCGAATATCAAGAGGGGTTGGCCATGATTTTAAAGGCCATTATCGACGAGCTGGAATACAGCCTCAATGTGCCGGATGCGGTGATCGCGCAAAGCGAGGGGTTCTTCGCCAAGCTCGACGCGGACATGGACCAGGGCTGGCAGATGAGCCGCGAATGGGTACAATGCCCGAATCGGCTGGAGCGTTGCCAGATCGTAGCCGACAAGCTGCTGACTGCTCTGGAGAAGGAGAATGACAAGCTGGGCATGCTCATGGCCGGCTACATCCTGAGCCGCATGCCGGAGGTCGAGAGCGTCGAGATCGACATCCGCGGCGAGATGCAGAACACCCAGTTCAGTGCCCGCGCGCCCGAGACCTCGACCGCCTCGCCTGCGGAGAATCCCCCGCCGCGCGAGGAGCCGAAAGGCAATCTCAGCAAGCTCGAGGCCATGGAGCAGGCGGGCAACGACGTGACCAAGGTATTTCGAGTCGGCAAGACCTACCGCTTCTCGGTGTTCGACCACGAGACGGGAGCTTGGCAGGACTCGCCCATGATCGCCACCGAGCAGGAAGCGGAGCGACTGCGCCAGGAGGCATTCAAGGCACGCTTCGAGGCACTGCAGCACGGAGCCCGATCCGGGGGACGGGTGATCCCATGAGCCATCCCAATCCTTCTCCCCCCCTCATCGGCTACGGACTCCTCCTCGCCGCATTCTTGCTCGGCTCCCCACCGGTCGCGGCAAGCCCGTGGGGAAAGGTCAAGACGACCGCGCCGGGACCTGCCGCCGCCATTGGAGCCGCCTCCAACGGCTGCATCGCGGGAGCCCAGGTGCTACCGGCGGAAGGTACCGGCTATGTCAGTATCCGCCGCTACCGCAATCGCTATTACGGGCATCCGGATACGCTCCGATTCGTGACGAGCCTGGGCAGGACGCTGAGCACGCAGACCGACGAGCTGCTGATGGTGGGCGATCTGTCGCAGCCGCGGGGCGGGCTGATGTCCTCCATGCATCGCAGCCACCAGAACGGGATGGACGTGGATATCTGGTTCCAGCTCACCACCTCCGCGCGCAGTACGAACGACCGATACCCGAAGGGACGGGATCCGGCAAACATGGTCGCCCCGGGCGGACTCTCCGTTTCCCCAGCCTGGGGCAAGGAACAGAGGTTCCTTCTAATGACCAGCGCCGAGGACCCTCACGTGGACCGCATCTTCGTGAACCCGGCGATCAAGCGCGCCCTGTGCCGGTCCGAGACGGGCAATCGCGCGTGGCTGCGCAAGCTGCGGCCCTGGTGGGGACACGATTCCCACTTCCATGTCCGGCTGAAGTGTCCGAGGGGGAGCCCGCAATGTCAGCAACAGGCCGCCCTCCCACCAGGTGACGGCTGCGGCGCGTCACTCGCCTGGTGGTTCAGCGACGAGGCCAGGAAGCCGTCCAAGAAACCGAAGGCGAAGAAGCCGAAACCGCGGATGCCCGCCGCTTGTCAGGCGTTGCTGGTCGGGTACTGAGGCTCACTCACGAATCACCGATCTCTGCCATTTCCGCCAGAGCCCGGCGCAAGGCCGCCTCGACCCGGCTCGGCTCGACCGGGAAGGGAATCGTCTCGAAGACTGGAAACCGGGACAGCATATTGTCGAGCTTGGGCTGATGCTCCTTCTGGAAGAAGACGATGACCTTGACCTCGGGATGGCGCTGCAGACGTGCCATCAGGGTCTCCAGGTTGCTGGTGCGGTCCCGGAAATCCGACTGGAAGTTGTACTCCGCAACGATGACGTCCGGAAGCCGTTTCTTCAGATAGGCCAGGGCTTTGCGCTGGGACGTGACGACCTCGGCGGCGAAGCCGAGCTGCCGGTAGACGGGAGTCAGGTTCGGATAGCCACCCAGCTCCAGGATGGCCAGGAGACGGGGCGGCTCGTTCTTCATCGGCATCTCTTCCTCGCGACGTCAGCCGGACACACGGCCACGAATTCTCACACAGATCATGCCCTGCTGGCCAAGGCCGGAGCGGCGGGGCCATGACCATCGCGGTCGTCGCCGAGAAGCCCGCGGTCGCCCGGGACATCGCGAAGGTACTTGGCGCCGGGCGGCGGGGCACGGGATTCCTGCAGGGTAACGGCTATATCGTAACCTGGGCGATCGGCCACCTGGTGACCCTCGCCCAACCCCACGAAATGAACGCCCAGTGGCGGGCCTGGCGGCGCGACCTCCTGCCGATGCTGCCGCAGGCCTGGCCGCTGGTGGTCAGCGAACGGACCCGGGACCAGTTCGCCGCCGTGCGCGAGGTCATCAACGGCGACTCCGTGGAGCGGCTGGTCTGCGCCACCGATGCCGGGCGCGAGGGCGAGCTGATCTTTCGTTACATCTACGAGGCCGCCGGCTGCCTCAAGCCCGTCAGCCGGCTCTGGATCTCCTCCCTGACCCCGGAGGCGATCCGCGAGGGTTTCCGCAAGCTGCGCGACGGGCAGGAGATGGAGCCCCTGGCCGACGCCGCCCGGGGGCGCAGCCGCGCCGACTGGCTGGTGGGCCTGAATCTCTCCCGCGCCTGCACACTCGCCTTCGACGAGAAGCTCTCCGTGGGTCGTGTGCAGACCCCGACCCTGGCCATGCTGGTGGAGCGCGAGCAGGCCATTCGCGCCTTCGTCCCCGAGGACTACCTGGAAGTCGTCGCGACCTTCGGGGCGAAGCCCGCGTCTGGACCGGAGACCGAATCGGACGATGCGTTCGAAGGGACCTGGTTTCGCGGCGAGAAGCCCGAGCCCGAGGCAAAGCGGCTGCCACCCGACGGCGAGGAGGCCGGGGCGATCGTCGATCGGGTGCGCGGGGGTCGCGCCCGCATCGAGAGCCTGCGCTCCGAGACCAAGCGGCTTCCCCCTCCCCTCCTCTACGACCTCACCGAGCTGCAGCGCCACGCCAATCGTCTCTACGGATTCAGCGCCGAGAAGACCCTGTCCCTGGCGCAGGGCCTCTACGAGCAGAAGAAGCTAATTAGCTACCCGCGCACCGACAGCCGCCATCTTTCGACCGACGTTGCGGCGACCTTACCGGACCTGGTGAAGGTCGTCTGTAAACCCTACACCGATCTCCTCGCTCCCGGCACTGGCGAGCGGTCGCTGGGCCGCCGCTTCGTCGACGACGGCAAGGTGACCGACCACCACGCCATTCTCCCCACCAAGACGTCACCGGACGGGGTCTCCCTGAGCCGGGACGAGGAGAGGATCTACGACCTGGTGTGCCGGCGCCTGCTCGCCGCCTGGCATCAGGATCACCTCTGGTCGGTGACCAATGTGATCACGGCGGTCTCTTCAGGGTCGGCTCAGGAGGCGGAGAGGGCCATCCTCGACCGCTTTCACAGCACCGGCACCCTGGTCCAGCAGATGGGCTGGCGGGTACTGGACGTGCGTGTGGAAAGGGGCAAGCAGGGCCAGCCGGGCAAGGATCCGAAGTCCGACACGAAGTCGCGCGACGGCGGCCAGTCCCTGCCGTCGGGACTGACCGAAGGCCAGCCCCAGGAGGTCCTGGACGCGAAGGCCGTGCAGCGCAGGACCCGTCCGCCGCGCCGCTTCACGGACGCCACCCTGCTGACTGCCATGGAGACCGCCGGGCGGACCTTGGACGACAAGGAGCTGTCCGCGGCCATGAAGGACAAGGGCCTAGGCACGCCCGCTACCCGGGCGGAGATCATCGAGACCCTGATCCGCCGCGAATTCGTGGTGCGTGAGCGCAAGACCCTGGCCGCCACCGACAAGGGCATCCGGCTCATCGAGCGGGTGCACCCCGAGATCAAGAGCCCGGCCATGACCGGGGAATGGGAGGCGCGGCTACGTGCCATCCAGCGGCGGGAAGGGGACCTGGCATCCTTCATGGCCGGCATCGAAGAATACGTGCGGGACGCCGTGGGAAAGGTCTTCGGCTCCATCTCCCGTCCGGTGGCCGAGAGTTTGGGTGCTGCCGTGGGGCAACTCCCCGATTCGCCATCCAAGGAAAGGCCGGCTTCCGAACCGGCACCCGACGCCGGGCTCTCCCCCCCTCCGACCATACCGCCGCCCAGCAACGGACAGCCACCGCCCTCCCCTGCAGACCCGAGCCCGACCCTGGATCCGGCCAGCGCCGGAGAGGGGCTACAGGATCTGCTCAGGAACAGGTTTCACCTGACCTCCTTCCGCCCCCACCAGGAGCCGGTGTGCCGGGCCGTGCTGGAAGGCAGGGACAGCCTGGTCGTGATGCCCACAGGTGCGGGCAAGTCCCTGTGCTACCAGCTCCCCGGACTGGCCCGTGGCGGTACCACCCTGGTGATCTCGCCGTTGATCGCGCTCATGGAGGACCAAGTGGCAAAGCTGCAGGGACTGGGGCTACGGGCGGAATGCATCCACTCCGGTCGGGACCGACTCAGCTCCCGGGAGGTCTGCCGCAGGTACCTGCAGGGTAGCCTGGATTACCTCTTCATCGCCCCGGAGCGGCTGCGCGTCCCCGGCTTTCCGGAGATGTTGGCCAAGCGCAAACCCGTGCTGGTCGCGGTGGACGAGGCCCACTGCATCTCCCACTGGGGCCACGACTTTCGGCCCGATTACCGGATGCTGGGCGAGCGCCTGCCCCTGCTGCGCCCGGCACCCGTGATCGCGCTGACCGCCACCGCGACACCCAGGGTCCAGGAGGACATCGTCCGCCAACTCGAAGCCGGGAGTGCCAGCCGATTCATCCACGGCTTTCGGCGCACCAACATCGCCGTGGAGGTCGTTGAGATGGCGCCTTCGCAGAGGGCGGAAACGGTACACCGGATACTGGATGTCGACGAGCGCCGTCCCGCGATCGTCTACGCCCCCACCCGCAAGGAGGCGGAAGGCCTGGGGGCAATGCTCCAGGGGCATTTTCCCGCCGCCGCCTATCACGCGGGTATGCCGGCCCAGGCGCGCGAGCGGGTGCAACAGGCCTTTCTCCGCGGCGACCTGCAGGTCATCGTGGCCACCATCGCCTTCGGCATGGGAGTAGACAAGCCGGACATCCGCACCATCGTCCACACCGCACTTCCCGCCACCCTGGAGGGCTACTACCAGGAGATCGGCCGTGCCGGGCGCAACGGACTCCCGTCCCGGGCCATCCTCCTCTATTCCTATGCGGACAGGCGCACCCACGAATTCTTTCAGGAGCGGGACTACCCGGAGCCCCGACTGCTGTCCAGGGTATACGACGCCCTGGGCGAGCCCCCCCAGCCCAAGCAGGTCCTGTTGCAACGTCTCGGAATGGAGCCCGAGACCCTGGACCCGCTCCTGGAGAAGCTGTGGATCCACGGCGGCCTTCGCATACGACAGGATGACCAGGGCCTGGGCGAAACCCTGGCGAGGGGGGAGGCCGACTGGCGCACCCCTTACGAGGCGCAACGCAAGCACCGGCAGGAGCAGCTCGAGGCCGTGACCCGATTTGCCGCCGGACATGAATGCCGCATGCTGCACTTGGTCCGGCACTTCGGCGACCAGGAAGACAGCGGCGACCCCTGCGGGATCTGCGACCTCTGCGCGCCGAGCGCCTGTCTGGTCCAGGGCCGCCGCCCAGCAACGGAAGAGGAAAGGGAGATCGCCGCGGAGATCCTTGGTCAGCTTCGCGCAGGCAGCGGTCGCAGCACCGGACAGCTGCACCGGTCCCTTGAGCACCGCCTTCCCGACCGCCGCGCCTTCGAGCGGATCCTAGGCGCCCTCGCGGCCTCGGGACTGGTAGAGGTCAGAGAAGCATCCTTCGAGAAGGACGGACGGACCATCCGCTACCAACAGGCAGTCTCGACCCCCACCGGCCGGCAGGCCAAGCACTCTCTCGAAGACCTGCAGGTGAAGACCTTGCCGGCCCAGGCTGCGGGCAGCGCCGGACGGACCAAACGCCCCAAGGCTGCAAAGACCCCACCACCACCGAGCAACAACCCCCCGCCGAGCCCGGAGCTGGTGGCCGCACTCAAGGAGTGGCGCCTGGAGGAGGCCCGCCACCGTGAGGTACCTGCCTTTCATATCCTCCACGACCGAACGCTCATGGCCATCGCCGCCGCCCACCCCCAGGATCAGGACAATCTGCTGGCTGTACGCGGTATGGGTCCCGGATTGATGGGCAAGTACGGTGAGGCGATCCTGAAGATACTCGGGCAGCACAGCGGGGATTGAGTCTGGAGAGGGTCTGTAACGACTCGCGGAGCACGAATCTCTCATCGACAACCGCACCCTCGAGATCAACCATTAACCTAAATTCGGCAGTTGAAACCGCCAAGGCGCAGAGAACGCCAAGAAAAACACTAAGATAATCGTAGCGGGATGCTCACCCGAAAGGTGATCGCCGTATTTCGGGAATATTCCTCGTAAAACTTGGCGATCTTGGCGCCTTGGCGGTTCAACTGCTCTTTCCAGGATTAAGGGCTCAGTCCCGAATGGCACTAACTTAAGCGCTTCTGCAGCGT
>CAYYHR010000145.1:0-8657 GCA_964471705.1 uncultured Chromatiaceae bacterium
GGGACAGACCATGCTTCTAAAGCGGGAGACAAGAAACCGTGCTCTGTCCCTGTTTACCCTTGGGATATGTGACATGAAACGAGCTACCGGCGGAAATTTGAATCTTCTGGCCCTCATGGCCGTAACGACCCCGGCCTTGGGCCATCGCGACTATGCCGGTAACCATGGCTATCGCGAGCATCCCTTTTCTCGATCGGGAGCTGAGCGGTTCTCCGTCAGGGTTGCTGTGCGGTGCACGGGGCAATGGCACGCGCGCCATTCACATGCATGGTGGTCGACCGGTGCGCCGGCCGGCCCCAGGGGCCGCGGCAGTACGACCCGACCGATAAAGCAGCAGAGCTCGAGCTGATGTATTCGCGTGCAGCGCCGATTCTTGTGCGACCTCATCGGTCGGCTCACGTTCCATCACAGTGGTGGCGTTGCCATGGGCGGGAATGATTGCTGCAGACTGCTTGCTGTGCGCAGTGGCAAAGGTTTTGGCAGCCGATGAGCCGTTGGGCAGAGATCAGGCGCATACTACGAAAGTGGCCGGCTTGGTGGGGCATAGCCGGCAGCACCTTGTTAGTCGCCGGGGTGCTGGGGTTGTTGCTCGCCCTGGGTATCGACGAAGAGATCGTTGGATTGTTGCGTTGGCTCGATGCCCAGGGTGCCTGGGCCGCGCTGCTGTTTGTGCTGTTGATGGCGGCTGTAGTCCTCTTGCTGTTGCCAGGCCTGCCGTTCACCACCGGGGCCGGGTTCATCTTCGGTGTGCTCGAGGGCTCGGTGTACGTGGTGGTCGGCACCACATTGGGAGCGACGCTGGCCTTCCTGATTGCTCGGCACCTGTTCGGTCTGCGCGCGCGACGCTTCGTGATGGCACGCGCGCGTCTGCGCCTGCTGAGCGACGAGGCGACCAGTCACGGCTGGAAGATCGTGCTATTGTCGCGGATGATCCCCTTCTTTCCGAGCAAGATCTCGAATTACTTCTTCGGTCTGACGCAGTTTTCGTTGCCAGGTTATGTCGGTGGCTCATTCCTCGGCTTCATCCCGTACTCGGTGCACAACGTCTATCTCGGCGCGCTCGCCGCCGATCTCTCTACGCTGGGCGCGCGCGATCTCGGCCGTTCACCACTGCAATGGACGCTGTACGGACTGGGCTTCGTGGTCACGCTGTTCACGGCGCTGTACCTGAGTCGTCTCGCGCGTCGCGCGCTGGAACGTTACGAGGAGCACGGCGAGATCGGGGAAAGCCCGACATGAGCTGGCTGAAGTGGCTGCCTTGGCGCTGGATCGTGCAGCGTCTTGCGCGTCGGCAGGGATTTCTCGATCCGATCGCGCTGCTGGCACGTTTGCACAGCTTCGCTCAGCCGTCCGAGGTCGGCGAGCCGATCGAGTTGTTGCGCGCCGGTGTCGTGTTCCACGCCCGCGGTCTCATCAACAGTCGCGTGGTGCAACACAACCTGGATTGGGTCTGGCCTTACTGGATCGAACGTCAGTTCGACCCACGTGACGCATCGTTCGTACCGCGCGCGTTCTCGATCACCCATGTGAACCTCAGCCATCGCAACTGGACCGCAATCGGGTATCCCGATTGCGACGAGCTGCCGATCGTCGATCCACGCGGGCTGTTGACACCGCTGTTCGATGGATGGTCGATCGATGGCTGGCTGATCGCGCAGGACGGTCGACGCCTGGTGCCATCCAAGGCGGACAGCTGTCACCAGCGGCTCGAGCGGGCAGAAGGTCCTTGCATCGTGACCGAAACCGCACAACAGGGTCTGTCATTGATCGGCCGTGCCTGGGTGCAGCTCGAATCCGGCCTTCCGGTGTGCAGGCTCACATTGCGCGCGTACGCCGACGACGCGGCGCAGTTGGTACTGGCGTTGCGACCACAAAATCCCGAGGGCGTCAGCTTCATCCACGAGGTGCAGCTCGGAGCGGATCGAAAGGCATGGACGGTCGACCATGTGCATCGGGTCACCTTCAGCGTAGCCGCCGAGCGCCATCACGTATCGGATTACCGCAATGGCGACGTGCTGATCCACCTGCGCGACTTGGACGATCAACACGAGGGCCATTGCGATGTCGGCATGCTGACGGCGGCGGCGCTCTTTACCGTCCAGCCGGGCAAGACTACCGAGGTGACAGCGAGCGTATCGTTGACCGGCGTCGATCATGCCACTTTCGCTGACGGCGAGTGGCGGCGTCTTCGCAATCAGTGTTGCCGCCTGGTCTGCCCCGAGGCGCGCTACCGGTACCTGTACGATGCTGCCGTCGATTCGCTGATCCTGCATTCGCCGGGCGATGTCTATCCCGGACCTTACACGTACAAACGGTTCTGGTTCCGCGACGCCGCCTTCATCATCCATGCGCTGCTGTGTATCGGCCTCACCACTCGGGCCGAACGCGCGCTGGCGCGGTTCCCGGCGCGCCAGACCGCGCTCGGATACTTCCGCTCACAGGAGGGTGAATGGGATGCCAATGGCGAAGCCTTGTGGATCCTGCAGCGATTCTTCGCGATGACGGCCATGGCACCCTTGGCCGAATGGCATGGGCCGATTCGACGCGGTGCGCGCTGGATCATGCGCAAGCGACTGGCCGATGACATCGACGCGCCCCATGCCGGCCTGCTGCCCGCCGGGTTCAGTGCGGAGCACCTGGGACCGAACGATTACTACTATTGGGACGACTTCTGGGGTGTTGCGGGGCTGCGTGCCGCAGCCTACCTGCTCCAGGTCGCCGATCCCGAGCACAGCCTTCGCTTTGCACAGGCCGGCGAGGACTTTGCCGCTGCTGTCGATCGCAGCCTCGCCGGCTGTCAACGGCGACTCGGCCGCGCGGCGATGCCGGCATCACCGTACCGGCGACTGGATGCCGGGGCCATCGGCTCGCTCGCGGTGGGTTATCCACTGCAGCACTGCGCGCCGGACGACGCGCGTCTGCTCGACACGGTAGATTTCCTGCTCGCGCGCTGTTTCGTCAACGGCGCCTTCTACCAGGACATGATCCATTCCGGCCTCAATGCCTATCTGACGCTGCAGGCAGCCCAGGTACTGCTACGCGCCGGCGATCCGCGCTATCTGCAGCTGATGGACGCGGTGGCCGACCTGGCATCACCAACGGGGCAATGGCCCGAGGCCGTACATCCGCTCACCGGCGGCGGTTGCATGGGAGACGGACACCATGTCTGGGCATCCGCCGAGTGGCTGCTGATGCTGCGCAACTGTTTCGTGCGCGAAGAGGGCCAGAGACTGATCCTGTGTGGCGGCGTACCCGGGCGGTGGCTGGGCCAAGGCACGCCGATCTACTTCGGGCCGGCACCGACCACATTCGGCAGCTTGTCGCTGCGCATCGTGCCGGACCAGGATGAGCGCGTGCGTGTCGAATGGCAGGCGGATTGGCACGGCCAGGCGCCGATGATCGAGGTCCGCCTGCCCGGCTTTGGCCGGGTCAATGCGGCGGCGAGCGACACGGTGGTCACGCTCGGTACCGGCACGGCGCCATGAACATTCTGATCCTGACCAATACCTTCACCCCACACGTCGGCGGTGTCGCACGTTCGGTGGCGGCGTTCGCCGCCGCGTACCGTGCGCGTGGTCATCGCGTGCTGGTGGTGGCGCCGGAGTTTCCACACATACCGCAGCACGAGATCGACGTCGTGCGTATCCCCGCGATTCAAAATTTCAATGCCAGCGATTTCTCGGTCGTGTTGCCGGTTCGCCCATCGTTGAGCGACAGGATCGATCAGTTTGCACCAGAGGTGGTGCACTCGCAGCACCCATTCCTCCTCGGGATGACGGCGGTACGCATCGCCCGCTATCGACGTCTGCCGCTGGTGTTCACTCACCACACGCTGTACGAGCAGTACACCCATTATGTCCCCGGCGACTCGCCTGCGCTCAAGCGTTTCACGATCGAGCTCGCCACTCGCTATGCAAATCTGGCCGATCAGGTCTTTGCGCCGAGCGAGAGTATCCAGCGGTTGCTGAAACAGCGCGGCGTCGTGACACCGATCACGGTGGTCCCGACCGGGGTGCAGCTCGCCGATTTTGCGCACGGCGACGGTGCGGCGTTTCGGGCACGTCTGGGTATCCCGGACTCGGCCTATGTCATCGGCCACCTCAGCCGATTGGCTCCGGAGAAGAATCTCGCCTTTCTCGCACGCGCGGTTGCTGAATTCGCAGGCGCACATACCAACGCACATTTCGTCGTTGTCGGCACCGGGCCTTCCGAGGCGGAAATGCGTGAGATCTTCGCCGCCGCCGGAATCGCCGCGCGGCTGCATATCGTCGGAATCCTGCAACGCCGAGAACTGGCCGATGCTCTGCACGCGATGGACCTGTTTGCGTTCGCCTCGCGTAGCGAGACCCAAGGAATGGTACTGACGGAGGCGATGGCAGCCGGATTGCCGGTGGTTGCGCTCGATGCCCCCGGGGTGCGCGAGGTGGTCGTCGACCGTGACAACGGTCGACTACTCGGCGACGTCTCGCACGAGGAATTTGGAGCCGCGCTGCAATGGGCGGCAGCGTTGTCGCCTGCAGCCAGCGATGCATTGCGCGGCCGCGCGTACGAGACGGCGCGGGCCTTTTCGATGGACCGTTTGGCCGATACCGCGCTGACATGCTATGCCGCGCTGCGGCCCCGCGGCGCGGGTGCGCGGGACGATGGCCAGAGTGCCTGGGAAGATCTGCTGACCGCGATCAGGACCGAATGGGGGATCTGGAGGAGTATGGCCGGCGCCGGTGATGCGGCGATCGGCGCCCGGCTTCCGTCGCAGCGTGAGGATTGATGCGGTGTCTTGGCTGGTATTGCCGGCGATGACACCGATATGGCTTCCCGAAAAGCGCACCAGTCGGTCTCTACTGCATTTCGTCGGCCTGCTTCTCCGCATGGGAAAGCGGTAATGACCGCGTCGTCCACCGACCCTTTTGTCCTCCTGGTTGCCGGTTACGACTGCTCGTCACGCACCGCATGAGAACCGTCCGTGCCGGCGTTCGGCCAGTCACTCAGCCGCTCCGCACAGCTCCTGGTCACCGCCCGGAGGCTGCGCAAAAGGGGCGCTACCGAAAGGCGCGTATCCGCGCGAAGCGGGATGGCATATTCTGTGCTCTCCTTTTTAGAAGGCGCAGTCAGCAAGATACGCAGCTCCCATGAGAAGGCCACGTCTGGGCAGACGACTCCAGAGCAATGTCCGTATCCCATGCTCGCCCTCCATCCCCTACTCGGGCTGCAGGTCTGCTTTCACTTTTCTGCGCATCGACCGGCAGCCGTGACGGTATGGAGGTAATCGATATGCAAACGATCCACACCAAGTCCATCGAGTGGCCTTCGCTCACCCTCGTGAGCAGCGGCTTGGTCATGACTCCGCCTTTGGCACGGGTCCGCGCCGCCAGTCAGTCCGTGCCGAGCCCGACCGTCAAATCAAGTCACACATGACGTAGGTTGCAAGACCGGAATAATGCTCGCCCTTGGTTACGGAGAACGGGAACAAAAGCCGATGAATACGAAGCCGAGACCTTTTGCACGGCTGACTTTTCTTGCCCTGCTCGCCGTCTGGCTACCCGCTGTGGCACAGGATACCTATGGGCCAGTCCGGCCCGGGGAGAGCTTATGGGTCATCGCCGGAAAGGTATACCCGGGCCAACCCGTAACTCGTGATCAAGGGATGCTCGCACTCCTGAAGGCCAACCCACAGGCGTTTGGCGTTTCCTGCAACGCCAACTCTGTGCTGAAGACAGGCTCCCTCCTGCAGGTACCGCCGGTCAAAGAGGTGACGGCCTTGAGCTCTGCCGAGGCGCAGCGCGAGCTCCGGCGGCAACTACGGGAGTGGAACGCCCACAAGCGCACCGGAAAGCCGCTGACCTGTCCGCCCATGATTAAAGCAGTTTCAACACCTGCGGCACCGACGACACCGGCTCAGCAAGCCCAGGCGAAGCCCTCTGCGATGAAAACGTCGCCAAGCAAGCCCTCCGAGGCCACGCCGCCGCCCGAAGCCGCACCGACTCCGCCAAAACCGAGCGCCACCCGACCCGAGCCGACCACACCATCCAAACCTAACGCTTCGGCACCGGCACCAACGACACTCACCCATGCGGCACCCACGCCAAGCGCCACCACGCCCGGACCAGCTGCGCCGTCCCACGCGGTACCGACTCCGCCCAAGCGGAGCACTGCGGCATCCGCGCCTACCGCTCCCGCCGAAAGCCCACCGACACCGCCCCCGGCACCTGCCAAGGCCCCTGCGCCAGGTGCGCCCGCTCAGACCGCCGCACCGCCGACGTCGGAGCTCGCCGTGGACGGTCTTGTCGTCGCCGCATTGCTCCTGGGCGGCCTACTCCTGCTGGTCGATTTGGAGTGACTGATGCCGCCGCCTGCCAGGTCACGCACCCAGTGCCTCATCCTGATTGACTCCGCCACACTGGCGTCCGCCAGGACCAGGGGCTGGGCAGAGGCGATTCCGACAAGGGCCGCAAGGCATGGGCCGGAGCCTGGCTGTGCTCGCCGGGCGCCTCTGCAACCAGCTCCGGGCGCTTCAGCTGCTCGGCGTTCTCGTCCGCCAACAGGCGCGGGGCGGTGATCATGTCGTCCAGCTCGGCACGCACCATGCGAAGGTCCGGCGCCTCGCCAGGCAGCGCTGGTACCCGGGATCATCAGCCCTGATCACAGTGGTTTCCGACGCCTTCTCCTGCTCCATCAAATAGCCCGCCTTGGTTACCTCGTCCGGGGTGCCGTGAGCGGTCACCAGATAGCGGTCGGCCTTATCAACGCTTCGCTTTTTCTGACTGAAGTTTCTTACTGGAGGTTTGGGCCTGCGCGTGCATTGCCGCGGCCAGGTCGGCGGCAATGTCCAGGCGTTGGACGTATTTACGCGGCCGGCTTTGCCTGGCGCCGGTTTAGGGAGATGCTGATTATTGGCCATCTGGCTAACATCAGCGCGGCATTCGAAAATGCGATTTCCGAACACCTTCATTTTCCGCTAGTTGGAGCAACCGAAAATGGCGGGCCATCCTGCTCAGCAGGAATCGCCGAATTGAGCAGCGTTTCCCTAGACGGGGAAGAATTGGGCACGGTTCTCGCGCAGACTCCGATCGAGATACATCCTTCCAGGAGCCGCAAGCCGCCCTGGTCGATTTGTATGGAGCGAACCTAATGAGCTCAATCTCCCCTTGGCTCTCCCATTACGGCTGGCTGCTGCTTCTTTTTTTAGCGGCCGGCGCCTTCTTATTGATGAGCCGTTGCCTGGATGACAGACCGAAGGCTGTACCCGGCCAAACGCGTGAGGATGGAACCTCCACCGTCCCTGACCGCCGGCCGCCTCCCCCGCGCCTGACCGCTTTTTGGTGGTTGCTCCTGGTGCTCCTGCTGCTGTGGGACGCCACGTCCTGGTTCTTTGACCAGAGCGGCCCACCGGTGGCCAAGATCCCCTACAGCACCTTCGTCGATCAGGTCCAAGCCGGAAACGTGTCCCAGGTGGCGATCGAGGGCAGTGAGATCATCGGCAAGCTCGAGCACCCGCAAGACTGGAGCCCGCATACCGGCCTACTGTCACCGGTGGCCGCACCGGCGCCATCGGCCGCGCAGGCGAAGCCTAAACCGGCCGCTGCGCCGAAACCGCCCGCGGCCGAGGCCACACCCCCGACGAAGCACCCGAAGCCTGAATCTGCCCCTTCACCGACGACGCCGGCCGCCGAGCACACGCCCACTGCCAAGCTGCCGCGCCCTGAAGGGTCCTCGGCCCCGAAAGCACCGGTGGCAAAGCCGGTCGCGGTGACCGCTTTCGAGACCGTCTTCCCCAGCTCGGTCGGGGATCCGGACCTGCTGCCGCTCCTGGAAGACCATCACGTAGAGATCGTCGCTGCCCCGAAGGCGCCCCGCTGGATGAGCAGCTTCCTGAGCGCACTCCTGCCGACCTTGTTTCTAGTGGGCTTCTTCTGGTGGATGGGCCGGCGCGCCATGAACCAGCAGCAGAGCATCTTCGGTGCCGGCAAGTCCCAGGCGCGCCGCTTCGTCAAGGAAGACAATCCCTCCGTGACCTTCACCGACGTGGCCGGTGCCGATGCGGCCAAGGGCCAGCTACAGGAGATCGTCTCCATTCTGAAGGCCCCGGACCGCTACCATTCGCTCGGCGCCCGCATCCCCCGCGGCGTGCTCCTGGCCGGTCCGCCGGGAACCGGCAAGACTCTGCTGGCCCGGGCCGTGGCCGGAGAGGCCGGCGTGCCCTTCTTCACCATCAGCGGATCGGAGTTCGTGGAGATGTTCGTGGGCGTTGGCGCCAGCCGGGTGCGCAACCTCTTCAAGGAGGTCAAGGCGGCGGCACCGGCGATCCTGTTCGTGGACGAGCTCGACGCCGTGGGCCGGCGCCGCGGGGCCGGCCTGGGCATGGTGAACGACGAGCGCGAGCAGACGCTCAACCAGCTTCTCGTAGAGATGGACGGCTTCGACGAGCGCACCAGCGTCATCGTGCTCGCCGCCACCAACCGTCCCGACGTGTTGGACCCAGCCCTACGCCGCCCCGGGCGCTTCGACCGGGACGTCAGCGTAGGCCTGCCCGACCTGCAGGGACGGCGCGGCATCTTGGGCATCCACACACGTTCACTGGTGCTTGATCAGGACGTCGACCTGGACCGGGTGGCGGGCATCACCATGGGGATGAGCGGCGCCCAGCTCGCCAACCTGTG
>CAYYHR010000146.1:0-8482 GCA_964471705.1 uncultured Chromatiaceae bacterium
CTTTACACTGGGTAGCCGAGTCTCGCACGTCTGATGTCGGCTTATGGCCGACTCCGGACCAATCTCATTCCTATCTCACTTCTTACTCATCAAGGTTCACGAGCTGCATGAGTTGAAGATAAGCTTCTTCTGACTCAGACTCTACTTTTCGAACCGTCGCCATAGATAGCCCGTATTTGTCTGCAACCTTCTTTCGCATCTTCTTATTCTGGAAGAACTCCCATATCTCCCCAAAATCATCCATCATTTCAGAGGTCTTAAAGCATACTATGCAATTAACGAAGGTTCCCTCCTGCTCTTTCTTAATAATGTAATCGTCATCTTCTTTTAAATCAATTTTGTTTGCTATACCATGCAAATAATTTTCACGTTCCTCATCATCTAATGATCGGTGTATGGATTGAAAAGCGAAATCATTTTCAGTTGTATCGTTCATAACGTACTCTCGTTTAAAGGTAATTATTCTTACAACTCAGATACAGAATACAGAGGAGGGGCGGAGGATCGGTTGGCTCTTCCTACCCCAACATGTTGTGTGGTTACGAACCAGACGCCTGAGCAATATTAAACTCGCTTATGACTGCAAAAACATGGGATTGTCTCAAAATGCCCGATGAAAATCTGACAAGCGAGCATCCCCCATATCGTCTGCCGTGAGGAGGTAACCGACCACCCCCTTCCTCGGATTTCAGCGGCCAGCTTCTTGACGGTGTCGCTGCTATTCAGAACGAACTCGCTTTCTTCGGGAAGAGAACGAGTCGGGAGCTGTAAAGGCGTAGGCCCATATTGCGCTGGTCTTCTGCACGTCGCAAGGGCTATGTCCGTTCCTGGCCGAAAGCTGTCCCTCGGGGCCTCAGAAAGAGACGGTTATTCTTGCACAAACCCACCCAACCACCCCAGATCTGGGATGCGGGGTGATGGCGGCCTGTTGGGTCCACGAACGGATTGGTCGTCATCGCGCGTGTGCTCATCCTGGTCGGCGGCTGAGCGACCAAAGAACCATCAAACAACGCGGCGGGTCACCTTTCCTTGGGCGTGCCGGGTACGCATCACGCTGCCGTAGGTCCGACTTCAAGTTGGGCCCGTTGGTCTACCGACATTTTCGACAGCGCACTGGAAGTTGCTTGGGCAGTCGCTGCGGGTGCGTCCGTGGCTTGGGCGACCTGTTGCTCAACGCATTGTTGAACGTTCGGTGATCGTTGTAGGTGGTAAGCCGGTTGTTCGCTGATGCGGTGGAAACCCCCGACCCGGTTGCCTTCGCGAGATTCGCGTTCAGATTGCCGATCATCTTTGCAACGCCATCATCGGGCGGCACCGGAACCTGCGCCGGAGCCATTGTGTAGACGTTCGGTATCCCGACCGACAGCTAGCCGCGGTTCCGGCACAAAGGATGGGGTCTAGTTTCCAAGCTTCGAAAGCTGGTAGCGGTTCCATTCCTCCAGTGGAATGTCCCAGCGCGCGTAACCCGCCGGCGGGGCACCCGGCCCGCGGGCTACGCAGCGCGCCACGAACACTCGGTGCTCGCTCGACCACTGGCCGGCGTTGTCGGCGTAGCCGCGTAGGTTGTAGGTGGGTAGCTCCAGTCCGGTCTGCTCGTCCACCAGGTAGGAGACCGAGGAGGCGGGTGCGTCCGGCAGCAGCTGGTCGCCGCCCGACTTCCAGAGCAGGTAGTTTTCCATCTCGCTTGCGAGCGCCCAATGGCCCTCGGGTGGGTAGCTTCGGCAGTGCTCCTTGGCCGACGCCAGGGAGGGCAGGGCGGCGTCCGGCTCGAACAGCAGCCAGTCGCTCCACAGCAGGAGACTGTCGGACTCGTACCAGGCGGGTTGGCCGCCCTGCACCAGCACTCGCGACCAGGTCCCGGGCAGGGGCTCGGTGATGCTGAAGTCCAGCGGACCGCCGAAGCGCGTTTCCAGGCGTTGCCGAAGCTCACGCTTCTCCTGTTGCCTGACGACCTCTTGGTGCCTCTCCAGTGCCCGGTCGAGCTCCCGGTATAACACCTCGCCGAGAAAGGTGAAGCCGCCGTGAATGGGGATGGGCCACAGCAATACCAGCACCACCATCAGCAGCAGGCCCAGCCCGGCCCCGAGCAGGCGGTTGTAGCGCGCGAATATCCAGAAGGCGCCGACCCCGGCACCCAGCACCACCAGCAGGGCGACCAGGTAGAAGAGGAGGATCGGCGATATCGGCATCCGGCCTACCAGGGAATCGGCTGGCGGTCGCGGAAGAAGCCGCCGCTGGGGCCGCTGTCAGGCAGGGTCGCCAGCCACACGATGGTATCCACCCCTTGCTCCACCGAGCGGTCGGCGCCCGGACCGCCCATGTCGGTGCGCACCCAGCCGGGGCAGACCGAGTTGATCTTGATGCGGCTGTCGCGCAGCTCGTCGGCGAGGATGCGGGTGAGGGCGTTGAGCCCCACCTTCGAGAACCGGTAGCCGGGGCAGCAGCCGTTCATCTCCGACAGCTGGCCCATGCCGGACGACACGTTAACCACCCGGCCGGTGCCGCCCATCAGCGGGAGCAGGGTCTGGGTGATCTGCAAGGCACCGTAAAGGTTGGTCTCCAGCGTGCGGCGCACCGTGTCGAGATCCGCGTCCAGCACGCTGTTGCCGGGGGGATTGTAGGGGTCCAGGAACACCCCGGCGTTGTTCACCAGTACGTCCAGGCGCCCGAATTCGGCGGTGATGTAGTCGGCCAGCCGCCGGGCGTCCTCGGCCCGGGTCACGTCCAGGGTCTGGTGACGCACGTCCAGGCCCTCCCGCTGCAGGGCCTCGGCGGCGGCCTGGCCCTTGGCCGGGTCGCGGCTGGTCAGCACCACCCGCAGGCCGAGCCGCGCCAGCCGGCGGCAGGTCTCCAGGCCCAGCCCCCGGTTGGCGCCTGTGACCACGGCGATCTTGGTCTGGTCGTTCATGTCATGGCTCCTCGTGAATCAGGGAATCAACTGGAGCTTTGCCACCGACTCGTGGCCCCAGCCGCCCGCTCCCGTGATGATCCGAACGCAGAATCTACTCTCTTGGACCTGGTTGTAGAAGCTGTTCCACCCTGATCTCCTTCTCTGGCGACTCGTGCACAGGCTTCGGGGCTCCGCTACGGCGCTGGCGATGGAGGTGAAAACGATGTTTGGCGTCGGGAACGACTGCTTGGGGGATCTCTCCGTGCGCACCGACGCCGAGATCAGGGACGAGATCCTCACCCGCCTGGTCCGGCTGGCCTGCGCTGGATCTTAAGCGACCAACCAATCGAGCATCTGCGTGCGTCCCTTGGGCTGGTCGAGCAGATCCGAAACCACAGCGCCTCGGTGGAGACCCTGGAATCGCTGCTGCGCTACATAGTCCCGAGCCACGTAACGGGTCGGCGAGAGCGAAGTGTGCGCCCTGTTGTAGGGGACATCAACCGGAGCGCTGATCATGCAGACCCGCATCGACCGCTACATCGAGCAGGGCCAGTCGTAGGGTCGGCAGGAGAGCCGACAAGAGGCCGAGGCCGCGCTTCTGCAGTGTCTGATGGCCCAACCTAAGGGCTCACCCCAACCTTCCGTGCGCCCTCACCTGATGAGATGAACGCGCAGTTTTTCTGGTAGGGCTTGGGGGATCCGCATCATGCGGCGGTCAGTGGTTACCAACACCAGATTGCGCTCGATGGCCAAAGCGCACAGCCAAACATCGTTTTCGTCGACCTGCAAACGCTTCCCCGAGGCACGGTCTACCCAGTCTTCGACCCAGCGTGGAGGTTTTGTGCAGCCCCCGTTCTTGAAATAGGTCGATGCCAGCATCTGGCGAATCTCGGAACAAGCGTCCGCGGTATGACGCGACACCTGCAACAATGGCATGTCTGCGGCGGCGTTCAGGGTGGCTCTTGCCTGGTCCAACCGCCGGTGTCCGCAAACCTCCGCCATCCGCACCCCGAACCGCAACTCGGCCAAGCTGATCACAGAGAGCCAACGTGGGGCGCCTTCTGGGATCGAATGTAGGAATGCCTGGGTTTTCTCGTGAAACTCCTTTTCCGGATTGTACAAGTGGGAAAAAACGCAGGTGTCGAGGTAACTTCTCAATAACTAATGGCGTGTTTAAAATCAAAGACATAGTGTCATACGCCACTGCGTTGATGAGCCTCGATTGCGCCTTTGTGTGATCGGCATCGAGACTATGTCATTGTTTCTTCGTGTGTCAGATGCCTCTGATGGTGTCCACGCGTCTTGGTAGGCATCTGCAACCTATTGATCCAACAGCTGCCACCGTTTATTGAGAAGCTACGTGTCGAGCAGGTAACCATCCATAGTCTATTAGTCCAAAAACCCCTCCAGTGCATCGGCTTCGTGAAGTGGCAGAGGCTGGAACACTTCCGTGACCCAATCGCGACAGATCGCCTTGGTTCCGGGATCCAGGTACTCGTGTAGAGGTATATAGGCCGTCAGGTCCGCCGGCAGCCAATGCTCAAAGGGATGACCGGCGGGCCGCTTGTGGCCTCGGAAATAATCCAGAAGCATGCGCTCCAAACGCGGCGGAAGGTCATAACCTTTCAGGATCTCCGCATCTATCGTCATGAGTTGGTCGATGAGATCTTGCTGGCGGGGTCCGGCATCCCCCCCCCGACTGACGCAGGCTCTCCCCGTAGTCCGCGACAAGCGTGCGCACGCGGGCATGATCCAGATACCGCGGCAGCGGTATCGCCTTGATTGCGCTCACAAGGATACGTTTCTCAGGCGAGTGGACCGCTATGTAGGCGTTGGCGAGGGGACCATTCAGCAGGGCAGCGATGGAGTCCAAGTCCCAGCGTGCTTCCTGCATTGGCCAGATGCCGAAGAACTGTTGCGAGGTAACCAAGCCGTCGCCGTCCCCAGCCGCTACCAAGCACCAGTGTCCGCGAGAAATCTGCGCCGCGCTGACCAATACTTTTGGTTTGTGCCAGGGCAGTAATATAGCCTTCCTGCGAAGAGATTCCGGTCGACAGTCCAACCACTCGATCCTCGCAATACGGAACTGCTCCAGGTAGCCGTGAATGGTCCGCAGTCCTCGGCGATAGCCAGGTAGGGGTTCATCACTGCTCGCCTGGGACTGATCGCCGCACCACTCGATGCCCCTGTGAACATCGACAAAGTCACCCAACCTCGGGTACTCGGCCAGGTAATCCCAAACCTCACTCAACTCCTCGACCCAAAGATCACCCTCGGATTCCGGCTCCATGTTCCGGTCCCTGGATCGCGTTGAGGTAACCTTGCCTTGAGTGAGAAAGCTCGCGCGGTCCGAGTCCGCGACTGTACTGGACCTCAGGCGGAGTCTCTTCGAGACTGAATCATGACGGCGCTCCTGAGCAACCAGGAGCGCGGCGCCGACCGTCGAGAAATTGAACACGCGGTCCGGCAACTCAACCAGCTCCACGAAGCCGTACAGGCGTTCGATCCGTCGACGGACCGACGCATATCGCTTGCCCAATATGAACCCCTTGGGCAAGACAATCCCCATGGCATCCGGTCGTGCGTCCATCACCGCTTCCAGAACGGCAATAGGCTTATGGACCGAGCGCGCCGACATCTCCGGATATCGGGCTCGTTCGTCCGGCTTGAAGTCCGTGAATGGGGGCTTGCACAGTACCAGGTTGGCGCTTTCCAGCCCGGCGGCGAGCGATCCGGGTTTGAACAAATCGACATTGCTGATTGCCCATCCGTTGGCGTTCGGATAGTCGGCCAAGATTAGGGAAAGCGCAGCCGCCTCTCGGGCGAAAGCATCGATTTCCGCCCCGCTCAGGCGCGCAGTAAGGAATTCATGGCGTTGCTCGGGCAACCAGTCGTTGGGTAGTCGGTCGCGAAGGTGGCGCAACGCCGAGACGAGGAAGACTCCCGCACCACAGAACGGCTCATAAACCCGGAGCGTGTCGTCGGGCAGCGCATTCCAGTCAACCGCGGAGACGATGTGCTCGGCCATCTGGTACGGAGTGCTGTGTGTGTCGAAGCACTTGCGCGTCTCTTTGGTAACGAGCGTGTGCTCGTAGACGAAGGCCAGGTCATCTGCGGCGACATTGCGGAAGCTGATACCCGAGCGCAGCCTATCCCATGCCCGCGCAACCCCTGGGGCATCGTGCGGCAGGACATCCGAAAATGAGTAGTAATGCGCAATCTGGTCCAGGATCCTCCCAGGTTCACCCAGATCCCAAGCGTGTGTGAACTCGTGCTCTCGATCCACGAGAATTTTGGCCGCGACGAGCCTGAACGTCAGCTTGAACAGCATCGCGGCGTCCAGTTTTTTTCCCGGATCCACCAGGTCGGTCATGACCTCGTCCAGCAACCGGTCGAGCTTCGCGTGGATCTCGCTTTCGATCGCCGGTATGAGCCCCAGATCGACGAAATCGAGCTGGTAGGGGGCTCTGTCGCGCCCCATTGCCTTGATGCGATGGATCGCGGCGGGTGACCAGCGATCCACATAGTCTTCGAAAAGCTGGTCGAGGTCGGCCATGGCATGGCGTGCGATCAGCCGTGGCGGCTCCTTCGAGCGCACCTGCCAAGCTTCGACCCGGTCGCCCGCGACCGTGAGCATAATGGGCGCTCCGAGGGCACGGTGCTCAGCAACGGCTGTTGCCGCCTTATCAGCACCGCCCGGGATCGAATCGAGCACTGCGACGGCGGCCGAGCGATAGGACGGGGGCGTCTGCGTAAACGCGGCCAACGCCACGCAACGCAGATCCCCCCCCCCGGAGACATCACATCGGCAAAGCGGTAGTCCGATACCAGGGCGTCGGCTCGATACCCGATGTCGCGAAGCCGGTTCTCGATTCGCTGGACGACCTGACTCATAGACTCACTCCTCACCGACAACCCGCTGATTCAAGCCGAGGGGAGGAAATTTCAGCTCCCTTTGACCATGTAGCGGCGCACCAAGCAGTTGGCGCTGCAGCGCGCTGATGTGAGACCGCAGTGGAACGATCATCAAAGGTCCCGAAGGTCTGCCGAGCTGCAAGGGCTCGTCTTCGATAGAAACCCATCCACTGGGCGGCTCGAACAACAGACAACACTGCTCCAAGTGGGTCCAGTTCGGTTGCAGGCAGATAGCGAACAAGTCCTCCGCCATCGACTTGACCGCCTGGATCTTCACGCCCATGTCGACCAATTCCTTGACCACTCGCAGCGCCAACGCTTCACCTGGTGCATAGGAGGGCGACGAGCCTTGCCGCCCCCGCAACGGCTGCAGCTCCTTTCGCCAGTAACGAAGCGTCTCTTGGCTGAGCCCGATCACTTCTCGTAGCTGTGTTGGCGTCAACTTCATCGGCAACAATCCAAGTCTTTTTGTCAAGAGTAGCTGGCACACGGCAAATCTGTTCTAGAGACTTCCGCAACCGGAGGTGGCCGTTGTGGGCGGGAATTCTCGGTCATGCGCAGATAGTCGAAGACGCGTCGGACATTGCGGGCGAGCTTGGCGATGGTGGCGGCAACGCTGTCGCGGCCCTTGGACTTGATCAAGCCAGTGGCGAAGCGGCGTAACCGTGTGATATTCTCCGGGCCGTGACCGGTGCGTATGGTGCAGCGGTCCTCGTCCCAGTTCCAGTCGAGGATGTAATGGTGGGCCTCGACGATCCAGTGGGCGCGGTTGAACGCCAGTAGTCGCGCGGCGTCGGCGCTATCGGGAGTGTGATCGGTCAGGCCATAGACGATCTCGGTGGATTCCTTGCCCGTCTTTTTCTCGATACGCCGGCGCTCGATGGCGAAGACCTGTCCGACGTGGGGAAAGTCCAGGTAGTCGTTCAGTGCGGTGGTGGTCCAGATGGTGCGCGATTCCAGGCGTCCGTGCTGCAGTTCGAACGGCTGGCGAAAGTCCGGCGCACCGCGGTCTTGGAGGAACAGGCGGATATCCTCCAGCACGGTGGGCTGGTTGTCTTTGGCCGTGAACAGATAGTGCGCGTTGCGTTCTTCGACCAAGTAGCGGGCAAGCGTGCGCTGGGTCAGCAAAGCATCGGCAGTAATCGTCTTGGCGGTAACCTCCAGCCCTTCGAGCAGGGGCACGAACATCCCGATCTCGTTGGTTTGTTTGACCGCATCTGTGCCCTCTACGGGCAAAGAGGCGACTTTTTTTGGGTGTAGCAGATCTTGCTCTCGTGACCGACCGCGCCGAGGATATGGGTCTGGCGGCCTTGCTCATCGATGGCGTTGCACATCGTCTTGCCGTCGATGGCCAAGCCCTCGTCCTCGCTCGCATACTGCGCGTTCCAGCCTTGCAGTGCCTGATCGAGAAACCCCGGCTGCACGCGGGTGAGCACATCGCGGAAGATCGTGCGGCTGGGCACCTCATAGCGCCCGTTGCGGTAGCGACAGCGAAAGCGGGCCCGGGCCTTCTGCCCCAAGTCCTGTGCCCAGGCGCTGATGGCCTTGTAGCCGCGAGCCCCGCACAGAACAGCCGCGGCGGCAATGGCCAACACCACCGGCAGGGGGTGGCGTCTGCCCTGTGCGCGTCGGGGGTCAGGGATATCGGCGAAGAACGCCGGCAGCGAACGCATCTGT
>CAYYHR010000147.1:0-8395 GCA_964471705.1 uncultured Chromatiaceae bacterium
ACGTCGGAGACGGTCATGCGAAACTTGCCCGCCAGCTCTTTGTTCAGGTCGTCGGTGTACCGGCCCGAGACGTCGCTACGGCAGCGTGCACCGTAAAAATCGAGCTCGGCGGCCACTTCGACCGCATTGACCAGGAGCCCTCTGGTCTCATCGTCCAGGAGTGCCTGGGCCCACAGCGACGGTGCGCACCCGAGCAGGAGGAGAAGCGGTAAGAGGGACCGGAGCGCCCTTGCGGTCCATGATGTCAGTGTTTGTCGCACTTTCCTTACTTCAACCTGGAAACGGCGGTCGGCCATCCCGAAATTATCGTAACCTTCTGGAGCCGAAAGCATACTTCCGCCTACATACTCAACTGTAGGGTAAAGGATTTCCTCGACTGGTCCCGCCCGAGCCAGACCCCGGCGGTCGATGCGATGGCCCACAGATGGCTGTATGATAACCAATCCAGCGACTCGACCGGACACATTCGATTTTGTACGCGCCCGCTAGGACAGCATCCGCGGTCTGCTCCGCATCGCCGGCGACGACGCAGCCGTCCGCCGCCCCTCTGTTCCGTGGACAGCCACAGGGGGGGCGGTGGTCGCGATTGCTGCGGGAGGGCATTCGGCAATGACCGAGTTGCTACTGTTCCTTCTCCCGCTGGCTGCAGCCTCTGGTTGGTGGGTCGCGAGGCATGGTGGCGGGCACCATTGGGCCTCGGGTGCGGCATCCGACCCGGCCTTCTTCCGAGGTCTGAACTACCTCCTCGATGAGCAGCCCGACAAGGCCATCGACATCTTCGTCAAGCTCGCCGAGGTCGATGGCGAGACGGTGGAGACCCATTTGGCGCTCGGAAGTCTGTTTCGACGCCGGGGTGAGGTAGACCGGGCCATCCGCATCCATCAGAATCTGGTCTCCCGCCAGAACCTGGGCAAGGAGCAGCGCGGCTACGCCCTGTTCGAGCTCGGCGAGGATTATATGCGTGCCGGCCTATTCGACCGCGCCGAGAGCCTGTTCGGTGAGCTGGTGGAGATGAAGCTTCATCGCAAGCGCGCCTTGCAGAGGCTACGCGAGATCTATCAGCAGGAGAAGGACTGGGCACGTTGCCTGGAAGTGGCGGAGCAGCTCGGGTCGCTCACCGGAGAACCGGTGCGTACGGAGAGCGCCCATTACCACTGCGAGCTGGCCGAGGAAGCCCTGAAGCAGGGAAGTGACGAGGAGGCCAGCGCTCACCTGAGCTGCGCCCAGAAGGTGGATTCCAACTGCGCCCGAGCGACCATGCTGCAGGCCCGAATGGCCATGAGCGGTGGTGATCCTGAAGCAGCCGCCGTGCTTTATCGGCAAGTCGCCCGGCAAGGGCCCGAGTTCCTGCCGGAGATTCTGCCGCATTTCCTGGATGCGCTTCGCCGCAGCGGCAAGACGGATCGGCTGTCTGAGCTGAAGGGCCTGTATCGCTATTTTCCCAGCTCTCCCTTGATGTCGGTGCTCGCCGACGTGATCGTAGCGGAGGAAGGGGAAGCAGCGGCCATCGCCTTTCTCGTCGAGCATGTGTCCAGACACGCGGATTTAGCCGGCCTGGAGCGCCTGCTTCGGCTCTATGCATCCAAGCTGTCGGACGACTCCCAGACCCGCACCGCTTGTGATGCGGCACTGACCGTTTTAGCGTATCTGCGCTCTCACCAGCCCGATCACCAATGCGAGTATTGCGGTTTTGTCGCTCGTCGTTTGCACTGGCAATGTCCGAGCTGCAAGCATTGGGGGAGTATCAAGCCGGTACGTCTGGAGTCGATCGACAATGGTGCCGACGCCTCGGCAGACCGTCGCATCGCCTGAGAGCTTGTAGGTGAGTAACCGCGTGGATGAGTAATTGTGTAGGTGAATAGCCGTTTGAGAATAAGTCGCCAGGAGTTGTAATGACAAAGATCCGTAAGGCTGTGTTTCCGGTCGCCGGGCTTGGCACGCGCTTTCTTCCGGCCACCAAGGCCAATCCCAAGGAAATGCTTCCGGTGGTGGATAAGCCGCTGATCCAGTACGCGGCCGAGGAGGCCGCGAGTGCTGACATCGACCAGCTGATATTCATCACCGGTAGAAGCAAACGATCCATCGAGGACCATTTCGACAAGGCCTACGAGCTGGAGATGGAGCTCGAGGGGGCGGGCAAGCAGGGCCTGCTCCAGCTTGTGCGCTCCATGCTGCCTTCCAACGTGAATTGCATCTACCTGCGCCAGGCCGAGGCCCTGGGTCTCGGGCACGCAGTCCTTTGCGCGAAGCCGGTTGTCGGAAACGAGCCCTTCGTCGTCCTCCTCGCCGACGATCTCATCCACGCCGACGCCCAGGGTGTGGTGGAGCAGATGGCTCAGGTGTATGAACGCCACCACTGCAGCGTTCTGAGCGTGATGGAGGTACCGCGGGACGAGACCGACAAGTATGGGATCGTCGAAACGCACACGGGACCGGACGGCGAGCTCCGCATTGCCTCGATCGTGGAGAAACCGGCTCCCGGGCAAGCCCCCTCAAATCTGGCAGTGGTGGGGCGCTACCTGCTCACTCCCCGCATCTTCGAAAAGCTGGAGCAAACGTCCGCAGGCGCGGGAGGGGAGATCCAACTGACCGATGCCATCGCCGCGCTCCTTGCCGACGAGCCCGTGATCGCCTACCCCTTCAGGGGAAAGCGCTATGATTGCGGCAGCAAGCTGGGATATCTGCAAGCGACGGTAGAGTACGGTCTGGCACACTCGGACCTCGGGGCGGAGTTTGCGGACTATTTACGCCGGCTGGTGCTCTGAAAGGCTTGGATTTTCTGCAGTCCGTTGGAAGGCACTCAGAATAACCCTCTCAGGTCCACTGCCAGGTCGGGTAGAGCTGGTAGGGAAAGTGGGCGACCGATATCCGCTATGTCGACTGTCTGATAGCCTGTGTGCGCAGGTTGCGAGAATTGGAGGAGATGGCTCTCCAGCAGGTCTACGAGCCAGACCACCGGGATGCCATGGCGGGCATAGAGGGGTAGTTTGACCTCGCGATCATAGCGAAGGCTGGATTCGCAGATCTCGATAAGCAGGAGCACATCTGCCGGCGTGGGATGCGATCTGCTGTAGAAATCGTCCCTGGGGCGCAGCAAGGCGATATCGGGCTGTGGCTCCGAGAAGTCGTCGAGGGTGATCGGGTTTTGCGACGAGACGATGGCGCGTTCCCCGACCGCCTGCTCGAGCCGCTTGTGAATCCGGATATTCGTCCCCGAATGGGGACTCCCAATGGGTGTCATTTCGACGACCTCTCCTTCGATGAGCTCCACCCGGTCGTCTTCGTGGAAGATACCTGACTCTCCCATGCGTCGATAATCCTCGACCGTGAAGCGGTGATGCTTTACCAGGTCTTCCGCAGTAGTCGCCATCAAAGGTTTCCGCTTCCGTTCACTTCGATTTTGGCCATAAGGGGGAAATGTCGCAAGGGATTCCAGATCAGGTTACTTGAACCCGAATCTGCTCTCCGGTCTCCGGATCTAATAGATGCACCGCACAGGCGATGCAAGGGTCGAAGGAGTGAATGGTACGGAGGATCTCCAGCGGCTGTTTGGCATCTACGAGCTGGTGATTGTCCTGCAGGGCAGCCTCGTAGGCACCGGGGTGCCCCCCGGGATCTCTGGGTCCTGCGTTCCAGGTCGAGGGGACCACGGCCTGGTAGTTGTCGATCGTGCCGTCCTTGATGAGGACCCAGTGCCCGAGGGCACCGCGCGGGGCCTCCATGTAGCCGGCACCGCGGGCTTCGTTGGGCCAGCTCGATGGCTCCCATAGTGTTTCATTGAAAGTTTTAGTGTCGCCGGCCTTGATGTTGGCGACGAGGGCATCGTACCAGCCCTGCATGGCGTCGGCGACGATCTTGGTCTCCAGGGTGCGGGCGGCGGTACGGCCGAGGGTGGAGAAGAGGGCGTCCACCGGCAGCTTCAGGCTCGACAGGGTCATGCCCACGAGCTCCTTGGCTTGGTCGTGGCCGGTCGCATAGAGCAGCAGCACCCGTGCCAGGGGACCGACCTCCATGGCATGACCCTTCCAGCGGGGGGACTTTAGCCAGGAATAGCCGTCCTCTACCTCGACGTGCTGGAAGGGTGGTGTTGGTCCACCGCGGCCATCGTAGTCGAATAGGGTCTCGCCGGCATAGGGATGCAGCCCCTTCTCGTTACCCTCCCGGTACTCGTACCAGGAATGGGCGATGTACTCCTTGATCTGGTCGTCGTCGTGCAGATCCACCTCGTGGACGGTCGACAGGTCCCGCCCGAGGATCGCGCCACGGGGGAGCAGGAAGCCCGGGTCGGGGTCCAGCAGACTGCCGGTCGGCAAGTCTCCATAGCACAGAAAGTTTCCCAGGCCCTCGCCGCGCTCGGCCCAATCCTTGTAGAAGCCGGCGATGGCCAGGGTGTCGGGGAGGTAGACCTGGTCCACGAAGGTGCGCATGGTGCCCAGGAAGGTCTGCACCTGGGCCAGCTTCTCGGCATTGATCGCCGAATCGGAGTTGAGGTCGATGGGACAGGGGGCCCCGCCGACGACGAAATTCGGGTGCGGGTTCTTACCGCCGAAGACCGTCAGCAGCCTGGCCACGTCACGTTGCCAGGCCAGGGCCTCCAGGTAATGGGCCACGGCCATGAGATTGGCCTCCGGCGGCAGCTTGTAGGCCGGATGGCCCCAGTAGCCGTTGGCGAAAATGCCGAGCTGTCCCGACTCGACGAAGCTCCTGAGCTTCTTCGCCATGTCCGAGAAGTAGCCTGGTGAGGACTTTGGCCAGCTGCTCAGGGATTGGGCCAAGTCCGACGTGGCGTTGGGATCGGCGTCGAGGGCATTCACCACGTCCACCCAATCCAGGGCATGCAGGTGGTAGAAGTGCATGACGTGATCGTGGATCGTCTGGGCGCCGATCATCAGGTTGCGGATGAGCCGGGCGTTGGGCGGGATATCGTACTTCAGGGCATCTTCGACGGCGCGCACCGAGGCGATTCCGTGCACCAGGGTGCAGACGCCGCAGATGCGTTGGGTGAAGGCCCAGGCGTCGCGCGGATCGCGCCCGCGCAGGATGGTCTCGATCCCGCGCACCATGGTGCCGGAGGAGTAGGCCTGGGCGATGTTCTCGCCCTGCATCTCGGCCTCGATGCGCAGGTGACCCTCGATGCGGGTGATGGGATCGACGACGATGCGCTCAGTCATGATCTGGTCTCTCGAACAGGATTCGTCGAACCGCGAATGAACGCTAATGGACGCGAATTATGAAGATCCCTCATCAGTGTTTACTTGCGTCCATTCGCGGTTGGAATTTCCAATGTGTTAAGGCGGTGGACCTCAGGCCGGTTTCCCCTTCTCCACCAAGTGGTCTGCGATGATCTCGGTCAGGCCGACCACCGGGATGTCCATATTGAATTCCTCCAGACCCTCTTCGAGCTGGGTCCGGCAGGTGGCGCACATGGTAACCATGCGGTCCGGCTCGATCTCCTCGATCTGGGCCTTCTTGCGCTTGAAGGCGGCCATCCGCAGCTCGTCCGCTCGCTCGTTGGAGCTGACGCCGCCCCCGGCGCCGCAGCACCATTGGAACCTTCCGTGCTCTTTCAGATCCACGAAGTTTTCGGCTACCAGGTCCATGAGATTGCGCTGCTGGTCGATGACGCCGCTCTTGCGCGCTAGGTTACAGGGGTCGTGCATGGACAGCCGGTCCGTCACCTTGCCCGAGGTCTTCAGCCTGCCCTCGGCGCGGAGCTTGTCGAGCAGCTCGATGATGTGCAGGACCTCGAAGGGGTAGGGCTTCTCGATCAGGTTGGGTCCCTCCCAGCGCACCGCCGTATAGGCATGGCCGCACTCGGGACTGATGACGCCTTGGACCCGCAGCCCGACCGCCGCATCGACGATGCGCTGGACCAGTTCGGCTGCGATGTCCCTGCTGCCGATCTGGACGCCGGCGTTGGTGGCCTCGAAATAGTCCTTGCTCAGGGTCCAGGTGACACCGGCGTGATGAAAGATCCTGGTGATGGCCTCCAGATACTCGGGGAAGTTGATGACCTCCATGGAGGAGAGCAGAGCCAGATACTCGACACCTTCCCGGTCCACAGGCACTTCCAGCCCGGAGCTGGACTCCACGTGCTTGATCTGGGCCTCCAGCGTCTTCCAGGTCAGGCCCATGGGGCTGCCTGTTCGGATCGCCCGGGCAGACGCCTCGATCAGCCCAGCCGGCGCGTGCCCGGAGGCGACCATGCCCTCGCGGGTCTTGCGTACCATGGACTGGATGTCGTTGCCGACCGGGCAGACCATGGAGCAGCGGCCGCACATGGTGCAGGAGTCGTACAGGAGCGGCTCCCACTCTTCCAGCATCTCGTCGGTCACCTTTCTGCCGATGCCGAGCATGGCCTTGAGCCTGCCCCAGAGGCTGAGCTCCTGCTCCCAGAGGAGGCGCAGTGGCTCGACCTTGAGGATGGGAGTGTACTTGGGGTCCCCGGTCTCTATGTAGAAGGGACACGCCTGGGCGCAGAGACCGCAATGCACACAGCTCGAGAAGAAGGCGGCGACGGGGGCGTCGATCTCGTCCCGCAGTGCCGCGAGGCCCCTGTCCAAGGAAAGCGCGGTCATGAGACGACCCCCTTGCGGCCGAAAGTGGCCCCCGTATACCAGCGGGCGATGAAGGCGGTGAAGATATGGGTCAGCTTGGTGAAGGGCAGCAGGATCAGGAAGATCTCGACGCAGAGGATGTGCAGACCCAGGATCAGCGGATAGGGATTGATCAGCCGGTGATAGGCGAGATAGCCGGTAATCAGGGGCAGAAAGGTTGCGACCCAGATCAGATAATCCTCGAAGGTACTGATGTACTTCTTCACCGGATGAGTGATGCGATGGATCAGGACCGCTATCAGGGACAGGATGGTGACGGCGGTGACGGCATCCACCAGGGGATTGGGCAACCCGGGCCATGCGAGCCCCAGAAGGCTGTTGATCAGCTCGATATGGGGGATGAAGAGCAGCAGGGCGATGAGGAAGCCCAGGTGCCAGACCAACCCCACCACCACGTCGAAGGGCGCCCGCGCAAAGGTGCCTGGATCGGCGACCGTTCGGCTGATCAGGGTCCGGAATCCGGGGGCCAGCTCACCGCGGCGAGGCTTTGCGTAATTGGGCTTGCGCCCGAGCAGAAAGATCTCGACGATGCGTGCCGCGAGCCCGATGCCGAAAATCGTCAACGCGAGCTCGAACATGGGTCCCTTGACCCACAGCAGGAATTCCATCGGATCGCTCATAGCTTCTGCTCCAGCTCTTCGATCTCGACCGGCACTCGCGCAGCTCTCCCATCCTTTGCCTTCTTCCTGGCCAGGGCCGCGGCGGCACCGCCCGCGACAGCACCGGCGATGCCGGCCCCGAGAAGGGTCTCCCGGGTGTCGCCGGTGGGCACGGATACGGCCTTGTAGAAGCCACCGGCGTCCCAGAAATCTGGCTCCGAGCAGCCCAGGCAGGGATGACCCGCCCCGATGGGCCAGCTGGTGCCTCCGTTCCAATGCATCGTGGCGCAGGCGTTATAGGTCATGGGCCCCTTGCAACCGAGACGATACAGGCACCAGCCCTTGCGGGCGCCCTCGTCGTCGAAGCTCTCCGCGAACAGGCCCTTGTCGTAGAAGGGCCGGCGGTAGCAGCGGTCGTGGATGGCTTGCCCGAAGAAGGCCATCGGGCGGCGGTATTCGTCAAGCTTCGGGAGCTTACCGAAGGTCAGATACTGGACCAGCACGCCGGTGATGACCATGGGCACCGGGGGACAGCCGGGGATATTGATCAGGGGCTTGTCCTTGACCACGTCCTGAACGGCAACCGCGCCGGTCGGATTCGGGCTGGCCTTGGGTAGTCCGCCGAAGGCGGCGCAGTTGCCGATTGCCACCACCGCGGCCGCCCCCTCCAGGGTCTCTTCGAGCAGTGAAAGGTTGCTCTGGCCAGCGCTGGTCGAATAACCTGGGTTCGAATCCGGACCCGGCAGGGAGCCATCCACCACGATCAGGTACTTCCCGAAGTTCTCCTTCATGGCCTGCTTGCGGGCCTGCTCCGCGGCCTCACCGGCAGCGGCCTGCAGAGTGTGGTGATAGTCCAGGGAAATGATGTTCAGGATCAGATTCTCCACCGTCGGGGAGAAGCTGCGTGTCAAGGACTCGGTGCAGCCGGTGCATTCCTGAAAGGACAGCCAGATCACCGACGGTCGCCTGGCCTTCTCCAGGGCCGCTGCGATGGCGGGGACCATGGTCGGCGGCAGGGCCATCATGGAGGCGGCGGCGGCACAGAATTTGAGAAAGCCGCGCCGCGATATCCCCTGCTCGCGCAGCCGTTCGATAAGGGTGCTTTCAGCGGCCATTGTCCCTCCGTACGATGAAATTCGCGAAGCACGCTCGCTCCCTCTCCCTCTGGGAGAGGGTTGG
>CAYYHR010000148.1:0-5395 GCA_964471705.1 uncultured Chromatiaceae bacterium
TCCTCGGCTTCGAGGTAGTAGCTGACCTCGCCGGCTCCCACCGGCAGCTCGGAGGTGAAGTAGCGGGCCGTGAGGCTCGGACCCGTCTGGGACGGATAGGGCCCCTTGTCGATCATGGCGACGGTCTCCTCGCCCTTGGCGGTACGCAGCACCAGGGAGACCCGCTTCAGGCCCGACACGTCGTAGACGAAGCTGTGCACGACGCCCTGGCGCGGGGCGTCCTCCAGACAGCCTTGCCCCCACTTCTTGCCGCCGGGATTCTCCGGGGTGACCCACGGGGGAAAGATGGTCGGCCCCGTCCGGTCCTTGCCCTGGGAAACGAGCCAGTCGATTTCCATCCCGACCATGCCGAGAGCGGCATTCGTGGCACGGGTCACCTGGGCGTCCCATTCGGTCTGTCCCGTCCAGTACCAGTAGCAGCTCGTTTCCGCCGTCAGCATCAGGCGGGTGACCTCGCCGAGGTGCGCCTTGGCGATCTTCGCGTCCTCCAGGGAATGCACCGCGTTGTGCAGGGCGGTCAGCACAGCCCAGGAGTTCAGATCGGGCGAATAGGGATCGTTGTAGCGGCTGAACCACTTCATGAACTGGGGATCACCGTTGTCGGCACCGCTCCAGGAGCCGGGCTCGATGTGCACCGCCTGGTCCGGATCCGGTGGAAACAGCTCCAGGTAATCGCGAATGCCGACGAGCTCGAAACGCGAGTCGCGCTTCAGCCAGTCCACCAGCGCCCCGGTGTTGTGCTTGTAGTAGCTCTCCGCCCCGCCGCCGTGGTTGTCCCCGTCCGAGTGCAGTACGAAGAAGGGGGGATGCTCGGGGTCGAAGGACCCGGTGGCGACGATCCGATCATAGACCTGTCCCAGAACGTCCGGGTACTGGAGGGCACCGAAGCCGCCGCGGGCGTCCTCGTTGCCGATGTAGCGCTCGGCGGGTACGGCGATGATCTTGTGGATCTCCCCCTCCGGATCTTCGTACTGCACGTACTCGGGGCGCAGAAGGCTCGGGGCGATCTTGGACCCGGCCCAGATATTGTGCAGCTGCAGCCAATCACTCGCCGGCGGATTGCGCTGATCGGCCGGATTGGGGGGAAGCATCCCCTCCTGGGTCCCGGCATAGGGGTAATCCTTGCAGGAGCGGAAGCGGTGGATGGAGTCGTAGATGACCGCCTCGACACCGGCCTCTTTCAGGGCCGGGATCATACGCACGTGAAACGCGGTCTCGGGCGGGAACATCACCGGCGAGGCATCGGCCCCGAAGGTCTCGCGCAGGAGCCCCCGGTGCCAGGCGATCTGCTTGACGATGTTGCGCCCGGGGATGAGTGCCATGAGCGGATGGAAGAAGCCGAAGGCGGTGAAATCCACCCGCGGATTTCCCAGGCCGGTCTTCTCGCCGGCGATGTCGCGCAGCTGGTCGGACCAGTGAGTGAAACGACCGCCGCACAGGCCGTCGGCTGCGCAGCGATTCAGCTGCTCGATGAGGGTGCCGCTCCAGCTCGTCGACAGGCCCGCATGGGGCAGCCCACCAGCGATGTATTGGCGCACGGCGGCAGGAATGAATTCGGTATAGGGGCCGCCCCGGGAGCCGAAGATCTCGTCCTTTTCACCGTCCCAATAGTTGCGGTCCGCCGCCTGATAATAGGGCTGGTGCATGTGCTTGTGGATACCGAAGTAGACCTTCGGCTCCTTGCTGAAGGTCCCCGGTTTCAGGGTCGCCCTGGGGACGGGCTTCGGCTCGGCCGTCGCCGCCTTTGCGGGCTTGGCCGCGCCTTCTCCCGGCAGGACGCGCAGACGGCGATGCTCCTTGATCCAGTCCTCTCCCCCGGCCTGGCGGAAATCGGCCTTCCGGCAGCCCTCGACCTGAACATCGATCTCGCCCTGGCTCACCAGACCGCCGGGTACCAATGCGACATAAGTAACCCCGTCATCCGGCTCCCTGCCAGACTCCCGAATCATCTGCTCCTTGATCAGATGCTGCTGACCCTGAGCGTGCAGGATCACCTGGGGAAAGGGGACCTCCCCGTCCGCCAGGATCCGGATCTCGAAAGGGGAATTCCGACCGGACGCCTCGCAGACGATCAAATCCGGCACGTCGATGCGAGAAAAGCGGGTGAATACCCTGGCCATTCGAAGGCTCTCCCTCTTAATCGGTTTGGGCTGAATCGTCCTGGGCCTGTTGCACTCCGGCGACCAGCCAGTCTCCTTCGCCGCTGTCCCAATCGTGCCGGACGTGCCAGATCTCCCGGAAGGGGTCCGCGGCCGCGCTCTGCTCCTCGCGGATCAGACCCGAGAAGAGGATGCTAGCGACGACCTGATCGCCGTCGCGCTGGATACCGACGATCTCGGCGTCCAGGGTCACGACCTCCGTGTATTGGGTGTCTTCTCCCAGCCGATCTCGCTCGCGCTTCAGCTCGGCGAAGAGCTCGGGGGTGGTGTATTCGCGGATGTCCCGGAAGTCGGCCTGATCCCAGGCCGCCTGGAGCCGGATGAAATGGGTCTTGGCGCCCTCGACGAATCCCGGACTATCGAACCAAACGGGCGCCTCGTCGCCACCCGTGGCGGCCGTCGTAGTCGTCGCCCCACCGAGGGCCGGCGGCATCATTTGCGGGACGGGGATTCTGCCGCCCGAAGCCGGTGCGCCGTAACCTCCGCTTCCCGCCCCGGTTGCGACCGGACCCCGCCGGCGCATCGCCCTGAACAACATCAGGCCGCCGATCAGCAAGCCGCCGATCAGGAGGATGTCCAAGATCTGCAGACCCTGAAAGCTGTCGCCGAAGAAGAGGGAAGCCAGCAGCCCGCCGGCGGCCAGCCCGGCCAGGGGGCCGAGCCATCGGCTTCCCCCGAAAGCGCCGGTCCTGGTCGACCCGCCGGCGGGCGAGGCCGGCTGGGACTGGCGCGGCGAGGTCCGCGGCATGCTCCTGTACTGTTTGCCCAGGCTCAGACCGCCGCCGAACCGCCTGGCATCGGCATCCGACGGGACCATGAGTGTGACGGCAGAGAGCGCGAGCGCTAAAGCGAGAAGGATCTTCATGGCGGCTATCGGCTTTCGGAATTCACTGTGGTCGGGGAGAGATACGGGAATGGGGTAAGGATCGGAACGGGAAACAGGATCATAAGCCAGGAGGCAGCGAAATTAAACGGAGCGAGCTTCCGGCAACGGCCCGTTCCTTGGTCTTCTTCACGGCGAGCCTTACACTAGGCTTCCGCGTGCTCGGCCCGAGTGGACGTGGACCTGCAAAAACACCTGATAACAAGAAAGCAGCAAGGAGAAAAACATGTTCACCTATTCGGCGACCCCTCAGAGCATCGGCAAGGTGCTCGACAACATGTTCCGGCTCTACGGCACCACCTTTTGGAAGGTCATCTGGATATCTGCAGGCGCTGCGCTGATCGCCAACCTGCCGAGCTTGCTCATGCCGCCCATGCCTACGGACGACCCGGAGGCGACAATGGCGGCGATGAGGCAATTTCTGTGGATCCTGCCGCTGAGCATGTTGGCGACCCTCTATTCCTATGCCGCCATCCTGCACCGGATGCACGCAGTGGCAACGGGCGCAAATGCCGATCTCGGCACGGCCCTGCGAATGGGCCTGATCAAGCTCTTTCCACTCTTGATCGCAAGTATCCTCTATCTTCTGGCCTTGGCAGTGGGTCTGGTGCTCCTGGTCGTCCCGGGAATCCTGTTGGGGCTCAGCCTCTATTTCTATCTGCCCTTGATCGTGGTCGACAACATGGGCATCCTCGCCGCACTCGAGTCCAGTCATCGGCTGGTGTGGGGCAACTGGTGGCGCACCGCGACGGTAGTTGCGGTCCCCATGTTCATCATCATGGCCTTCTACGGAATCCTCGGCCTGGTGGCCGGCATCACGGGGGTCGGAATAGCCGTCGGCGGTGGTGGTGAGGCGGAGGTACAGAGGTCGCTCGAGACCTATACCCTGATCTCCGAGCTCGCGGCGACGCTGTTCAGTGCCTTCATCGGCCCCTTGTTCGCGGCTTTGCTGCTCGTGCAGCGGCACGACCTCGAGCTGAGGCGGGAAGGCTCGGACCTGGAGGCTCGGCTTGCCGGCTGATCTTCGGACCCGGCCATGGATAGGCATCCTGATCCCGCTTTTCGCCTTCGCGGGCGGACCCTCGCCGGCAACGACGGCGCAAGACCGGGCGATGAGCTCCCTCGATGCCTGTGTCGATGCCCTCTTGTCACGAGAAGCGATCAGGAAGCCGGACCACCGAGAAAGCCTGGAGAAATCCTGTCCGGACCTCTCCCCCGCCCTGCGCGCCGCCGCGAGTGCCGCACCACGCTTCCACTGGGCTTCCGGAGCCATCTCCGAGGACCCGAGCAGCAGCGAGCTGCTTGACCTCCAGGCGCTGATGGCGGCGCCGGGCACCCGACTCGAGTGGACACAGCCCCCGGCGCGACTGACCGCGCTCCTGAAGGAGGTGCTGCTTCCCCAGGAAAGAGCGGACCGGATCAGCTGGTGGGAGCGGTTTCTCCAGTGGCTCCGCGATCGGGTCGAGATGCCGGGCCGTGTGGACCTCGGCTGGCTCGAGAGGATCGTGGATGCCCTCCAGATCTCGGCGGAGACGGCCAAGCGCATCCTCTATGGCGTCCTCGCGCTGCTGGTCCTGTCTCTCGTGGCGCTCTTCGTGCATGAGCTGCGGGCGGCCGGCCTCTTCCAAGTCGGGCGCAGATTCAAGGGGAGAAGACACGCCGGTGCCACGTCCCCGCCGACCGCCGCGTCCGGCGACTCGACCCTGGCCGGAATTCGAGCCCTTGCCCGGCAGCGCCAACCGGCGGCGTTCCTGCGCTCATGCATCGAGGAGTTGATCCTTCGCGGCCGACTCCCCCACGATAAGAGCCGCACCAACCGGGAGCTGTGTCGCCTCATTGGAGAGGACCCGAGCGCCGAGAGCTTCAATGACCTTGTGGTGCTCGCAGAAGACGCGAGCTACGGCGGGTACCCGGTGACGGACCGGATCCTGACCCGCTGCCGCGGCGATGCCGAGCAAATCCTCGGGACGCGCTGAGCAGCTCTCGTCAGGGGTTACTGTGAAAGTACGCACCGGAGGCGCTCCGACTCGCCCCATGATCGTCAGGGTCTCGGAGAGATCCACATGAAGGATCATCTCGTCACCCTGGCTGGCGCACTGGGCAGCCTGGTCCTGGTCACCGTCCTCCTGTTCCCCCACGAGCCTCCGACACCGCCGGTCTCCAGGCCCACCTCGGAAAATCGCGGCGAGCTCGGCCTGCAGGGGCTCATGCAGTGGCTCCGGCTCAACGGGGTTCCCACCCTGAGCCTGCGCCGCCGCTATGGCGAGCTGAACCGAACCCCCGAGATTCCCACGTCCGGAAACTTGCTGCTTACCAGCCTTCCCCACAGCTATGCGGCCCATTCCTCGGAGCT
>CAYYHR010000148.1:5495-8380 GCA_964471705.1 uncultured Chromatiaceae bacterium
CAGCTCCAAGGTATCTCCGGTGCCCGGCTCGAGCTCCCGCTGCTCGAGGATCCGAAAACTGGGCGGTCGGCCTTATGGGCCGTTCGGGTCGGGAGCACCGCCTCCTGGATCAGCAGCTATCCGGATCTTTTCGGCAACCGCACACTGGGCGAGGCCGACAACGCCCGCCTGCTGCGGAATCTCCTGGACGCTGCCCTGGGCGCCGGTGGAGCCGTCATCTTCGATGACCTGCACCAGGGCCTTTCCGACCTCTACGACCCAGAGGCATTCTTCGCGGACCGGCGCCTCTGGAACAGCCTGTGGCTCGTCCTCGCCTTCTGGCTCCTCTACGTGCTCGGCCACAGCAACCGGTTGGCACCTCCGGTGAGTCAGGTCCCCAGGGTCGCGGCCTCGGACCTGGTGGAGGCCATGGCGGGCCTGTTCGCCCGGCGGCTGCCGGCCGTGGCCGCCGGACACGGGCTGCTGCGCCATTTCTTCAACGAGGTCCGCTCGCGGCACAAGCTCGCACCTACGGGGGAGCCCTGCTGGGAGGTCCTGGCAGCGGACCCGGGCGTACGGGCACAGGACCTGAGCGCCCTGCAGCGCGCCGTCCGAAGGCTGGAGGCCGGCAAGAAGCCCGATCTGCGCCGACTCGATGACCTCATCCGAAACATCAGGGGAGACTTGCGATGACCAAGCCGGCTCAGGATCTGGAAGCCCGCCTCGCGGAGGGTCTCGGCAGAGTGCTCTTCGGGATGGAGCTCACCATCCACGGCCTCTGCCTGGCCCTCGTGGCCAAGGGCCAGGTGCTGGTGGAAGGCGTGCCGGGGCTAGGCAAGACCCTGCTGGCCAAGACCCTCGCCCGCCAGCTGCGGGGCCGATTCAAGAGGATCCAGTGCACCGCCGACATGATGCCTTCGGACATGACGGGCATCCACGTCTACAACAGCGAGCGGCGGGCCTTCGACCTGCTGCCGGGGCCCCTGTTCGCAGACGTCGTCCTGGTCGACGAGATCAACCGCACGGGGCCCAAGACCCAATCCGCCCTGCTCCAGGCCATGGAGGAAGGCTGCATCACCATCGACCGGGATACCTACGCCCTTCCCGCCGACTATTTCATCATCGCCTCCCAGAATCCCCACGAGCTCGAAGGCACCTATCCGCTGCCGGAATCCCAGCTCGATCGTTTCCTGTTACGCCTGACCATCGGTTATCCGGACCCGGACGAGGAACAGCAGGTCCTCAGGGCCTACGATCATCCCGGCGGCGGCCACGCCGAGGCGGAGAAGGCCGTCGCGGCCCTGCCGGAAGGACTGGTGGACGAGGCCCGTGCGCAGGCGGCGCAGGTGGTAGTCTCCGACGCCGTCTATTCCTACGTGGTCGCCATCGCCGCCGCGAGCCGCAGCCACAGCGCAGTGAGCCTCGGACTCTCCACCCGCGGCGCCCTGGCTCTGATGCGCTGTGCCAGGGTGGAGGCCGCTTTGCGCAGCAGCGACTATGTCACGCCGGACCATGTCAAGGCCGTCGCTCGGGCCGTTGTCGCGCATCGACTGATCCTGACCCCGGAGGCCATGCTCGAAGGCATGGACGGAGACTCCCTGACGGACGTTATATTGGGTCAGGTACCGGTGCCTCGAGACTCGGCCTGAGATGTCGCTGACGCCCATCAGCTACCTGCTGATCGGCCTCGTTCTGGCGGCCGGCGTGGTCGGCCAGTGGGCAGCGGGAGACTGGACCGACCTTTGGCGCTATCCGGCGGCCCTCCTGGTCTTCCTCGCACTCATCGAGGGGCTCGAGGCCAGGAGGCGATCACTGGTCGTCGAGCAACGGATCGGCGCCCGGGCGCCCTTGGGCGAGCCGGTACAGCTCGAGACCCGGGTCGAAAACCCCGGCACCCGCCCGCTGCGGCTCCAGAGCGAGCCCCGCTTCCCGCCGGAGGTGGTCGCGAAAGTCCGCCTGATGCGCTGGGAAGTCGCTCCCGGGGAGACCGCCCGAAAGAGCGAGCCCATCACCCTGACGGAGCTCGGATCGCATGGGCTCGGACGACTGCACCTGCGCATATTGGGACGTTGGGGCCTTGCCTGGTGGAGCCGGCCCCCCGTCTCGAGCCCGACCCTGGAGGGGATACCTCGCCGCCTGAAGTACCGGGAAACGGGGATCGGGACCGCCAGCGGCGGCGACAAGCCCCTGCCAAGGGTGGGTGCATCTGGCCTGGAGCTGCTCGCCATGCGCGAGTATCGTCCAGGCGATCCTCCGCGGGGCATCGACTGGAAGGCGAGCGCCCGCGCGGGCAAGCCCATCATCCGGCTCTATGCGGAGGAGAGGCGCATGGACCTGGTGCTGGTCCTGGACGCCGGTCGCGGGAGCCGCCTGCATGTCGGCCCCCTGACATACCTCGGCCACTATATCAATGTGGCGGCCCGCCTGGCGGAGATCGCCGTCGCCCAAGGTGACCGCGTCGCCCTGGTCTCTTTCGCGGGGGAGCGGCTCGGCACGGTGCCCCTGGTGGCCGGCACCGCCGGGCTGAAGTCCATCCGCCACCAGCTGGGGCAATTGCGCAGTGCGTCGAAGGAATACAACCCCTTGGCGGCAGTGCTCTACCTGCGGCGTATCCTGTCACACCGGAGCCTGGTGGTATTTCTGACCGAGATTGCGGACGCGGAAGCCGCCGGCCAGCTGGTCGATGCCGTTCGCCTGCTGGTGCCCAAGCACAGCCCCCTGATCGCGAGCATCCTGGATGAGTCCATCGAGGCCATGCGCACCGAGGGCTCGCAGCATTGGCTGGATCCTTACCGGCACCTGGCCGCTATGGAGTATGGTCAGGCGCGGGATGCCATCGCGCTTCGGCTGCGCCGCCTCGGCGCCGAGGTGGTCGTCGCCCCGCCGAGCCGGTTGGACCCGGCAGT
>CAYYHR010000149.1:0-8331 GCA_964471705.1 uncultured Chromatiaceae bacterium
GGCGGCATGCCTCTATCAGGGGGACGCGCTCCAGTGGACCGGCAACGACCGCCATCGTCAGGGCGAGCTTCCTTTCTTCATCACCTCCCAATCGGCGGTAGCGACGGTCTTGTGTCGCATCTGGAGTGATGACCGTTTGAGCTTGAAGCGGCGTCAGCAGCGGGCCGATTGGGTGTTCGACAACCTCTATGTGGGCATCGGCGATATCCCGCATCTCGGACCGGACCCGAATCCCGAGCGGGACATGGGCCTTGTCGGCACGGACCTGGCCGGACTCTGTTCGGGCGCCTTCCAGGTAATGTTGGGGCGCATTGGTCGCGATCGCAAAGTGGTTGACCGGGACCGGAAGGCGCTGAAAAGCGCCAGGGAGCACGCGCTGGGTCTCGCGGGGGATTATCTGAGCTGGATTTGCAGTCGCGTTGTGGCGCCTCGCCTGCTCGCCGACCCGTCGAGCGTTGGGCAAACTGCCGCCACCTTCCGCAGCCTGTTGCTCGGTAGCTTCGCGCGCGACGGTGACGATTTGTTGCCGTCAGTCGGTTCCTGGCTCCTGCGTTTCCTGCCCGTCTTGCCAACTGCATTGCGGAATGAGCTGCACAAGGACCAGGATCTGATGCAGCGTCTCGGTCTGGAGCAAGTCAACGTCATCGAGGTCGGCGACCTGCATTTCCGGGTGCACGACTTCTGGCCGAAAGTCCAAGAGGCAATGCGCGGCGCGACACCGATCCTGCAGGACAATGATCAGGGCGAGCCATTCAGCCTGCGGCTGCTATCCGATGAAGAAGCCACGGCGCCCTTGTTGGAGCTGGCGGATCGCTCGGGCAAATCCGTTGGACGCAATCACTTCCAGTTCAGCGAGCTGTTCCTGGATGATCGCAACCAGCGACTACGAGCGCTGCGCAGGAATCCACATTGGTGGGACGGCGACCCCAGAGGTGTCGAAGGCGTCGAGCGGGACCTGTCCGTGATCGATTCGGCCGTGCTGCGCGTGCGCGAGATCAGGCGGATCATGGACCGGTCGGCCGATGCCCATTTCGTGGAGCTCGAAGCGGAAATGCAGCTCGACCAGCGGCGCGAAAGGAGCTTGTCCCTCGACCGCTGCTTCCCGCCACCGTTGGCTGCGGTCCTGACCTACATCCGCTGCGCCGTCGCCGTCGCCGACGGCGAATCGTTTGCGGGGCAGTGCTGGGAAGCCCTTGTCGGATCCATCCCGGACGAACGCGGTCTTGTCGAATCCCTGTGCAGGATCGCTTTGCTCCCGTCTCCGTTGCCGGAGGGCCCGCGCGTGTATCTCGCCGCCCTCGATGCCGAGCAGCTGCGGGATCTGTTGAAAAAGGCTGCTTCGGCGCTATCGGACCCCATTGGGCGCTTGCACCTGATCGACCTGCTGCTTGCCGCATCCGAGAAGCTGCCAGAGGCCATGGAGCTTGCCCAGGAGCAGATCGGGCACCTCGTGACGCCACGCTTTGCGGATGAGATCGCGTTGACCCTGGCCCTGGTTGACCTGGCCTACCGTGCGTTTGGTGTTGAGGCAGAGGAAACCGGTGTCGATCCACGCCGACAGCTGTTGGCCGCCTGGGTGCACGCCGGACGTGTCGCAGGCATCATGCTCCGTGGCGGGGCGATCCCAAAGCGGCTGGCGAATGCGCTGCGGCAATGGGCACCCTTTCCTCATCGCGATCTGTATGAGGACTGGCGCGAGTCGACAGGGGATTTGGCCTGGCCGTGGCATGTTCAGGTCTCCGATCTTGTTTTCGCCGGGCTCGGCAGGATCCTGAGCAGTTATCCCGCGCTGGCACCGCAGCTCGACTTATCGGCCCTGCATGAACGCCTTGCGCGACTCGGCACTGGTGCACCTGAGCCTGTGCACGATGCACATTTACTACGTGACTCCGGATTGTTCACGGATACCCTGGGCTGCCTATGGGGCGGCGACCAATCGCTGAATCTGGCACCCCTGATTGGACCCGAAAAGGCAAGCCGATTCGCGCCCGACACCTTCGCCGGTCTTGTCGATGGCTGGCTGGAACAACTCTCCGTGGAGCCAAAGCGTGCCGAGAGCTGGAAATCCCTGTATGTCACGGTTCTCCACGGAACACTGCCGAGGCTGACCGCGGGACGCCTGGACGCAATCCTTAGCCGGTCGGACATCGACGCGCTGATCGCGTCCGACCACCTGCTGTTGATCCCCCTGATGGAGCTGGCGGTTCGCTACTGTAGCGACCGTGAGTCCGTTATCGCGCGGATCTATCGCTGGTCAGAGGGCGTCGATTCCGGGGACCAGCCGCCCCCAGCAGTCAGGGAGCACTTCGGCGACGAGGCGACCCAGAAATTCTGCGAACGTCTGATCCATTGGCTGCACGGCCTGGCAGCCAGGGACCCCGAGGACCCGGATGGCGAATTCGCGCGTCTGCTCGACGGGCTGGTCCTGCGCTCCCGCACCCTGGCCGCCGAGCTGCGTGGGCCGCTGACAAGTATTGCCGGCCACCTGCCCTTCTCCAGACACCGTGCCTTGCGCCGCACACTCCTTGCCGCCCGGGCGCGGTCCGCACCAGCGGGCGGCCAAACTGCGCCAGGCGGCTCGGCCCAGGCTCAGGGTCTCGCCTCGTAGCATTCGCTCTCGGAGGCAGGGCGCGGTGGAGGACGAGCGATGCGTCGGCCGTTGCGCGAGGTATGCTGATCGTTTGGTAAGGTGGGCGCGGATTTGCTTCGAGATGCATGATGGCGCCCCGTGAACGTCGGCTGCCGATGCGAAGGAGTTACTGAGGGCCCTTGAGCAAGTGTCCGCCTGTGACCCCGAGGCGGCCGTTCAGCCGCTGCTCGGTGGTTAGAGCTACGCGTTCCGGAGTGGTCGCTCAGCATGAAGGACCGAGGGGCAGGTTTGGGTTTGGTTCGTTCGGCTCCGAGCGGGAGGCCCGGCGTCCGCTAACAGCGTGAAGTGACCGCCGGCATAAGGAGCCCGGGGGCTCCGGTATGCGCGTTGACCCGTCGCTCGACAGGTCTCGCTGAGCGGCAGGTCTATGCGACAAACGAGACAGTCGGGAACGAAGCCTGACCGTCCGGAGTGGGTCGTGAATTGTCACTCGCTCAAGCGAGCCTGACTTTCCGCTTCCCGCGTCATCCGGACACCGAGTTTAGGGTCGGCGACTGGAGGAAGTGTCCCAGGAACGGTCACCGGACTCTGGTGTGGCTACAGCCTGGAGTCGGCCAGGAAAAGACATTGGACCGCGCTCAGGTTGGGTCCGGAAGGGGCTGGATTGCTGCCGCTGAACGTTCAGCGGCTGGGCAACCGGTGAGGACGCCTTGCCGTCACTGACCGCCGAAGCGACGATCCGGAAGAAGTTACACAAAGCGGACGTTGCGAGGCGATCTCCCGCAGACGGTTTCACCCTCTCGGGCTCCAGAAATTCCCGGTGGGCAATAGGCCGTTCGCGACCCCGTGGACGCAAAGACGAGCGCTGCGTTGATTACGGATGCCGCTCCCATCGAGCAGATCCTCAACCATATCGGTGAGCCGTCACGCCCACCCCGGATCGCCCCCGCGCGCGGACTGCCCGGCTGAGACGATGATCTCGGGCCGGTGCCCGACTGGGACCGCCTCGGCCAGCCCGAGCCCCATGTCGAGTTTGATCAGCGCATCGCCTGGTAGCCGCCTCCTCCTGCAAGCGAGGCTGCAACCGCCCCTGTGTGCCGCCCGTCCGCTGGGCTCCGGGGATCGCGTTCCAGCGCTCGGCAACACGGCATGTCTGCTCCATCGTGAGGCCGCTAAGCGCCCAGATGGCGCCTTGACCGATCGTCAATCCACCGGTCACTTCAACGCCCAGGTGTCGCCCCGGGCGTCGCCAGACGCCCAGAGGCCGTTGGATTGCCTATCCGTCCATGAGCAATCGCATTCGGGAGTGCTTTGCTAGTATGGTGTCGTTGTTCAGCAAACCACATAGATTCAGAGACTTTGTAGATGGCATCCGTCAACCCCACGCGCGTCGACAGCGGCTTGCGCCTAGTCGAGGCGCGCATTCGCAATTTTCGCTCGCTGCGCGCGGTGGACATTCGATTCGACGAGCTGACGGTCTTGATCGGTGAGAACAACTCGGGAAAGACCAGTCTCTTGGAAGCCCTTTATGCTGCAATCGGCGCAGGTCGCAGGGTCCTCACGTCCGACGACCTATTTCTGGGCATCGGCGAGGCGAAGGTGCCGCGGGAGCGCACGATCGTTATCGATCTGCTGTTCCGCCCGGCGGATCCGTCCGGAACCCTGGACGAATTTCCCGTAGGCTCCTACTGGCTTGAGCTCTGGGGGACCGGCATCTCGCAAGACGCGGACGACAACGACTTCATGGCCATCCGTACCAAGATGGCTTGGAATACGGGTAAGGCGGAGTACGAGACCAAGCGACAATTTCTCGCCGAATGGTCGTCTGCGGCGGATCTCGACGCCGCCAATACCGTGCCTGGAGCTGTCGCTACCGCGCAGCTCGAACCCATCGCCCTGTACCTGTTGGATGCCAAGCGGGACATCCAGGACGAGTTGCAAAGCCGCAGCTCCTTCTGGCACAAGCTGATCTCCGATCCGGGTCTGCCCGAAAGTACGGTTGCCAAGATCGAGCGGATGCTGTCAAAGCTCAACGCCAGCATCGTCGATGGCAGCCCGGTGCTCTCACATGTTCAAACCCATCTCGACGATCTTTACAAGACGGTTTCGTCCGGCAGGGGAGCGGTCAGCGTGACGCCGCTGGCCCGTCATCTGCGCGATCTCAGCCGGGGTATGGACATTGGCTTCTCGACCAAGGGTGCCCAGACCTTTCCGCTGGTCCGCCACGGCATGGGAACCCGCAGCCTAGCGGCGGTCTTGACCTTTCGCGCCTACAGCCAGTGGCGCCAAATGCGGGACAGCGGTGGCTCCGTACATTCCCTGTTAGCGCTGGAGGAGCCAGAGGCCCACCTCCATCCCCAGGCCCAAAGGGCATTGTTCGCCCAGATCGAGGCTATCCCCGGTCAGCGCTTTATCAGCACGCACTCCCCGTACATTGCGGCCCAGGCCGAGATCGGCCAGTTCAGGCATTTTCGCAAGGAAGGTGCCGAGACGACGGTCTCCCAAATGAGCCTTTCCGGCCTAAGTCCGGAAGACCTGCGCAAGATCGATCGCATGGTGCTCAATACTCGCGGCGAACTCCTGTTCGCCAGGGCCTTGGTGTTCTTCGAGGGCGAGACGGAGGAACAGGCCTTGCCCTTCTTCGCGAAGGCTTACTGGGGCGAGCATATACACACCTTGGGGATCTCGATGATTGGCGTTGGCGGTCAAGCCTATCTGCCCTTTGTGCGCCTCGCCGAGAGCTTTGATATCCCCTGGTTCATCTTCTCCGATGGTGAGCCCCGAACCATCGCTAGTCTGCTCACGATGCTCGGAAATCTTGGTCGCCCCTCCGACCTAAACGACAGCGCCAACGACAACGTCCTCGTGATTCCTGGCGGCAAGGACTTCGAGGCCTACTTGAGCCAACCTGACTATGAGTCCGTTTTGGTCGAAATGATTATCAAAGAGAATTCCCGGACGCCTCAGCATGAGGCTGCGCTGAGGCATAAATGGGCAAACGAATCAAACAAGCGCGCGAAGATCGAGCAGGAACTATCGGCGAACAAGACGCGGTACGCCTTGCCGCTTGCCTTGGCCATCACGTCGATGACAGACTCGACGTCGCGTTTCCCGACATTGATCCGAGAGCTTCTCGAGACTATGTCCCTACGCTTGGGCTTGACCCAAGCGACCTGAGCGCGCCATGAACCTCTCCAAAGACCAAGCCCGCGTCGTCCAGCACGGTGAAGGCGCCCTGTTGGTGGTGGCCGGCCCCGGCTCCGGTAAAACACGGGTGCTGACGGAACGCGTCCGGCGGCTCGTGTGTGAGAGCGATGGGCATTTTCGCGTACTCGCTCTGACCTTCACCAATAAGGCCGCCAATGAGATGCGAGAGCGCCTGGAGGAAATTCCGGACATCCATCAACGCGCCTTCATCGGCACCCTGCACAGCTTCTGCATGGAGGTCCTAACCAGCCGCGGCCAGCAGGTCGGCATCGATGGGGCGCCCAATCTGTTCGAACAGTTCCAGGATCGCAAGCAGGTACTTCGCCAAGCGATGCTCGCCGACCCCGAGTTCAGGCAGATCTTGCTCTCGAAAGGATCGGTCCGCGATCAAGACAAGGCGCTGTGGCAGTTCCTCGACGCGATCTCGGATGCAAAGGGACAGCTGTTGCTTCCGGACGCGGTTGAAGACTCTCGTTTCGGCAGGCTCTACCTCGCTTACGATCAAGGGATGCGGGCGTCGCGCGCCATTGACTACGATGACTTGTTGCTGCTCACCTATCGCCTCTTCTTGGAGCGCCCGAAGATCGCCGGTTTCTACCGCAGGCTTTACCGCTACATCTGCATCGACGAGGCACAGGATCTCAACGAGGCGCAGTACCGCCTGCTTCAGGCCTTGTGCGGCTCCTCTTACCGCAACCTGATGATGGTGGGAGACCCGAAACAGGCGATCTTCCAGTGGAATGGCGCTCATCCCAAGTACCTGGACCTGTTCGAGCGCGACTTTGAAGCACAGAGAATCGCTCTGAACCAAAACTTTCGCTCGTCAGCCGCGGTCGTGGAGATTGCCGTCCGGCTGTCCCCCGATTACGAGGTGGAAGGCGAGTACCCCATTGCCGGCGAGGTCACCTTGCTTCGGGGTCGGGATGAGGAGGACGAAGCACGCCAAGTCATCGCCTATCTGCTCGACCTACAGGCCTCAGGACACGCGGATGTCGAGGGAGAGATCACGCTGGATCGGTGTGCGATCCTGGGACGCAACCGCTACGTCTTCAACCGCTTGGAACCCGCACTATCTAGAGAGGGCTGGACCTACTACAAACACCTCTCGACGCAACAGGAGAGCGAATCCGATCTGCTGGAAGACTTCGAAATATGTCTGCGCCTCTTGGCGAATCCCGGTGACCGCCTGCATTTGGAACAACTCTTGAGTCGGTGGCGTATCGATGTCTCGGAGTCAGATCGCCCGGAACCGTTAGATTGCAGCGCTTTGATGCAGCAGCTAGAGCGCTTCCCGAGTGGGAATCCTCGCCGCGTTATCCTTGAAGCGGTGCAACGCTTGGATTTGAATGACAGTGAGCTCCGTCTCGGGCCGGCGCTCGATCACCTTGCGGCCTACGCCGACAATGCACTGAAGGACGATGACCGCGCGATGGTCCTGCAGGACATAAGCCAATGGCGTAAGGATTGGGACCGCTTCGTGCGCCGCGCTTCGGGTCTGCAACGCAGCCTGCGGACCTTCCTCGGGCAGATCGCTCTAGGCGCTACCCAGCAGCCGCGCGAGGACGGGCTTGCGCTGCTGACGGTGCACTCGGCAAAAGGCTTGGAGTTCGATGTTGTCGTGATCATGGGCATGATGGAGGGTGTCTTCCCCGACTACCGAGCGGCCGGATCGGCGTTGGATGAAGAGCGACGTAACCTGTTCGTCGCCGCAACCCGTTCCAAGCGCCTTCTGTGCTTCTCCTATGCGGAGCAACGGATGATGCCTTGGGGTTCGTCCAAAGCGCAGATACCCTCACGCTTCCTTCAGCAGCTCGAACTGACCTGACAGACGCGCGCTATCGTCGTGGAGCACGGATTCCGCGGAAACATCGGCTTGGAAAGCGCACTCTTCGTCGACTTCGACAGCGTCTATTTCGGGCTCTGCAAGCTCGATCCGTCGGTCGCCGACCGGTTCGCCAGGACGCCCCAGCGGTGGATGAACTGGCTGGTCGATTCACTGGATCTGCCCCAGCCCGCGCCAGATGAGGCGCGGCGTCGCATACTGGTCCGCCGTTGCTACCTCAACCCTCAGGTCTACCAGCGTTTCCGACCCGCGTTCAACCTCGCCGGCTTTGAGATCATCGACTGTCCATCCCTGACCAGCTGCGTCATCGACGGGGTCTTCGAGCCGGCCGAGGATGCCGGTAATATTCCGCAATCCGTACATTTTCGCCCCGCCGTTGCAGATGGAGTGTCCGCTTCTTGTTCTGGCGGCCTGTGGACTCTCGCGGGCGTGAGTGACAGCAATGCGCGTTTAATCGGTCGCTCGAATGGACCGCCTCGGGCGGCAGGTTCTGGGACAACCGAGTCGCTGAACTTAAATGCGGCCAATGACCGCAGACAGATCGCAAACCGGACATGCGCGCTTGGAGGCACGACGGACTGCTTCCCAGAACGAAGCACAAGTCGCGGCCAGGACCCTGAAGGGCGGCTTTTGGCCGATACTGCCGTAAGGACAACCGTCGGCGACAAAGAGTCGTCCGGACCCGCAAGCA
>CAYYHR010000150.1:0-5583 GCA_964471705.1 uncultured Chromatiaceae bacterium
CACCAGCAGCGGGTAGGCGGCCTGCTCGCGAAACTGGGCCAGCAGATACATCGCGCACGTCGGCAGCATGAGATTCGGCTCGCGAATCATTTCCTGCGGGTCTTCGGCCACTTTCTGCAGCGCGTCCAACAGAAGCGGGGTCACGGCCTCACGTTGCTCGATGGCGGCGCGCACAGCATCGTTGGGAAACCTGCCGGTATAAAACTCGAGCTCCTGGCGAATGGTCTCGATATCCACGCGTAACTCCGCTGTTTGCGCACCTGGCTTGGTGCGATGAGGTCCAGGACTTGTTGCCTTATTTCAATTCATCATGCCGTCCGGGGTTCATGTCCCAACCGGAGAAAAGGTCGGTCACCTTCCCGGCTCCAACGAAATCAGCGGCTCGCTGATCCAGGTCCCCTTGCAGCGCGGACACTTGCTCGGCTTGTGCAGCTTGTGGTCGTCGAATCTGAAGCCGCACTTGCGGCATTCGGCTGGCACGATCACCGGACACAGGGGATCCTTGCGCAGGGAGCGAAAGAGATGCTGAAGGTCGGCCTCCAGGTCCCGTGGCTTGCTGTCGAGCAGCAGGGCAAGCTCGCGCAGCGAGATGGGCCTCACCCTGAGGATGTCGATCAGGTCCTTGCGGAAGACGTGTCCCCCGTCCAATTGGGCTGTCCTCTAACGAGGCTGTACCTCGGACCGACGAGTCATGAAGATCATTTTCGGTATCGGCCCGGGGGTCTGATCCCCGAGGGCCGGGATGGGGGCGTATTCGGGGCATGTATCACAGTCCTCGTAGAGGACGGTTGTCCGCTGGGCCTCGGACGTGGTGGGGGATGCCGTGTCCGTCGGGGCAGGAAACACTGCTCCTCCATGGATTGCTCCATCGGCGCCAAGAGGCTTGTAAGAGGTCAAACCCAGTTCTCGAGGATGAGCGGCCCCTTGATCCGCTCAAACAGGAGGAATCGCCGTCAGCTTCTCTCGGAAAGTCGGCGGCTTCTTCCGGATGATGTAGCTTGCGATATTGGTATCCAACATGTAGAGCATGGTTAGTCACTCGTTTGCCCGTCGTTCTCGCGCTCGTCGTCAAATACACCGGCGCGGTCCGGCAACACATTGAGCGGGCGATCCGCCATGAAATCGTCGGGCACGTCGGTTGCCTCGAGCAGATCGAAGAAGGCGTCCCAGGTCCGCGCACCGGGGCGGGTCGAAAGCACCAGGTCGCCGGTGGCGTCGTCGCGGGTGACGTACACTCGCTCACCCGGCAGCCGCAGCTCAGGGGGGAGCCGCACGGCCTGATCCGGTCCGGTCTCGAACAAGGTTGCGATTCGTGTCTCGCTCATCTCAAACCTCCAGTGGCCTCGGCTGCAGGGAAAGCGGTACCGCGCTCGGGGTGTCGAATACCTGACAAGTCGCGGGGCGTCCTTTCGACCCGGACGTCCGAATGGTAGCTTCCCTTGTCGGGCCCGGCGATAAACCCTGCGCTTTTTCGTCCCGTCAAGATGATGTTGCCATCTCTTATCGAGCCGCGTTCCGGCGACCAAGATAGAGATATAGTCTTCTCCGCTTCGGCGGCCTTCAGGATACGAGACACCAGAACGTCGGGACTTGCTCCCAAGCTCGAGCCTGAAGCCAGAGCGGAGAAATCAATGCGCCGAAAGGACGCTGGTGGCTCGTCAGATGCTGGGGTCGCAGACCGGGGCGGTCTCGATTGTCACGAATGTGTGCGAGATGAATCGGGCGTGTCCGGTAAGCAGCGAGAGGCTGAGCACGCTGCGCAGGACTTGGCCGCCCCCTTCGCCCATGACGCCGTCCACCTCGATAAGAGTCTCCGTCGCCGACCTCACCGACTTGCCGATGCTCAACAGCCAGTTTTTCGCCAAGCCTCGCCCGGCGTCTCCCCGCGCTCAAATCCCACTGGCGTCTGCCTCTACCGGGAACTTCCAGGTTACTGGCCCCGTTTGGATCAGCTCGCGACCCGGTTTCCCTAGCTGCTTGCCATAGCGAATCATCTCGATCAGGTCCGAGCTGACCTCGGGATTGGAGGTGAAGTAGGAGTGCCCGAAGAAGTCGGTACGCTCGCCCTGATAGGAGATCAAGTCCACCCGCCCGAGGGTCGCGAAGTAGCTCTGGGTCCTCGGCGAGAGGTCCTCCGGACGCAACTGCCCGACCCGGTTGCGACTGCGAAAGAGAATCTTGGAGATCAACAGCGCTCGATCCTCCGGGGAGGCATAGACAGTGAGGCGCCCCTGGAGCATCCGCGGGAGACGACCTTCCGGCCACACGGTCGCCAGGTCCGGGTCCGAGATCAAGCCGGTGACCTGCTGGGCCGCGATATCGACGTCGATGTCCGGGGAAAGCAGCACCAAGTTGTCGATCTTGTAGAGGTCGACGGGCTCCTTGCCAGCGGCGATCGCCTCCAGCGCCAGGTCGTGCACGGCCTTGAGCATGAGGTCGGTTCCGCGGCTGTGAGCGAGAAGCTGGAGCCCCTCCACCCCGGGGGTCGCGGCCAGGATGCGGATGGTCTTCTTCAGGTGCTCGACGCCGTACTCGGCGGACTCGGTGGTCGTGGTGTAGGAGGTCAGGAAATTGCCGCTGGAGGAGGCCGGCCAGGTAAAAAACGCGCAGACGTCCTCGCGACCGAGGAAGTGGCAGAGCTCTGCAGTGGTGAAGGCAGCGCTCTCGAAGGTCTCGTTGAAGCCGTGCACGTAAAGCAGGACCTCCTTCTTGGGTGCCATCGCGAGGCGCCGCTCGACGTCGGCCATGAGCTCGTGCTTGGCCTCGTCGTAGCGCCGCAGCTCGGCGCGGTCGCGTACCAAGACACCACTCGCTGTCCTGACCACGCGATAGGGCTCTTCGGGAAAAACCCCCAGCTGGCGAACCCTGCCCAGCTCCAGATCGACTTCCCGGGTGCGCTTCGCAAGCCGGCTCTGCTCGCTGAGGGTCTGCCAGTCGAGGCCCGGCACCATGAGCACCTGGGCGGAGCCGAAGGCGATGTGCTTGGCCCGTTCCTGTCCGTAGGGAAGGGTGCTGTCGGTAGCGGTCTCCGGGGCACGGTCGGTGATGTAGAGCAGGTCCAGGTCCGTGCTGGGCCGCGTGTCCTTGCGCGGGTCAAAAACAGATGGTGCGCCGGGGGCCCGATATAGCGAGGGCGTAGGCATCAGCTTGCGCCCCTGGGTGGCGCAGCCCGCGAGGACCACGACCGTTGCGAGGATAAAGCCGGCCTTGATCGACAGTCGTCGCATGGGGTCACTTGCGAGGTAGAGGTGATATTGCCGCCATGATACCGCTTTGCCGGCGGGCGGACCGAGTTGCGCCACCCGTGGAAACCTCCTTCAGGTTCGCGTCTCTTCCGACGAGCCTGCCCGGACTGCGGGAGCGCGGTGCAATCCTTTCCGGGCCGCCGCAGACTGAGGTATGGTAGCGTCCGCGCTCCGTCCCGAGTCGGACGGAGCGGACAGCGTCAGAAATATCGGCGCTTCGGTGGAAGGTGAAGCCGGTCGCCGTCGTCAATTTCCGGAGAGAATCATGACCGAGGTCGCAAAGCAAGAAGGGGTGATCATCGCGCTTCTCGAGCGGTTCGAAAGGTTCAGGCTCCCGCGGGCACTCGATCTGAAGGCCAAGGTCGACCGGGGAGAGAAGCTTGCGGACTTCGACCTCGACTACCTCGAGGACATCCTGGAGGGTGCCGAGGAGATGAAGCACTACGTCGACGAACGACCGGATCTGCAGGACATCTATACTCGCGCGGTGGGTCTGTACCACGAGATCACCCAGAAGGCCTTGGAGAATGAGCAGACTCCCTAGCGAGGCTGCCCCTCATTCGTGCGCGGCCGGCATCTCGACGAGGCTGTCCGGCTCCTGGCGCGGCCCGAGCCAGCGGCGCAGGCGGGCGTGCCATGACTCGTGAGCGGCAAGGAGCGCGGGCGTGAAGATCAGGACCAGGACGGTCGCGAATCCGATGCCGAAGGCGAGCGAGACCGCCATCGGGATCAGGAACTGGGCCTGCAGACTCTTCTCGAACAGCAGTGGCACCAGGCCGGCGATCGTGGTGGCCGAGGTCAGGAACATGGCCCGCAGACGCGAGCAGGCGGCCTCGACCAGGGCCTCCTCGATGCCGAGACCGGTCCGCAACAGCTCCTGGTACATGCTGACCAGAATGATCGCGTTGTTCACGACGATGCCGGCGAGGCCGAATAGACCGAAGAGCGAGAGGATCGTCAGATCGATCCCCACCGCCCAGTGGCCGATGATCGCACCGACCAGACCGAGCGGGATCGCGGTCATCACCACCAGGGGCCAGCTCCAGCTGGAGAAGATGGCGGCCAGGACGATAAAGATCATAGCGAGCCCGAGCCAGACACCGGTGCGCATGTCGACCATGGTCTCGCGCTGGTCGGCGGCCCGGCCCTCGAAGCTGTAGTGGATGCCGTAACGGTCCACCATGTCCGGCAGCAGATCGCTCTCCAGGGTCGCGTAGACCGCGTCGGCGGTATTCTGGGCCCGGTCGACGTCGGCGGTCACCTCCACCGCGAGCTGGCCGTCGGCATGGCGCAGTGCCTCGAAGCCGCGCTTGGTCTCCCAGTCCGCGACCGTGTCCAACGGGACGAAGCGGCCGTCCGCGAGCCGGATGTTGAGCCGCTCCAGGACATCGAGCCGCTCGCGCTCCTTGCGCGGCAGCAGCACCCGAACCTCCAGCTCGTCCTGGCCCACCTGGACCAGCTGCGCCAGGTGGCCGTCGAACGCGGCACGCAGCTGCCGTCCGAGCAGCTCGGTGGTGACGCCCAGGGCCTGGCCCGCGGGAGAGACGCGATAGATCAGCTGCTCACGGCCGTAGGGCATGTCATCGGTCATGTCCGAGACGCCGGGCACGGACTCCAGTCCCTGGGCCAGGTCCAGTGCCGCTGACTTGAGGACCATGGCGTCCTCGCCGGTGAGCCGGATGTTGACGTCGCGCCCCGGCGGGCCGGCCTTGCGCGAGGAGATCACCAGGCTCTCGATCCCGGCCGGCATCGGCACCCGCTCGCGCCAGGCGGCGAGGAGCTGCTCGTTGCGCACGTCGCGATCCTCGGAGGGCACGAGCTGGACCAGGATGGATGCCAGCTGATCCCCCTTGACTGCGGAGCCCTCCATCGAGACCGTGGAGCCCAGCCTGGCCACTGCCGCCTCCACCAGGCCGCCGCCAAGGTCCGACTCGGCCCGAGCCAGGGCTCCCTCCAGCTCGTGCAGAAACTCCTGGGTGCGCTCCCTGGGGGTTCCGGCGACGAAGGTGGCGTTGGCGAAGACCGTCTGGCTCTCCGGCGTCGGGAAGAAGACGAATGCGATGCGACCGCCGACCAGGAGGCCCACGGCCAGGATCATCAGGGCCAGGGTGGTGGCGATGGTCACGCCGCGGTGGCGTACCGCGGCGGTCACCAGGGGATGGTAGAGCCGATCGCGAAAGTGCTCGAATCCGGCGTCCACCCGCCTGCGCCAGCGCGGGGTTGCCTCCCGCACCTGATGGCTGAATGCACCGCGCAGGTGCGAGGGCATGATCAGGAAGACCTCGATGGTGGAGGCGACCAGGACCATGATGGCGACGAACGGGATGTCGCGCAGGAT
>CAYYHR010000150.1:5683-8197 GCA_964471705.1 uncultured Chromatiaceae bacterium
TCGCCGAGACGGACCAGGCCGCGCTCATCGCTCACGATGGCCAGGTCCTCGAACTCCAGCGGGTCGCGGCGCAGCTCCAGCCCGCGGATCTCCCGCGCCCCGTCGGCCTCGCCGGCCACACCCGAGGGCAGATCCTGAGCCAGGCGGGCCACCTGGGCACCGATCCCGTCGAGCGAGAGCCCCAGGGTTTCCAGGGCACGACCTGGGACCTCGATGGCGATGCGCTCCTCGGGGAGTCCGGAGATCTCCACGCGGTCGATGCCGCGGGCCAGGAGCTCACGCTCGAACCGGCGGACCCAGGGACGGAGATCAGCGAGACTGGGGCCGGAGACCAGGAGGCGCACCACCGGGTCGTAGCGGGAGACCCGGCTGATCTGCGGGGTCTCCGCGTCCTTCGGCAGGTTGCGGAACTCGTCGACCCGCTGGCGGACCTGATCCAGTGCGATCAGCGGGTCGGTCCCCTCCTGGAGCTCCACCGAGATCGCCGCGATCCCCTGGCTGGCGGTGGACGTGAGCTTCTTCAGCCCGTCCACGGTCTTCAGCCGCTCCTCCAGAGGGATGATGATCCCGTTCTCCACGTCCTCGGCCGAGGCCCCGCTCCAGACCACTCGCACCGTTACGACGTCCAGCGCGAAGGTCGGGAAGAACTGGATGTTCATGCGAGTGAGCGCGATGGCGCCCCCGCTGAAGATCAGGAGCAACAGCAGGTTGGCGAGCAAGCGATGGCGCGCGAGGACGGCGATGGGGCCGCTTGTCATGGCCTAACGATCATGGGGCGAGTCGAGCCTCCCCCGACGATGAAAGGTCGCCTCGCCCCTGATCTTTCCCTCACCCCCGCCCTCTCCCATAAAGGGAGAGGGGGAGTCGGAGCGCCTTCGGCGCGTACTCTCCTAGTCAAGTGTGCGCTCCGCAATTGGACTTTCGGTCGGCGGCCGGTCTGTGCCGGTCACCTCCTCGACCTTGAGTCCCTGCACCGCATTCGGCAGATGGGTGACCAGGACCCGCGCATCCGCGGCCAGATCGGGGGCGCGCACCAGGACCTGGGTCGTGCCATCCACCGAGACCTCGCCGATCCGCTCCACCGGGACCGCCTGCAAGCGCCCGTCCGCCACCGAGAAGACCCGGTCACCGCCATGCAGGGCGGCAAAGGGCAGGGCGATGGTGTCCGCGGCGCTCGGACGCTGCAGGCGCAGATCCACGAAGGCGCCGAGCGGCATGTCGGCATCGGTGTCCAGGTGCAGCAGGGCATCGACGCCGCGGGCGTCCGCCTCACCCGAGATGCGCTCCAGGACCGCGGTAAATTCACGCCCGGCGAAGTTGACCCGGGCCTCCAGGCGCTCGCCGGCAGCCAGTGCCCGGCGCAGCTCGGCGGCATGAGCCCCGGGCACCTTGGCGCGAAGATACAGGTCATCGAGGGGATAGAGGGTCAGGATCGTCTGGTTGGGCTGGAGCTGCTCGCCGGCCGCGGCGTCCACGGTGCCGATTCGGGCATCGAACGGGGCATGCATCTCGGCGCGGGAGGCATCGCGCTCGGCCTCGGCGAGGCTCGCCTGGAGCGCCGCCAAGCGCGCCGGGTGCTCGGCGATCGCCTGCTCGCGGAGCCTCACCGCCAGGCGCGCCCTGGCCAGCTGTTCCCTGGCCTGATCCACGTCGGAGGCGGTTCCCAGGTTCCGTGACTGGACCTTGTCCGCACGCTCAACTGACTTGCGCGCCAGCTCCAGGAGCTCGCGCTCGTCTTTCAGCGCCTCCTGGTCATGCGCGTAGCGCAGACTCTCCTGTTCGAGCTCGGCCCGGACCCTGGCCAGCCTGGGCTCCAGGTCGCGCGGATCCAACCGCGCCAGTAGGCTGCCCTCCTGCACCCGCTCGCCATCGCGCACCAGGAGCTCGAGCAGGCGTCCGGACACCGGGGCGGTTAGCCGCACCCGGTCCGGCGCCTCGACCCGGCCGAAGAGCGCCAGCTCCGGTCGATGGTCTGCCGCGGAGACGGGCTGGGCCTGCACCCGCCACGCACGCTCTTGCGGCATTACCGGTATCGATTTGGGACGGGTCGACTTCAGCCACACGAAGCCGCCCACGGCGAACGCCAGGATGAGTAACGGAAGGACTCGCCGGAGCATGGAAGGTGCGAAGAACTACCGGTTGCTGGAGGAGAATGGGGAACTGCTTGGGGCTGAACGGGGCAAAATCGAGTGAGCCCCCGAAGGACCGCATAGGTTCCACCCATAGCCCTATATAGTGGCACCGGACCGATTTGCCGAGCCCCGTTGAATGATTTCCGGCAGCAGGAAGGTCCCGCCGAAGAAGCCACCGCGACTCTGTATCGATTTTGGCTAACGATCATGGGGCGAGTCGAGCCACCCCAGAGGCAATGAAAGGTCGCCTCGCCCCTGATCGTGCCCTCACCCCAACCCTCTCCCAATAAAGGGAGCGGGGGCGAATGTGCTTCGCGAATTTCATCGTAACCTCCCTGCCACCGGCTACCCGACGAGATCGTCGAGAAATTCCGAGGGCTCA
>CAYYHR010000151.1:0-8177 GCA_964471705.1 uncultured Chromatiaceae bacterium
CCATCTGCGCGCCCATGTTCTCGAACTTGTCCTTGAGCTCGATCTCCTTGGCCACGGAGACGCCGTCCTTGGTCACGGTGGGGGCGCCGAAGCTCTTGTCGAGCACGACGTTGCGGCCTTTGGGGCCCAGGGTGACCTTTACGGCGTTGGCCAGAAGGTTGACGCCTTTGAGAATCCGGGTGCGGGAGTCGTCGCCGAAATGAATTTCCTTTGCGGACATTGTCTCTTACCTCATCGAATCACTGAGCTGTGGGGATGCTGGGTAGCGGGGCACACCTACTCGATGACGCCCATGATGTCGTCCTCGCGCATCACGACGACCTCCTCTCCGGACACCTTCACCTCGGTGCCGGAGTACTTACCGAACAGAACCCGATCGCCGACCTTCACGTCCAGGGGGCGGACCTCGCCGCTGTCGAGGATCTTGCCTTTGCCGACGGCAAGTACCTCGCCCTGAATCGGCTTCTCAGTAGCGGAATCGGGTATAACGATGCCGCCCGCGGAGGTGCGCTCTTCCTCCATGCGGCGGACGACGACGCGATCATGCAAAGGACGGATGTTCATCTGTTTCTATCTCCGTAAGATCGATCCCAAGGGGACGGTGCATTGGTTTGTTAGCACTCGATATGAGCGAGTGCTAACAATTTAGGCGATTTTTTTCGGGAGTCAAGGGCTAACGAGGCCCTGCCTCACACCGACGAGTTGCGAGGAACAACGAAAAAATGCAACGTGGACATTTCTCAACGAAGAAAATGAAACTACGAAACACGCGAAAGGCACGAAAAGGGGACTTTGTCAGTTGGCCCCTTTCGCGTATTTCGCGTGTTTCGTAGTAAAAAAGTGAACCGTTGCTGATGGTCGAATTTGGGACCGGACGGTGAGCTGCTGCGTTGCACAAACTTGACTCATTTGCGTCAACTTCCGGTGTTACAAGAATTCTAGCGCAGCGAGAATCTCAACGACGCCCGACACCGGGACCACGCGGCATCGGCACAAACGATTTCAGATGAGGAAGAGCGAGGCCAGGCCCAGGAAGCTCAAATAACCCACCACGTCCGTGACCGTGGTCAGAAGGACCGCGCCGGAGAGGGCCGGATCGATGCCGAGCCGATGCAGCGCCAGGGGAATCGCGACGCCCGACAGGGCGGCTACGATCAGGTTGAGCACCATGGCGGCGGCGATCACGCCGGCGATGCCGGGGCTATGAAACCAGAGGTAGGCGACGAGGGCCACGACCAGCGCCCAGGCTGCCCCGTTGAGGACTCCGACGAGGATTTCCTTGATCGTCAGCCAGCGCACGTTGGAGGCGGCGATCTGATCGAGGGCCAGCCCGCGGATGGTCAGGGTGAGGGTCTGGCTGCCGGCGATGCCGCCCATGCTGGCGACCACCGGCATCAGCACGGCGAGGGCCACCATCTTCTCCAGGGCATGCTCGAAGAGGCCGACGACGCGGGCGGCCACGAATACGGTGATCAGGTTTATCCCGAGCCAGACGGCGCGTCTCTGTGCGCTCGGCAGCACCGGGGCGAAAAGGTCTTCGTCCTCCTCGAGGCCGGCGCTCGCCAGCAGGGCACGGTCCGCCTCCTCGCGGATGATGTCCACCACGTCGTCGATGGTGACGCGCCCCAGCAGGCGATCCTCCTCGTCCAGTACAGGCACCGAGATCAGGTCGCGGCGCTCGAACAGGGCGGCTACCTCGCGCTCGGACGCAGCAGCGCGGACGGTCTCGGCTTCGGGCTTCATGACCGCTGCGACAGGGAGATCGGGATCGCCCGTCACCAGGTCCGCGATGTCGAGCCTGCCGATGTAGCGCCCCTCGTCCGAGAGGACCATCAGGGCATCGGTATGGGGCGGCAGCTGCGGATGGCGGCGCAGCCAGCGCAGGACCACCGCCAGGGTCACGTCATTGCGCACGCTGAGCACATCCGTGCTCATCAGGCGCCCTGCGGTCTCCTCCGGATAGCCGAGCACCGCCTCCACCCGCCGGCGACGATCCTCGTCCAAGGCGGCCAGGATGGATTCGGTCAGGTCGACGGGCAGCTCGTCGAGGACCTCGACCAGGTCCTGCTCCTCCATCTGCTCGGCGGCCGTGACCAATTCGGCATGGTCCATCTCGCCGATGAGGGTCGCCCGGGCCTCGTCGCCGACATAAGCCAGGACTTCGCCGCGGACCTCGTCCGGTACCAGGTCCCAGGTCGCGCGCCGCTGCTCGGGGGGCATGGCCTCCAGCAGATCGGCGATCTCCGCAGGGTGCAGCTCCGCGATCGCGTCGCGCAACTGCTCGATGCTGCCCTCGGCCAGATCGCGGAGGGCGAGCTCGACCAGCTCACCGGCTATGGGCTTTTCTGGGTTCTGCTCCATGGGTAATCCGTTGGATTTTCACAAGCTCGGAGACGTCCGGGCGCACTTCTCCGACCGGGATCGGAGCAGCGTGGGCCTTCCGGGTCCGGGCAGGAGATGGATTGGGCGAATTCGTGAGCCGTGCATCCCAGGCAGGGGATCTGCCGCACACCCGCGGCGCAGTCCCTTTTCTCCGCCGCGCGGCAAACCGGCTCCGTCGATCTAGCTTGGAGCCTTGGATGGAGATGTCAAGCCGGAGTGTCGAGAACCTGTTCGATTACAATGCGCAAGTCGGCAGCAAGACGGCGGAGCAGATACGAAATGAATCTACGGGTCAGAAAATCGATCTCGGGAATCTCCGTGGCCCTTTTCGGGCTGCTGTCGACCCCGGTATCCGCCGCGGACGATGCGACGAGCGCGGGGCTACCCCTGTGGGAGCTCGGTATCGGTGCGGCCGTCTACAATCAGGCGAACTATCCCGGCTCGGACGTTCGCTCGACTACGGGCTTCCCTTTCCCATATGTGATCTACCGCGGGGACTGGCTCCGTATAGATCACAATCTCCAGGGCATCCTCTACGAGACCCGGGTGGCCAAGCTCGACTTGAGCGCCGGCGGCACGTCGCTCGTCGACAGCAACGAGAGCGATGCCCGTGCGGGTATGCCGGACCTGGAGCCGACCTTCGAGGTCGGCCCGGCGCTGAGCCTCCTACTGACAGACCCGGCCCGTGCGGACAGCATCTGGGGCCGCGTCGCGGTACGCACCGCCGTCAGTGTCGACACGGACGATTGGGACCTGGCGCAGCAGGGCTGGACGCTCGACACCAGCGTGCGCTACCAAAGACCTCTGATCGGCGAGACCTTGAAGCTGAGCACGGAGCTCGGAGCCTCCTTCGCCGATGCGGATTATCTGGGCTACTTCTACGACGTACCACCCGAATTCGCCACACCCGAGCGTCCGGCCTTCGACTCGGGCTCGGGCTACGCGGGTGCCCACCTCGGCCTCGGTCTGAGCGGCGTCTACGGGAAGTGGCGCTGGTCCCTTTACGGTGCTTACCTGAACTTCGCCGGGACGGCCTTCGAAGGCAGTCCGCTGCTCAATTCCGACCACGACTTCAGCGTCGGCGCCACCATCGGCTGGCTGTTCTGGCAGAGCGAGCGCCGGGTCACGCCCAAGAACACCAGCCCCGGCGGCGAGTTCCAGACACCCCTGTTCGGGCTCGGGTTTTGAGCTGGTACTCGTGCGCCGAAGTGACGAAAACATCGATGAGAAACGAAACCCCCGTCCTGCACCTGCTGGACGTCTACAAGTCCTACGGCGACAAGCTGGTCCTGGACAATATCGACCTCTCGGTAAAGGCGGGTGAGCTATGTACCCTGGTCGGGCCGAGCGGATCGGGCAAGTCGACCCTGCTGCGGCTGGTCCTGGGTCAGGAGCTCCCGACCGAGGGCAGGCTCCTCATCGATGGGCAGCCGGTGGGCTTCCCGGACCCGACCCGGGGGATCGTCTTTCAGCGCTACTCCCTGTTTCCCCATCTGACGGTGCAGGAGAACGTATGCCTGGGAGCCAACCTGGAGGCCAGGCTGATCGAGCGCTGGAAGCGGCGGCGGGAGATCCGGGACGAGGCCATGACCTATCTGGAGCGGGTGCGTCTCGGCGCCCACGCGGACAAGTATCCCCACGAGCTCTCGGGGGGCATGCAGCAGCGGGTGGCCATCGCCCAGTCCCTGATCAAGAAGCCCCGGATTCTCCTCATGGACGAGCCCTTCGGGGCGTTGGACCCGGACACCCGGGAGGAGATGCAGGTCTTTCTGCTGGAGCTGTGGGACGAGTCACGCATGACGGTCTTCTTCGTCACCCACGACCTGGAGGAGGCGATCTACCTGGGGACCCGGATCATCGTGCTGTCCCAGTACTACACGGACGGCCGCGGCCCGCAGGCGCAGCGGGGCGCCAAGATCGTCGCCGACTACCGGTTGCCCCGCATCGCCGCCTCCACCCAGGTCAAACGCGAGGCCGGCTTCGCCGAGCTCATCGAGCGCATCCGCTACGAGGGCTTCAGCCCCGAGCAACTGCAGCACGTGCGCGAGTTCAACCTGCAGCACCCGGACTCTTTCCAGACCCTGACCAGCGAGGAGGAATCCGGGGGATCGGGCACGGCGGCTCGTGGCTAGAATCGATTGATCTGCGAGCCGAGCACGGCCGCCAGTCCGCCGGCATCGCGCCGGCGTGGCGCCAGCCGGTAGATGATGCCGCCGAGCATCACCCAGGCAGCCAGGATCAGGTACTCCTCCGGCCAGACCAGCGACAGCGGACTGCCCGGGATCAGGGTGGCGACGATGACCGCGAGCGCGGAAGCCCCACCCACCGCGGGTAGCCATACCGGGCGCACCCGGTAGGGTGCCGGTTGGTCCGGGTGCAACCGGCGGATGCGGTACAGGCTCAGCACCGCGATGACCCAGGCGAGGCCTATGTAGACCCCGGCGGTGTCGAGGAGCCAGAGCAGCGCGCCCTTGCCGAGCCAACCGAGGCCCAGCGTTAGCAGCAGCGTGAACAGCAGTGCGTTGATAGGCCGTCCGGGCGGGCTGAGCCTTGCCAGCGCAGGCGGGAAGAGTCCGGCCCTGGCCAGCGCCAGGATGACACGCGATGCAGCCGGGAACAGGGCCAGGAAGCTGGTCAGCAGTCCGAGCGCCGAGATACCGTATGCGCCCCAGCCGAGCAGTGGGAAGCCCGCGTTCCGGAAGGCATCGATGACGCCGTCGGAGAAGGTCGCAGTGGTCTGCCACGGGATCAGCCAGGCGGTGGCGAGCAGCACGACGCAATACACCGCCGCCGCGGTGAGCACGGTCGCCAGCACCGCCCAGGCGATGCGCCGCGGTGGGAGGTCCGCGTCTTCGGCCAACACCGAGACCAGGCTGAAGCCGGTCAGAAAGGTCATTGCCGGAAGCACAAAGCGCAGGGTACTGGTGACCGGATCTTGCTCCGGCCCGAAGGCCGGCCAAAAGTTGCCGACGCTGCCGGTACCAAAGCCCGTTAGCGCCAGGGCGAGTCCAATGAGGAGCATCACCGCGAACAGCACGAGCTGCACTGCGCCGGCGAAGCGCATGCCGGACGCGGTAAAGCCCAGCACCGACAGGGCCAGCAGAATGCCGACCAAGAGCACCGGCAGGTGTACCGTGGTTCCGGCAACCGTGTAGAGCGGCATCACGCTCAGCTCCGGCAGCACCAGCGCCAGCAGCATACCGCTCGCGGTGACATAGAAGGCCAGCGAGCTGACGTAGGCGCCGACCAGCAGCCAGCCGGCGACGAAGGCCATGCGCCGGCCAAAAGCTGCATAGGCGAACACCAGCTCGCCGCCGGCGCGCGGGAAGCGCGCCGCCAGCTCCGCGTAGGCCAGCGCGACACAGACGGCGAGCAGGCCGGCGATAGCGAGCCCGAAGATCTCGCCTCCTGCGCCGTACTCAGAGAAGAACTTGCTCGCGGTGTAGACCCAGCTGGTGCCAAGAACACCAGTTACACCCAGCGCCACCAGCATCGGCAGGGTCAGCGACTTGGTCAGATCTTGCGGTAACATCGCAGTAGTCCGCGGAGGTGATCATCTGTCGCCGAAGCCGCCGGCATGTCCGGATCAGCGCATCAGGCTACTGAGGATCTGCGAGGTCTCGACCTCGCCGCTATACCGAAACGGGACCGGGACATAGCCGCCGGCAAGTTTCAGGATGCCGGAGATCCTGTAGCTCCACCTGCGATCGCCGATGGCCGAGGCCGGGACGTTCCTGATCAGGCTCAGCAGGTCAGTGTTGACCGCGACGTCCACAACGCCCTCGCCGAAGGCCGGTATCTGCTCGTCGAGCTCGCCGGCACCATTGGCGATCTCATAACCATCGAGCTCCACGTTGTAGGTCGCCCCTTTGATCGGCAGGGTGCGGTCATTGGGATTCACAACGTTGAGGCGGACGATGAACGTCTGCTGCTCGGCGGTTATCGACGCGGGTCGGAAATCGACCAGAGTAACCCCCGGGGTGATCCACGGCTTGGTGACGTAGGAACACCCGGCGGGCAGAACAACGGCGGCCAGAAGCAGGACGAGACGAGCTAGCGTCGGTGGATTTGACATGGATATCACCAGCAGTCGCGGTGGTCTTGACCAAGGGCTGAGGATGCTCACAGTCGGCAGTTGGATCGTGTCCCACTGCTCGACACCAATCCACGCCGCAACAAGGCGCTCAAGGAGGAGTTGGCCAACGAGAATAAGCGGCGCCAAGTGGCCAATTACCAAACACCCGAACAGCGCCGCTACAACGAGCGTAGTACGGTGGATTCGAATTTCCAATCCCCTGCACTGAATGTCTGGCGTATTGCTCCCATACCTTACGCTGCCTTCTCCAGCGACCATCTCACGCGTTCCGCGACAAGGCCCGCAAAGGGCGCGATGTTCTGCTGAACGCTGGCGGTTTCGAGCGCCGCGAGATAGGCGTCACGGTCTTCGCCCCGGATGACGGTCCAGGGATAGCCGCCCGAAGCGAGCATGGCGTTCATGAGAAAGCGCGCCATGCGCTCGTTGCCGTCCGGATACGGATGGATGTATCCGAACAGCCAGTGACCGAGCACGGCGCGCACGGAAGGCTCGGGCTCCTTTTCGATCAAATCGAACAATGCGGGCATGGCGTCGCGCACGGAATCCCACCTGGGCGGCACGTGATACGATCCGCGCAGATACACCGCATCGTTTCGGTAACCGGCGAGTGCCGAGGGCGCGATCAGGCCAGCCGCCACGCAGGGCTGGAACAGCTCGCGATACCAGTCCCGGTGCGCGTCGCGAGCCAGCGGGCCTGCATCGGCTCCGGCAATGATCTTGTCCACCGCATCGCGTACGCGCTGGAATGCCTGCCAGTAACCGCGCGCCGCTAGTGCGTCGCGGCTTTGGCGGTCGGCGTCGTGATTGTCGGGATTCCAGTTTCCCGAGCGCACCCGCTCAATCAGATCAGAGGTGACGCGATAGCCTTCGATTGAAAGCGAATGGTAGGCGTCGCTCTGGTAGATGTCATCGACGAAATGCATATACACCCGCCGGTCCTTGGGACGGCCCGGCGGCTGTGGAAACGCTGCGATTGCCAGCTCGCGGCAGGTTTCCCAAAGAGCTTGCAGCCGTAAGACAATCGGGCTTGCGCCGCTGTGCAAGGTGCCGAATGTCTGTTCCGGCGCGAACGGATCGACCTCGCGCACGGCATAACCGGCGGTTTCCTTCGCGCCGATAATTTCGTCCGCGACTCTCGGTCGGTCCACGCGCCGAAATGCCCCGGCGAGCCTGCCCGCGAACACGGAGTGACCGCCATCAAGCAAACGGCCAAGAATATCGGACGCATCGCGGATTCCGCTAAGCACCACATGCGCCTCGACCGGGTACCGGCTGAAGAAAGCTTCCGGTATCTTGATGAGCGCCGCCTCCGGTGTGAACAAGCGCAGCCCGTTCCGTTCCATGAGGTCTGCCGCCGGAGGCATGTCCTTCTGCCTGAGGTCGTAAAGCGCGATGTGCCGAGCAAGAGATTGATCGTGTTGTTGGCCCCTTTCGGCGCGTAGACAACGATTTGCTGCGGGAGGACGGTTTGCTCCGCATGAAGCAGGAGCGATTGCTCCGGCGACAAGTGCCAGGCTTCGCCGAAGCGGGCCGTGCAGTAGCGCGCGCAGAACTCCCACATGGAGGCGAGCCAGGGCGTTGTGTCGCCGGGGGCGGTGCCCGGCCTCCATGAGACCAACCACCCCTTCATGACAAGGCATCGATACAGCGGATCAAGCAGAAGGTGAGAGACGTTATTGGACGACGGTACGGCAGGACG
>CAYYHR010000152.1:0-4897 GCA_964471705.1 uncultured Chromatiaceae bacterium
CCCATCCTGGGGATATTGGCGAGGAAGACCGTGTGGAAACAGCGCGCAATCTCGATGTAATCGATCGTCCCTCTCGGCTGATCACAGAGCGCCTTGAAGTCGAACCAGGCGATTCCGTCGGCATATCGAACAGCCGGGATGGGGCGATCTTCGATATCGATCTCTCCCCCTTCCACGACGCCTTCCGGTCGCAGCCCATGGAAGCTCTCGAGCAGGCTCTGGTCGGCCTGCGGGTCCAAGGGAAAATGATAGATCTCGGCATGTTCCAGATAGCGCAGCCGAAAGTCTTCGTCGCCGTCCAGGCAGATCACCCGCGTATGCTTCTTGATCTCCTCGATGGCGGGTACGAAGCGCTCGCGCTGTAGCCCATCCCGATAGAGCTCGTCGGGAGGGATGTTGGATGTAGTGACCAGGGTGACGCCACGCTCGAAGAGAGCCGTTAACAAACGACCCAGCAGCATGGCATCGGTGATATCCGTGACGTGGAACTCGTCCAGGCACAGGACCCTCGCCTGAGCGGCGATACCTTCCGCTACCAGGGGAACCGGATCGGGCGTCTGGGGCAGCTTCTTCAGCTCCGCATGCAGGTCCTGCATGAAGAGGTGAAAGTGAACACGCAGCTTTTCCGGGAATGGAAGGGACTTGTAGAAATCGTTTACCAAGTGGGTCTTTCCCCGTCCCACGCTGCCCCACAGGTAAAGCCCATGCACGGGTGCGATGCGGTTGCGGGAGGGGAACCGCAGATGCTTGAAGAGCCCTCCCCGATCCGGCGGCTGGGCCGTCAGCTCTTCATAGATCCTCTGCAGCTCGTGCACTACCGCCGCTTGGCGCGGGTCATGCTCGAAGCCGTCTCGCGCCAAATCGGCTTGGTATCTCTCCAGGGGTGTCATACGGCGCTAGCGCACAAAGGCTCAACAGGACAAGGCCGAACGGGCAGCAGCACCGAGCTAGTCGCTCGGCGCCCTCCTCTCTCGTACACGGCTCACAATCCCCGCAAGCTCCTCATCCGGTGGAGAGGCTCCTTCCATGAGCCAATCCATGAGGTCCTCGTTCCGGCATTCGAGCAATTGCTCGAAACGGTCGCGATCCTCCGCGGAGAGCCCTTCGTACTCCGTTTCCAGAAACTCGTCCAACAGCAGGTCGAGCTCTCGCATCCCCCTGCGGCAGTGCCATTTGAGCCTGGCTCTCTGAGTCATGACGAGACCTCAGACCGCGAGCTGCGGAGGACCGCAATATCTCTAGAGTGACCGCGCTGCAATGAGCTTCTTGATCTCCCCGATCGCCTTGCCTGGGTTGAGGCCCTTCGGACAGGTGTTCGTGCAGTTCATGATGGTATGGCAACGGAAGAGCCGGAAGGGATCCTCCAGCTCGTCGAGCCGCTCCCCGGTGGATTCGTCCCGGCTGTCCGCGATCCAGCGATAGGCCTGGAGCAAGGCGGCGGGCCCCATGTAGCGGTCCCCGTTCCACCAATAGCTGGGGCAGCTGGTGGAGCAGGAGGCACAGAGAATGCACTCGTAGAGCCCATCGAGCTTGGCGCGATCTTCCTTCGATTGCAGCCGCTCCCGATCCGGCGGCGGGGTCGACTGGGTCCACATCCAGGGCTTGATGGCGGCGTACTGGGCGTAGAAGTTGGTCAGATCCGGAACCAGGTCCTTGACGACCGGCATATGCGGAAGCGGGTAGATCTTGACTTTGCCCTTGATGTCGGAGATCGCCTTGGTGCAAGCCAAGGTGTTGGTCCCGTCGATATTCATGGCGCAGGACCCACACACCCCCTCGCGGCAGGAGCGACGGAAGGAGAGCGTGGGGTCCACCTCGTTTTTGATCTTGAGGATGGCGTCGAGAACCATGGGGCCGCAGCTGTCGAGATCGATCTCGTAGGTGTCGGTGCGCGGATTCTCCCCGGTACTGGGATCCCAACGGTAGATGACGAAGCGCTTGGTCTTCTTGGCACCCTCGGGAGCGGGAAAGGTCTTACCCTTGCCGACAACTGAATTCTTTGGAAGCCGAAACTCAGCCATTCGATAAATCCTCGTGTTTGAGACTGTTCGTTACTCCAATGGCTCAGTACACCCGGGCCTTGGGCGGAACCACCTCCATCTCGTCGGTCAGGGTGTAGTAGTGAACCGGCCGGTAGTCGATGGTCGGCTCCCCCTCCTCCCCCAGCCAGGCAAGGGTGTGCTTCATCCAGTTCTCGTCGTCGCGATCCGGATAGTCCTCCCGGGCATGCGCCCCCCGGCTCTCGGTGCGGTTGCGGGCGCCGTACATGGTCACGACCGACAGGGCCAGCAGGTTGTCCAGCTCCAAGGTCTCCACCAGGTCCGAGTTCCAGATCAGGTTCTTGTCCGTGACCCGAACGTCTGCGAAGGATGCGCGCACATCTCCGATCAGCTTGGCACCCTCATCGAGGGTCTCGCCCGTGCGGAAGACCGCCGCGTAGTTCTGCATGGTCTTCTGCATATTCATGCGGATCTGCGCCGTCGGCAGGGACCCGCCGGAGTGGCGCAGCCTGTCGAAGCGCTGCAGGATCTTGTCGTCCGAGCCCGCGGGCAGGGACTTGTGCTTCTCACCCGGCTTCATCAGCTCGGCGCAACGCTCGGCGGCGGCACGACCAAAGACCACGATGTCCAGCAGGGAGTTCGAGCCCAGGCGGTTGGCCCCGTGCACTGACACGCAGGCGCACTCGCCGATGGCCATGAGCCCCGGGACCACGGCGTCCGGATTGCCGTCGTGCAGCGTCACCACCTCGCCGTGCAGGTTGGTGGGGATGCCGCCCATGTTGTAGTGCACGGTCGGCAGCACGGGGATCGGCTCCTTGGTCACGTCCACACCCGCGAAGATCCGGGCGGACTCGGAGATTCCCGGCAGCCGCTCGGCCAGGACCTCGGGGCCCAGGTGCTCCAGGTGCAGGTGGATGTGGTCCCCCTCCGGTCCCACGCCGCGTCCCTCGCGGATCTCGATGGTCATGGACCGGCTCACCACGTCACGGGAGGCGAGGTCCTTGGCGTTCGGCGCATAGCGCTCCATGAAGCGCTCGCCCTTGGAGTTGGTGAGGTAGCCGCCCTCCCCGCGCGATCCCTCGGTGATCAGGCAGCCCGAGCCATAGATGCCCGTCGGGTGGAACTGCACGAACTCGTGATCCTGGACCGGCAGACCTGCCCGCAGGACCATGCCGTTTCCATCACCGGTGCAGGTGTGCGCCGAGGTGGCCGAGAAGTAGGCCCGTCCGTATCCGCCCGTGGCCAGGATCACCTGGTGGGCACGAAAGCGATGGACGCTCCCGTCGTCCAGGTTCCAGGCCATCACGCCGCGGCATACCCCCTCGTCGTCCATGATGAGATCCAGGGCGAAATACTCGATGAAGTATTCGGCCTTGAATTGGAGGCTTTGCTGGTAGAGGGTGTGCAGGATGGCATGCCCGGTGCGGTCAGCCGCCGCGCATGTGCGATGGGCGGTGCCCTGGCCGTAGTTGGTGGTCATGCCGCCGAAGGGGCGCTGGTAGATCTTGCCCTCGTCGGTGCGCGAGAAGGGCACGCCATAGTGCTCCAGCTCGATGACGGCCGGGATGGCCGCCCGGCACATGTACTCGATGGCGTCCTGGTCACCGAGCCAATCGGAGCCCTTGACCGTGTCGTACATATGCCAGCGCCAATTGTCCTCCCCCATGTTGCCCAGCGCAGCGCTCATACCGCCCTGAGCCGCTACCGTATGGCTGCGGGTGGGAAAGACCTTGGTGATACATGCGGTTGAAAAACCCTTGGCGGCGGCGCCGAATGTCGCTCGCAACCCGGCGCCACCGGCACCCACTACGACCACGTCATAGGCGTGATCAACGATTTTGTAACCTTCGCTCATTATCCCTCGACCCCCAAGGCGATACTCAGAACAGCGATAATCGAGACCACAGTCAGTAGGAACGCGAGGAACCTGACCAGAATGATGCTCGTGACCTGCAGCCAATGAGAGGAGATATAATCCTCGAATACGACCTGCAGCCCCAACTGCGCGTGGTAGAACATAGCCCCGATCATCAGTATCAGGAGGGTGCTGTTCCAGGGACAGCTCATCCATTCAACGGCCGTCGCATATTCCATCGTGGTAGCGGTGGTCAGGGAAGCCATGAACCAGAGAAGGAGTGGTACCAGGGCGATCGCGGATAGCCGCTGCCCCCACCAATGATGGGCGCCAGACTTCGCAGAGCCGTTACCGCGAACCCGTGCCAATGGAGTGCGCATGCTCATGCCATACCTCCCTGCATCATAAAAGCCATGCCATAGGCGATCAGTGTCAAGAGGATCGCGGTCAGGACGACCAGAATTCCCGATGCATAGACTGTCTTGATCTCGAAGCCGACCCCCATGTCCCAGAACAGGTGACGGATGCCGTTACACAGGTGATAGAAGAGTGCAAAGATCCAGGGAAGCAGGATCAGGCTCCCGATCGTCGAGCCGAAAAAGTCCCGTGCCAGCTCATAGCTTGCGGGCCCCTGAGCCAGGGCCGTGAGCCAGTAGACTAATAGAAGTGTTCCGATCGCCAGAAACACGCCGGTCGCTCGGTGGAGAATCGAGAGGACCGCAGTAAGCTGTGGTTTGTAGATCTGCAGGTGGGGAGAGAGCGGTCGGTCGGTGGTACCCATACGCCTTACCTCTTGTCAGTCTTCTTGAAGAATCTGAATGGGAATCGGCAGAAATGCCGCGGAAAACCAGATCAGAAATCGATACAGCGTCCCCCCTTCTCCCAGTCCCCGTAGCGGGTGGGCTCAAGTCCCGGAGGACCCCCGATCTCGCGACGATCGTGGGGCTGCGATTCCTTTTGATCGATGGTTTCGGAGTCCGACTTGCCTTCCGGAGGCTCTTTGGAGCTCCTGGAGTCGTTCGAGCTATTCATACTGCGCTGC
>CAYYHR010000152.1:4997-8116 GCA_964471705.1 uncultured Chromatiaceae bacterium
GCAGCGCTCCCGAACCCGCGCAGCCAGGATACCGATCACACCCTGGTGCCAGCCCTCCTCGAACAGGCACAGGGCAGGTGGAAGCACCTGAGACTCCAGGACGAGATCATCGAGTGCGGACTCGGCCTGTTCCTTCATCTCACCCTCGATCTTACGCCGGCGCCGATTGAGGGCATCCAGCTCGCGGGCCATGGACATGGCCGCGTCCGGATCGTCCGCGAGCAGGCACTCGACACCCAGGGACATCTCTGTGAGACGCCCGGCCGCGTTGAGCCGCGGTCCGGCGGCGAAGGCCAGATCCCGGGACGTGGCCCGTCCCGGATCACAGCCGGCAGCGATCAATAGGGCCTTGATCCCGGGACTGCCGCGACCCGCCCGGATACGCCGCAGTCCCTGCTCCACCAGGATCCGGTTGTTTTGGTCCAGGGTCACCACATCCGCCACCGTGCCCAGGGCGACCAGATCCAGGAAATCAGCCAGATTGGGCGCCGGACGCTTGGAGCCGAGCCAACCGCTCTCCCGCAAGCGGGCCCGCAGGGCGGCGAGCAGATAGAAGACGACGCCGACGCCGGCGATGGACTTGCTGGGAAACTCGTCTCCCGGTCGATTGGGGTTGACGATCGCTGCCGCGGGCGGCAGCTCGGCCCCGGCGAGGTGATGGTCGGTGACGATGACCGGAATCCCCAGCTCGTTGGCCCGGCGCACGCCGGCCAGGCTGGAGGTGCCGTTGTCCACCGTGAGGATCAGATCGGCCCCGAGTGGAGCCGCCGCCTCCACCAGACCCGAGCTCAGCCCATAGCCGAAGGCGAATCGGCTCGGGACCAGATAGGAGACCCTGGAGGCACCCATTGCACGTAGGCCGCGCACCGCCAGCGCACTGCCCGTGGCCCCGTCCGCGTCGTAGTCGCCGATCACCAGGATCGACCCCCCCGCGCGGATACAACTTGCGAGCAGCTCGGACGCGAGCTCGATATCCGTCAGGGACTGGTAGGGATGCAGCGCGCTCAGCGACAGGGAGCAGCCGCTTTCGGAAAAGACACCGCGCGCCCGGTAGAGACGGCTCAGCAAGGGGTGCAGGTCAGCGGACGTCCGGTCCGACCCCGGAGGCTCCTCGCGTCGCTTGATGGCTACGGGCACAGCGGGAAATCGCGATGAGGAAAAAATGGGGGGCCACCGACTTCTTGTTGTCCTTGACCGCGAAGCCTACCATGGATCTCCCCTGGGTCTCGCCGAGTAAAGTCCCAATTCATGAAGTGCCCCTACCCTCCTGTGCTCGTCGGTCCAAGACATCGATGTCTACCGTCTCACGAGCTCCTCCTCGCCTGTCTGCTGCTCCTGCTGTTGCCGTCGACGAGCTCGGCTGATGTCACAGCGAGTCTGGACAAATCCGCCGTTTCCCTGGGCGAGACGGTGCAGCTGACGCTCCAATCCGATGACCAGTCGGATGCGCGTCCCGATCTGGCGGGGCTGGCGCCCGATTTCGAGATCATCGACCGCCGCTCGAGCGACAGCATCTCCGTGATCAACGGCCAGCGGAGCGAGCGTCACTCCCTTATCCTCCAGTTGCGCCCGCGACACGCGGGAGAGCTTGAGATTCCCCCGATCGAGGTCGGTGACAAGACGACCCGAGCGCTGCAGCTCTCCGTTACGCCGGCCCTGTCCGAGAGCACGGAGACCGAGCCGGAACTGACCTTTCGGCCTACACCGGGGACGGAAGCATCCGCACCCGGCCCGACCGCCCTCCTCGAAGCCGAGCTGGAGCCCGACGAGGGCCATGTCGGACAGCAGCTGGTCCTGACCGCAAAGGTCTACACGGACGGTGCCGTTCGCGGCGCGCGGCTGCTGGCCCCTCGTGTCCCCGACGCGGATGTCCTCCCGCTGGGCGAGGACCGTTACCAGGCCGAGCGCGACGGTCGAAGCTACGACGTGTACGAGCGGCGATACGCTATCTTCCCGCGTCGTCCAGGGCAGCTGGAGATCGACCCACTGGAGTTCGAGGGCTGGGCACCGAGCGGCAAGGGCACGGGCGGGGGACCGAGCTATGCAGCACCCGGGCGGCAGCAGGTGCGCGCACTCTCACGGACCCTGATTGCCGACCTCGAGCCCATACCGGATGGCGCGGACGCGAGCACCTGGCTGCCCGCACGGAGTCTGACCCTGACCGAAACGGGGCCCGCGGCCTACCACGCCTATCCGGGCCAGAGGATCGAGCGGCAAATCCATCTGCGCGCCGAGGGGGTCTTGTCCCGGAATCTGCCGGAGCTGCAGCTGCAGGCACCCTATCAGCTCAGCATGCAGCGCCAGGCACCCAGACTGTGGGACGAGCGCCGTCCCGAGGGTGTGATCGGCAACCGCCGGGAAACTCTGGTAGTGACCGCGCGGGACCCGGGCGACTACAAGCTGCCGTCCCTGAGCCTGCGCTGGTGGGACACGACAAACGGCCGCTGGGCGACCGCCACGCTGCCGGAACGGGATCTCCTGGTCGCCGCCGCGCCCACAGGTGATTCCCGACAACCCTTGCCCGAGGTCTCGGTCCCGAGCCGGTCGGCCCAGTCGCCGGCACCATCTACCCCGGCAGAGGCACCAACCGAGGCCCCCGCTACCCCCGGGGGAACCGAGCACGGCTTGGTCTCGCCCCTGACCAGTGCCGGGATCTGGATCGCAGCGCTCCTGGCCCTGGCCTGGATCGCCACCATGGCCGCTTGGTGGCGAGACAGGAACCGTCCGGTGCAGACCCGACGCTTGCCGGTCGCTGCACCGCCGCCACCCCCGAAAACCCAGGAGACGGACCCCATCGAGCGCGCGGTGAAGATGGTGCGAGCTGCATATCAGGCAGGGGATGCGGGTGCCGCCCGAGAGGCCCTCCTCGGCTGGGCCGGGCTGGCACTTCCGGAGGAGACGCCGAGCAACCTGGCCCGACTCGCCCAGCGCTGCCCGCCGCCTCTCAGGGACCAGATCCTGATGCTCGAGCGGGCGTTCTTCAGTCCGGTGCCCGTTCCATGGGACAAACAACCGATTTGGGAGGAGCTCGAGGGTTTCGAGCCGGCACCACCGGAAGAGCCGGCCTCGTTCCGCCGCGGCAAGCCCATCCGGCGCCGTTCGGCCAACCCGGACGCCGA
>CAYYHR010000153.1:0-2619 GCA_964471705.1 uncultured Chromatiaceae bacterium
TCGAGCCTCGGAACGCCCGCGCAGGAATCCCTCCCCTAGCCCATCAAGGCCAGAATCTTCTCCGCCGTCGGATTCTCGACCAGGCCCCGCTCGGTGACGATCACGTCCACCAGGGACGCCGGGGTAACGTCGAAGACGGGGTTTCGCGCGGCCACGCCCTCGGGTCCGAGGCGCCGGCCGCCGCAGGCGAGGACCTCGTCGGGATCACGCTCCTCGATGGGGATCTCAGCACCGCTCGTTACCCGCATGTCGATCGTGGAAACGGGTGCGGCGACCATGAAGCGGACACCGTGGAACCGTGCCAGCACCGCCAGGGCATAGGTCCCGATCTTGTTGGCCACGTCCCCGTTGGCCGCAATTCGGTCCGAGCCGACGATGACCCAGCCGATCCCGCCCGCGGCCATCAGGCCGGCGGCGGCACCGTCGGTCTGCACCGTTACCGGAATGCCCGACTGCGCCAGCTCCCAGGCGGTCAGGCGTGAGCCCTGCATCCAGGGACGGGTCTCGTCCGCATAGACACGGCCGATGCGCCCAGCGGCAAAGGCGCTGCGGATCACGCCCAGGGCGGTGCCGTAGCCGCCGGTGGCCAGGGCTCCGGCATTGCAGTGTGTGATGACGTCCGTCAGACCCTGGATCAGTGCCGCGCCCAGCTCGCCCATGGTTCGATTGGCCGCCCGGTCCTCGGCGTGGATGGCCAGGGCCTCTTCCAGCAGGGTCGGAGCCGGGTCCCCGCCGTCCAGGCCATCCATCGCCCGCTTCATGCGCTCGATCGCCCACGAGAGATTCACCGCCGTCGGACGGGATGCGGCCAGCAGGGCCAGGTCCGTCTCGATCGACGCGCGCCAGCCGGCACCGCTGCGCGCGTAGGCATCCCTTGCCGCCAGCACCACGGCGTACGCCGCAGTGACGCCGATGGCCGGCGCGCCGCGCACGATCATGTCCGCGATGGCGCGTGCCGCAGCTGACGCATTGTCCAGGCAAAGAAACTCCCCGCGCTCAGGGAGAAGGCGCTGATCGAGTAGGTACAGCTGCGAATCATGCCAGACGACCGCATTGTCCGGGCCGACGACGAGGGGGCTTGCGGTTTCCATGAAGGTGACCTTGTGGCAAATTCGCGTCTATTGTGACCGAATCAGCCGACCACTCGCGGGAAATCTTCACCCATGCAAGCGGACATCCTTCTCCATCCCCGATGGATCATCCCCGTCGACCCTGCTGAGAGCGTTCTTTGCTATCACAGCCTGGCGGTCGCGGGCGGACGTATCCTCGCCCTCCTCCCGACGGACAAAGCGCGCGCCGACATCCAGGCCGCACAGGAGCTGGAGCTTCCCGACCATGTGCTCATTCCGGGCCTCATCAACGCCCACACCCATACCCCTATGACGCTCCTGCGGGGGCTCGCCGACGATCTCCCACTAGCCGTCTGGCTGCACGAGCACATCTGGCCGGCGGAGTCGCGCTGGGTGCGGGAGGAATTCGTGCGAGACGGGACACGGCTTGCACTGCTGGAAATGTTGCGCGGCGGTACGACCTGTTTCAACGACATGTACTTCTTCCCCGAGATCACGGCAAAGGCCGCCGCGGATGCCGGAATGCGGGCCGTGGTCGGGCTCATCGTGCTGGATTTCCCCAGCTCCTGGGCGCGGGACAGCGACGACTACCTCCACAAGGGAATCGAGATCCACGACCAGTTTCGCGACCATCCGCTGATCCGCACCGCCTTCGCACCCCACGCGCCCTATTCGGTGGCGGACGCCCCCTTGCGGCGCGTGGCGACCCTTGCCGAGGAGCTGGACCTCTCCGTGCACATCCACGTGCATGAGACACGGGACGAAATCACCCGCAGCCTCAGTGACTACGGCTGCCGCCCCTTAGAGCGGCTCGCCGCCCTCGGTCTCGTCTCACCGCGGCTCATCGCCATTCACATGACTCAGCTCCAGGCGGACGAGGTAGAGACCCTGGCCACCTGCGGCGCCCATGTTGTGCATTGCCCGGAATCGAATCTCAAGCTGGCAAGCGGGGCGAGCCCCGTGGAGGAGAAGCTGATCCCCGCCGGTATCAACTGTGCCTTGGGGACGGACAGCGCCGCCAGCAACAACGACCTCGACATGATCGGCGAGATGCGCAGTGCTGCCCTGCTGGCCAAGGGCGAGACCTGCAGGGCCTCCGCCTTGCCAGCCTATGCCGCGTTACGCATGGCCACCATCAACGGAGCCCGCGCCCTGGGATTGGAGGAAGAGACCGGATCGCTGGAACCGGGCAAGTCCGCCGACATGGTCGCCCTGGACTTCGGGCGCCCCGAGACCCAGCCGGTCTACAACCCGGTCTCCCAACTGGTCTATGCGGCCGGAAGGGACCAGGTGAGGCACGTCTGGGTAGCCGGACACCAGCTGATCCGCGACCGCGAGCCCACGACCCTGGACCCGAAGGCCATCCTGGACGCAGCACGGGAATGGGGAGAGCGAATCGCCGCCGCCGATTGAGCCTTGATGGCGGAGTGTGGTAACTGGCAGGAACCGCAGCGATCCAAACCATTGCAATTCGCAAAGCCCATCAGTGCATGCGCAGCAGTCCCAAATTTACGACCATGATGTTTTGAAGGACTTTTCCGACACTACT
>CAYYHR010000153.1:2719-6719 GCA_964471705.1 uncultured Chromatiaceae bacterium
TCGCCACTTGGGCGCCGTGGTTGCTCGAGATCATCGGAGGTTTCGAGAGGTCCATTGATTCCATGAGCTGACGGAATCGAGCGTAGCCTCTTTGTTTTTCTTTGCCCATGCCCCTTTCCGCCCTCCAGCTATTGCTCCAACCGCTTGACGCGTTTGTCACAAAGCCAGACTCCTTCCTCGTCTTCCTCGACCTTGAGGGCTGTCAGCTTCTCACCTCTGCACATTGCAGTCAGCGATTCTCCCGTCATCGGGTCGTATGTGACTCCGTGCATCGAGCAACGTAGATATTCGCCGTCATCATCGAAAATCGTGTCCTCTTGGCAATCGAGATCGCGCCCCATGTGCACGCATCGATTCCGATAAGCCAAGCAATTGCCTCGAGAACGAAAAACAATCACGGATGATGGGTCATCGGCATAGAAAACCTCTACGCGCTTATATTCACCCTCTTCGAGCTGTTCTGCGCGGCACACCCATATTCGCGCTTTGGCCTTCATCGTTTTCGCACCATATACGCAGTTGCTTGGCGCTCCCGGTCGCCCCAGTCCTTCTGATAATGGCTCATCGCTCGGTAACGCTCGATCCGGATGACGCGGAGCGTTGCAGTGCAGCTATCCACACCTTTTGGCAGTTGCGTCCGGCACGGTCTTCGAGCAGCTGCCTGATCTGCGCACGCACCTTCGAGAACGGCGCTGCCACACTGGGGTATATCTTCTCGCACCAGAGCAGGTGGAAGCCCATGTCCGACTCCACAGGCCCGCCGATCGCCCCTTCGGGGAGCGAGAAAAGCACCGCGTCCAGCTCGGGATAGAGCCGCCCGCGCGGAAGCGTTCCCAGGAGCCCTCCCTTCATGGCGGTCGGGCATTCCGAATGTTTTCGAGCAAGACTCGGGAAACGGCTGGGACGTCCGCCGAGCTTGTCGCGTAGCCGCTCGATACGGCTGTACGCGGCGTCACGGCGATTTTCCTCGAATTGCTCGTTAACGGTTATGAGAAGGTGACGAGCCGTCCTGCGCTCGGGCCGGGCGAGCCGCTTCTTGTGAAGCTCGAAGAACAGACGCTCGTCGATCTCGGTCACGGTCGGGCGCTTCGCTGACACCGTCTGCATCACGGCGTCGAAGATCAACTCCCGCTCCAGAGCCTGCCCCAGGATTTCTTCATCCAGGCCGTTTCCCTCGAGGTCCGCGATAAAGGCGTCCCGGCTCGGGTAGCGGCTGCGCAGCTCCGATAAAGCGTCCGCAATGCGCCGGGGCGGAATCGCGACCCTGGCAGCCTCGGGAGAGCTTAAGACCAGGGATTCCAGGTCGAAGCTCTTGTCGGCCTGCCTGCGGGTATCCGCCAGGTTCCGGACGTCCAGCCCGGCAAGCCCAGGCTCGCCGGCACCCAGTGCGGCGCGCAGCAGGTGGTAGCGATAGACCGGCGAACGATCCATGGCCGTCACACCGCCGCACCCCGGGGTTGGCCTGCAACCCCCAACCCGTTCTGATCAGGCGGCTCGCAGACTCGTTGTGCGCCGCAGCTGCCGCACTCGCCCTGCGGCTCGGTGCCGCCGGGTAGGCAACCGTGAATCCCGACCTCCTGCTCCAGCAGCCGGATGCGGTCCAGGAGGCAGGTGATGGCGCCGGCAACCGGATCGGGAATCAAATGATGATCGAGATCCACCCCGTGCGGGTTGGGATTGTCGGAGCGTTTCGTTCGAACCACCTTGGCCGGGTTGCCGACCACAGTGCGCTCGTCCGGCACATTGCCGATGACCACCGAGTTAGCACCGACCTTGACCTTGCGCCCGAGGTGGACGGGCCCCAGGATCTTGGCACCCGCCCCGACCACGCACCCGTCACCCAGGGTCGGATGGCGCTTACCCTTTCGCCACGAAGTCCCCCCGAGTGTGACCCCATGGTACAGGGTCACGTCGTCGCCGATCTCCGCGGTCTCGCCGATGACAACACCAGCCCCATGATCGATGAAGAACCGCCGCCCGACGGTGGCGGCCGGATGGATGTCGATGCTCGTCCAGATGCGTGCGATGTAGGAAATAAAGCGGGGCAGAAAGCGTAACCCTCGCTGCCACAACTGATGTGCCAGTCGGAACAGGATGATGGCATGAACACCGGGATAGGTCATGTAAACCTCGAAGCGGTTGCGGGCCGCGGGGTCCCGATCGAAGACACTGGCAACGTCCTCCCCGATCAGGGTCCAGACGCCCGGCTTGGGATTGGCCGTGAGCACTGCTTCCGTCATTCTTCCGCCCTCAATGCACGTGGACCGTCCCGGGATGTGCGATCTCCCAAGCGCTTTCAGGCGTAGGCGGGAGCGAAGGCCTTGTCGGGCTCTTCCACAGGCCCGCTCTCTCCCCAGTAGGGGGAAAGCTTGCGCAGCCCGGCCACGATGGGGGGGATCGCCTCGATGACCCGATCGATCTCCTCCATCCGGTTGTAACGCGACAGGGAGAAACGCACCGTTCCATGAGCTGCGGTGAACGGGATGCCCATGGCACGCATGACATGGGACGGCTCCAGGGAGCCGGAGGTGCAGGCAGAGCCCGAGGAGGCGGCGATCCCGAGATTGTTGAGCATCAGCAGGATGGCCTCCCCCTCTATGTACTCGAAGGCGATGTTGCAGGTGTTGGGCAGGCGATTGCCCGGGTCGCCAGTGACGAAACAATTCGGCACGGCCTCCAGAATGCCCTTCTCCAGCCGGTCGCGCATGGCCCGCACGAAGGTCTTCTCGTACTCCATGTGCTCCAGGGCAAGCTCGCAGGCCCTGCCGAGGCCGACGATGGAAGCAGTATTTTCGGTGCCCGCCCGACGCCCGCGCTCCTGGTGTCCTCCCCGCAGCAACGGACGGTATCGGGTGTTGCGGCGCAGATAGAGCACGCCGATACCCTTGGGTGCGTGAAGCTTGTGGCCTGACAGAGACAACATGTCGATGGCGCTGTCCGCGAGGTTGATGGGCAGCTTGCCCACCGCCTGGACAGCATCCGTGTGGAACATGACGCCGGCGGACTTGGCGAGCATGGCCATGTCCTGAACCGGGAACAAGCTGCCCGTCTCGTTGTTGGCCCACATGACCGAGACGATGGCGATCTGCTCCGAGAGCAGGTCCATGTACTGCTGCATGTCGAGACGGCCCTTGCCGTCCACCTCCAGGTAGTGAACCTTGTACCCGTCCTTCTCCAGGTACTCGCACAGGCTCAAGACGGCCGGGTGCTCGACTAGGGTGGTGATGATCTCCTTGCGGTCGGGCTGGGCCTTTAATGCGGACAGGATCGCCGTGGAGTCGGACTCGGTCCCGCAAGAGGTGAAGATGACCTCGGAATCGTGCTCCGCGCCCAGCAGGGTCTGTACCTGCTTGCGCGCCTGCTTGATGGCCCGACCAACCTGGTCGCCGAATTTGTGCAGCGACGAGGGATTGCCGAACTGCTCGGTGAAAAAGGGCAGCATGGCCTCCACGACCTCCGGTGAGACCATAGTGGTGGCGTTATTGTCCAGATAGATGCCTTCGCTCATCGAATAGGGCCTCTTGTTGGAGTGCCGGCGTCTGGCCGGCCCCGGCGCGAAGCGCCGTGACCCGGCCTCGGGGTTTTTCGTCTTGCCGGCAGGATGCCGGCGGTCCCACTCTCGCCCACGCTAGCGGGGATCAGGCCGACAGCCGCTGAAGCTCCGCGGGCATAACGCGCACGAATTCCCCGAGATCCTCGACGATGCGCTGCTGGATGCCGTCGAGCGTAACCGACGCCGCCTGGCAGCCGGCGCATGCCCCGGTCATCTTCACGTATACGTTCTTACCTTCCACGTCGATCAGCTCCACGTCGCCATGGTCGCGTTGGAGATTCGGACGGATGGCCTCTATGGCCGCCTCGATACGGCGGATGCGCTGCAGGTTGGAGAGCTTTCCACCTGAGGGCTGGGGAACCGGCGCAGCCGGACCCGTGGGGTCGAACACCTCGCCCTTCTCCGCCAGGACCCGGGTGAGGATCTCCTCGATGCCCTCGTGGCACG
>CAYYHR010000153.1:6819-8112 GCA_964471705.1 uncultured Chromatiaceae bacterium
CCGTCGAGATAGTCGGCGATATCCTGGTTGCTGACCTCGAGTGCCTGATCCAGGGTCATCCCCTTGATGATCTCGGTCAGCGCCGAGCTCGACGCGATCGCCGAGCCGCAACCGAAGGTCTGGAAACCGGCCTCGAGGATGGTCTCCGTCTCCGGGTCCACCTTCAGGCTCAAGCGCAGGGCGTCGCCGCAGGACAGAGAGCCCACGTCACCGATGCCGTTCGCGCCCTCGACAGCACCGGCATTACGCGGCGCGAAGAAGTGATCTTTGACCTTTTCGGAGTAATCCCACATGGTTGGCCTCGCAACGTATTAGGCAGTACAAAGACTTGCCGCACCCGCGACTGCCGGTCGCGGTGAGCCTCTCTCCTCTGCAAGGGGCCTGGCTCGGCTCTTGCTGTGACTCATCCAGGTCAAAGCAAACCATGCGCCAGACAACTGGAAGCTTCATATCTATCTGTATTAACTTGTAATTCCAAAAGATACGATACCAGCTTCGTGTCAGATGACGAACAAGGACGTAGAAAGGCGATGGTTGCGAATCCGACAAAGCCGCGGCACAGCGACCGCACCCGATTTTTTCACATACTCTGAACAGCAGCAGCTATGACCCTAGAACAGCTCAACCCAGGCGACATCGTCTACGCCGCAACCGAGATCCGAAACGATGGAGGAATTCCCGAGCTACCGAAAGACGCGTTGATTGCGACCGTGGGCACCTGCGGTGTCGTGGTCAAGATCGGCCACTTGGAGGAGGATCCCGACCAGGGGCTGTTCCTGGTCCGCTTCGAGGACGCGGACCTCAACCTGGGGCCGCCCACCGGCTGCTTGCCCGAAGAGTTGTCCGCGCAGCCGGCGGAGTAGGGATATCCGGGTCCGTCGGCGTCCCGGGAGCTGGTGTCGGCATTTCACAAGGGTCACGAGACCATCGGCATGAGTTGTCGGTGCAGCTGAGCACTGCAACCCGTGACAGGACACCTGCACGAGCACGGGCGAGCCAACCGTTAGGGTGATCAACAACCAGCTTCCGAAAGCGATGTACCCGAGCAAGCGAAATCCCCTGTGTAAACTGCGTAAATTGCGGGTAATCTGTATAGGGAGCCCGAATTTTTTGGTTGCTCTCCAAGACCTGAATTGCTAGTTTCTCGTCTCCAGAACAACAAGCGATCAGTGTCACACCTCGGTGGGCCGGCGCGAGGCACCGCCTTTCCGGGAGGAGTCTTCGGTATGCAAGGATGCCGAGGATTCGTCGGCACCTTCGAGAACGCCACCCAAGCATCAGCCCGGTATGTCG
>CAYYHR010000154.1:0-8089 GCA_964471705.1 uncultured Chromatiaceae bacterium
GGCGTTGGAAGTGGACGCCTTGCTGGGCGGAAGAGAAGACAGTGCACTGCTCATCGATGAGAACGGGATCACCAAGAAGGGCGACAAATCCGTTGGTATGGCACGGCAATGGAATGGTCGTTTGGGGAATGTCGAAAACTGTCAGGTGGGCGTCTATGCGGCGCTGAGTCGAGGGAGTGTGTCGACACTGATCGACACCCGCCTGTACCTGCACACCTCCTGGGTGGAGGACAAGAGGCGAGGATACCGGGCAAGGCGCAATGTTTCAAGAGCAAGCCGGAGCTGACCTTGGAGATCGTGCGCCAATAACCGCGCGTTTGGGTTGCGTTTCAGCCGGGTTGGAATGGATGGGCTGTACGGCAAGGATCCGGCGTTGTTGCGCGCCTTGGAGGATGATGCTGAGCGTCGATCAATTCCGCCTATGTATAACAGCAGCTCGAGTGAAATTCTCAACAGGTTGGGAATGTGACAAAGTAGAATTAGGAAGGCAGTGAACGCCCGCACCCGGTGTAGGGGTGTCCGGCGCTGCTATACCAGGCGACGTGCCATCTCATCGGCCTCGTGGTGGACGCCACGGCGTTCCAGCAAGCTCTGGTCGAGGCGAGAGCCCAGCGAAATTGGACCAGGCTGTGTCGTTCAGCCTTCGGCGCCGGTGGAGGGGCACGATCAGCGCGGCCGGCTGACCGTCCTGGGTCGGATGCCTTCGGCACCACCGCCCCACCTGGCGGTTGAGTCGGTCCAGCGCTTTCCCTTCCCCAAGGCGTTGGTTGCTGTGCCTACGATCGATGCGGATTGTCTCGTCGGTCTCCGCGCATTCCCGGTCTCGAAGGACTTCACCGCTGCCGTACTGCACGTTCGACAGAGGAGGAGACCAGAAGAGATGGACCGCCGGTTCCCGGCCTTCTGTACTCTTTTCGAGCGCGAGGTCGTGAGCCATGCCGAGCAGAGCAGTCTCGTCGAGAGCATGGAAGCCGGCTGGCAAGCCCCGCGGGGTCTGCCTCGTGGGGGGCTGCATCACCTGAGTGACCGGGAGATTTCGGATTACCTGGGTGCCGGGTGACCGGCGCCGGGCGCCGCCGGCGAGACGATCCCCCCATCCTGCTGGAGCGACGCGCGGACACAAAGCGAGTCGCTGGGGGCAAGCGCGCGGCTCAATCCCGAGAAGGAGTCGCGCGCGATCTTCGTAGCCCACCAAACCGATGTCTCTATGGCTTCGGTGCGCCGGTACTAGGCCGTCAGGTTGACGGAGTGCTGTCCGGTGAGGCGGTCGCGCACCGCCTCGATGATCGCCCGGGCTTCCCGACCGACATCCGCCACAGCCCCGTTCTCCGCCAGGCCGAAGATGGCCTCTGGGTCCATGAAGGTCATGCCCGTCAGATCGGGTTTGATCTGCCGCACGATGATGCTACAGGGAAGGAGTGCACCGGCTTCCGGCTCCGCCTCGATCACGCGTTTGGCCAAGCCCGGTGCGCAGGCGCCCAGGATGCGGTAGGGCGGGATCTCCTCCTGCAGCTTGGCGTGCATGATGGCCTGGACGTCCACGTCGCTCACGATCCCGAGCTTTTCTTCCTTGAGGGCCTGATTCAACTGCTCCAAGGCTTTTTCGACAGGCAGTTGGAGCTCGACACTGAACGCATACATCATCGTCTGTTTCCTCTTCATGAGTATCGCAATAGGGACATCTAATTGTACCCTCTGCACCCCGAGGTTGAACGCCGCGTCCGGCCGATCCACACAGCTTTTTTTCACAAGCTCTCAGGGCATCCGAATCCGGTCACTCACCCGTAAGCGGAGGGGTTACCGTGTGCCGCTTCTTCAGCCTGCGGCTGTGGGCAATGCCGGCCACCAACAGGGCCGAGCCGAAGAGCACGAATGTGGGGCGGATGCCGATCTCCTGTGCCAGACTTCCCGCCGCCAGGCTGCCAAGGGGAGCGATGCCCAGAAAGGAGAAGGTGAAGGCGGACATGACCCGGCCACGGACATCGTCCCGGGCCCAGTACTGTAGCAGGGTATTGGTACCGGCGGCGGTGTGCACTACGGCAAAACCGAGCACCATGAGGAGGGGATAGGCAAGCATCAGCACCTCGTTGAGGCCGAACAGGACCAGGACGGCCCCGCCGATGGGTGCCATCAATGACACCCGCCGGGCGAGGCCGTCAATGGAAGGCCGGGTGCCGAGCATAAACGCCGCCAACAGAGAGCCTGCCCCGGCACTGCTCACCAACAGGCCCAGGGTATCGGCGTCGCCACCGTACTCCGTTTTGGCAAAGAGGGGCATCATCACCACGTAGGGCGTCAGGAGAAAGCTCACCGCGGCCACCAGCATGAGGAACAGGCGGATATCCGCATGGCCGATGGTGTACTTCAACCCCTCCTTTAAAGAATGCAGAGTGCGCAGGGATGCGTCGCCGCCGGTTCGCGCCTCCAGGGCCAGCAAGGCCAACAGGACGGCCAGGTAGGAAAAAGCATTCAGCAAAAAGCACGTCGCCTCCCCCGCCCAGCCGATGATGAATCCTGCCAGGGCCGGTCCCACGAAGCGGGAGAGGTTCACCAGCATGGAGTTGAGAGCGATCGCATTGGGGAGTTGGGAGCGGTCGTCCACCAGATGTACCAGCAGAGACTGGCGCGTGGGTAGGTCCAGGGCATTGATGCAGCCCAGAAGGAAGGCCAGGAACAGCAGCATCGGGGGCGTTATCCATCCCTGCCAGGTGAGCACGGCCAACACCATGGCCTGGATGAGAGACAGGGACTGGGTCCAGAGCAACAACAACCGACGATCCGTTCGGTCCGACCAGACGCCGCCCATCAGGCTGAACAGGAGTATCGGCGCTTGGCTGGCGAACCCCAGCAGGCCCAAGACCAGGGCGGAGCCGGACAGCTCGTAGGCCAGCCAGCCCATGGCCACCTGCTGCATCCTGGTACCCGCCATGGAGATCAGCTGGCCGCTGAAATAGATGCGAAAATCTCTGGAGTCCAGGGCGCGAAAGGGAGGAGAAGAGACAGCGGACATCGGTGAGAGTCGGTCAGGCAGCGTAGACACAGGTGCGCCGGCACAGAGGGTGATTTCCGGTCACAGCTCCGGCAAACCCAGCCAGGCCTGAAAGGCAGTCAGCACCATCTTGATCGCAATGGCGCTCAACAGTATGCCCATCACCCGGCGCAACACGTTGGCGCCGCCAATGCCTATGAGCTTCATGATCGGATTGGCAAATAACAGGATCACGAAAAAGATCGACAGCACCACGGCAAGAACCACAGTGGTCAGGGCCTGTTCCCAAACCCCGTAGAGCCGATTGTCGGTCAACAGCACAGTGGTCAACATCGCGCCGGGGCCGGCGATGGCCGGGACCGCTAGCGGATAGACGGCCAAGGCGTGGATACTGGACCCGATGGGTCGGTCGGCACTTGCCCCCGGTGGCGACGAGCCAAGGCACATTTCGATGCCATAAAGGAGCACCAGGATCCCGCCTGCGATCTGAAACGCCCGCAGCGGGATGCCCATCTCGATCAGGAGCAGCTCCCCGGTGACGATGAAGAACAACAGGACCACGAACGAGTAGGCGACCCCGAGTAACGCCGCCTGGCGGCGTTGCGCCGGCTCCAGGCCGACGGTCACCGCAAGAAAGACCGCGAGCATGCCGACCGGATCGAGCATCACGAACAGGGTGACGAAATCGTAAACCACCTTCTGCGACATAACGTCTCCTGTTTGAGTTTTTTGGGCCAAACGCCGGAAATCTGCAGTCGGGATTGATCATTTACCTAAAAAGAGCCGTGAGGCGCCAAGATCGCCAAATTTTACAAGGAAAATTCCCGAATGCAGCGATCACCTCTCGGGTGAGAGACCCGCTACGATTATCTTGGTGTTTTTTCTGGGCACCCTCTGCGCCTTGGCGGCTCAAACTGCCGAACGACGAAGGTGGCTAAGTTTCCTATAGTTAAAGTAGGCATATGAGTAGGAGGTGCTGCTGTCCGGGACGAGGCGGCAAAGGGAAAGGCTACCTAATCTGAGCGTTAGCGAGGTGGTGGCGATGAAACAGACGCCAGATGTTGCGAGCACCACGCCTGAAGATCGAATGTATCACGCGTGGGTCGGGAAGAGGACGATGGGTCTCTCTCCCGCGGCCATGATGCTAACCTATCTCGACTGGGCCTTGCACTTGGCCATCGCCCCCGGAAAACAAGCGGAGATCTGACGAAGGCGCAACGGAAGACGAGAAGATTTTGGGTATATGCCCTTCAGGCACTGTTCGGCAAGGAGACCCTGCCCATTATCGAGCCCTTGGCCCGGGATCGCCGTTTCCGAGACGAACGCTGGCAGCAGCCTCCCTTCAATCTCATCTATCAGTCATTTCTTCTGTACCAACAACTCCTGTACAACGCCACGACGGGGATACGGGGCGTGTCGCGCCGGCATGAGCAGGCGATGTTCTTTATGGCGCGTCAGTTGCTTGATGTCCTCGCCCCCTCGAACTTCCTGTGGACGAATCCGGAGGTGTTGGAGACGACCATGACGGAAGGGGGAAAGAACCTCGTACGGGCTTCTTAACTTCCTCGAGGATCAGGAGCGCACCATCAGCGGCAAGAAGCCCATTGGCGCGGAATTGTTCAAGGTCGGGGAGACCGTCGCCGTGACCCCCGGAAAAGCGGTGTTCCGCAACGGCCTCGTCGAGCTGATCCAGTACTCGCCGTCGACTGACAAGGTAAGGAGCGAGCCTGTGCTGATGGTTCCGGCGTGGACAATGAAGTGCTACATCATGGACCTCTCGCCAGAGAATTCCATGGTGAAATACCTCGTCGATCGCGGCCACAGCGTGTTCATGATCTCATGGAAGAATCCAAGCTCCGATGACCGCGACCTGGATTTCGGAGACTACCGCCGGATGGGCATCATGGATGCGCTCAACGCGGTGGGGACCATCGCACCGGACGCCAAGGTGCATGCCGTCGGCTACAGCCTGGGAGGCATCCTCTTGACCATCGCGGCCGCCACGATGGGGCGCGACCACGATGATCGGCTGGCGAGCGTAACCCTGTTCACCACGTTGACCGATTTCAGCGAGGCGGGAGATATGGCCATCTTCCTCGAGCCGAGCGAGGTGTCGTTCCTGGAAGATTTCATGTGGGAAGGGGGCTACCTCGACCCCAAGGAGATTGCCGGGGCTTTTCTGGTGCTACGCTCGCGGGACCTCATTTGGTCCAAAATGGTCCACGAGTATCTTCTCGGGCAGCGAAGGCCGATGTTCGACATCGCGGCGTGGAACGTCGACGGCACGCGCATTCCCTATCTCATCCACTCGCAATTGCTGCGCAAGTTGTTTCTCAATAACGACTTGTGGGACGGGCGATTTCAGGCCGCCGGGCGGGCGACCTATCGCCATCGGGGACATCCACGTTCCGATTTTTGCCGTCGGGGCGTTGGACGACTTCGTGACGCCCTGGCAATCGGTCTACAAGCTGCATCTGCAGACCGACGCCAATGAGCTCACCTTCGTGCTCACCACCGGCGGGCACAACGTGGGTATCGTCAATCCTCCGGGGCCTCGAGCTCGTGGCTATCGGATGGCAACGAGCAAGGCCGGCGATCGGTACATTCCTCCGGAAATGTGGACCATGTTTGCCCCCAAATACGAGGGCTCCTGGTGGCCTGCGTGGGAGCAATGGCTGAGCGATCGCTCGACGAAAGAGGTTACGCCACCGCCCATGGGCAACCGGAAGAGGGGACTCTTCCCGTTGGCCGCCGCCCCGGGGACCTACGTCCTCTCGGAACAGGCCGAGGAGAGGTAATCAGCTTCGCACACTGTGGGATAGCGCGGGGTCAACGCAGGCTGCGCGGATCCCACCCTTACTCAGGGTGGGTGCACGGCACCCCGAATAGTCGTGGAGACCAAGATTCCTGAGACCTTCCAGCCAGGGCTAGAGCTCCAGCTCGGTCTTCTCGACCTCTTTGCGTAGCTCTTGAAGGAGTCCCTGAACCCGGTCCGTGGTGCTTTCCAGCTCTGCCGACAGGACCTCGCAGACCATTCGGTGCAGCTCCCGAAATCGGACCTCCCCGATGAGCTCCTGCTCAGCAGGGTCGAAATGCTTGCGGAAGGCCGCCACGACTTGATCGGCCAACTCCTGATGACGGTTACTCATGTCATCCTCCTGCCGGGTGTGTGTGAGTCTTTTCGGTTCCACGGAGCCCGAGCTCAGTCTCCCGAGCTCCAACCCGCATTTTCCACCACAGAGACACAGAGGGCACAGAGAAGGAGATATGCATTTGAATTATTGAGTCTTTGTGATATTGAAGCATGTGATCTTCTGTACGAGATGCCAGCCTCCAGAAGACGAAAAACTCTCTGAAATTTCTGTGCCCTCTGTGCCTCTGTGGTGAATTTGTGAAATATCCAGGCTTCTTTTGTCAGCCGCTCGTGGAGACGACGGCTTTCCGGTTACCTCACCACCCCCGCCCAATAGGCGTCCACCCTCGCCTGCAGCGATGCCAGCTCCGCCTGGTTCCGCTCGGGCTCGAACAGGTGCGAGAAGCGGCCCTGTAGACGCAGATAATCCTCCACCGGCTTGCGCTCGCGCGGATCCTTGGTGTGGACCACCTCTCCGTCGACGAGCTCCTTCAGCGGCCAAACCCCGGTGCGTACGGCCAGGCGACCTATGTCGACAGTCCGTTCAGGATCGAAATCCCAGCCCGTGGGACAGGGTGCGAGTGCGAGGATCAGCTTCGGCCCTCGAATCGACATGGCCTTCTCCACCTTGCGCGCCAGGTCCAACGGCTCCGCCCCGATCACGGTGGCCGCATAGGCGGGCCGGTGCGCGACCCAGATGTCGAACAGGTCCTTCTTATCGCCTCGGAAGCCCGCCCCCCAGCGGCTGGTTGCGGTGAGCGCGGTGTGGGGTGTTGCCCCCGAGTACTGCTGGCCGGTGTTGCCGTAACCCTCGTTGTCGTAAACGATGTAGAGAAAATCCAGGCCGCGCTCGATCGCCCCGGAGGTGGCGGACAGGCCCATCCCATAGGCTGCCCCGTCGCCGGTGAGCACGACCACGCGCAGGTCCTCCCGGGACGGGATGCGCCCCTGCTCGAGCAGGATGTCGAGGGCATCGCGCACGCCCTGGGCACCTGCGGGGGCCGAGGCCATGGCCGTATAGAGCCAGGAGCCGCGGAAGGGGGTGAAGGGGTAGACGGACAGCAGGGTCATGCAGCCGGCGGCGTTCAGGAAAACCGTCTTCTCGCCGAGGACGTCGTAGATCTGGTGCAAGGCCTGCAACCCGCCGCACCCGGCGCACATGGGGGTGCCGGTGCCCAGCAGATGGGCCGAGGGCAGGTCCTTGGTGCTGCGGAAGCGGGTGCCGGTCTCGCTCATGCGCCTTCTCCCAACCGGTTGCGCTCGACATGGGCCACGGCCTGCAGCTTGCGCATCTCGCGCAGCTCGCCCTGTGTGTAGAGGAGTCGCGGCGGTGGGGCCTCGCCTCTGTGCACCGCATCCTCCACGACGCGCACCATCTCGAAGAGCTCCTGGGGCGAGATGTCACGCCCACCGAGTCCGCCGACGAAGCTGACCAGCAGCGGCGCATCCGCGTGGCCATACAAGGCCGAAGCCAGCTCGGTGTGCAGCACGCCCCCCTTCCCTATGGACAGGTTCTGATCGATGACGGCGACACCGCGCTTTCCTGTCAAATGCTCGACGAGGGCCTGCGCCGGGAAGGGGCGCAGCAATCGCGGGCGCAATAGACCGGCGCGCCGGCCCGCCGCCCGCAGGTGGTCCACGGCCGCGCGCGCCTTGGTGGCGAAGGAGCCGAGCATGACGAAAAGGATCTCGGCGTCGTCGCAGCGATAGGCATCGACCGCCGGGTGCCTACGACCGAGCCGGTCGGCAAACTCCGCGGCGACTTCCTCGTAGACCGCAAGCCCCTCCATGAGCGCAAGGTGGGTCTCGTATCGAAAATAGGAATAGGGTCCGCCGCCCAGCACGGCCACCGCCTGGCTCTCGGGCACGCTGGCGCGAAACGCGATGCCCGCTGTGTCGAATGGAGGCAGAAACGCGTCCACCTGGGCGGGCTCGGGCACAAGGACAGGCTCCCGCGTGAACGAGAG
>CAYYHR010000155.1:0-8075 GCA_964471705.1 uncultured Chromatiaceae bacterium
AGGGCGATCTGGGTGTAGATGTTCAGGCTGGCCAGCCCCAGGCTCATGAACATCAGCGAGCCGGCAGCCGACATGGGCACCGAGAACATCACGATCAGGGCGTCGCGGAAGCTGTTGAACTGGGCCGATAACAGCAGGTAGATCAGTGCCAGTGCCAGCACCACCGAGAGGGCGAAGCCGCTGCCCTGTTGCATGAACTGGCGCGAGGCGCCGGCGTATTGCGGGTGCGCGCCCGGCGCGACCTGATGCAGGGTCTGCGCCAGGAAGGAGAGTGCCTCACCCTGCGACACGCCGGGGAAGGGCACACCCTGGATGCCTGCGCTGTTCAGCCGGTCGAACTGCGGCAGGCTTTCCGGCACCACATGGGTATCGAAGTGCACCAGCGCAGACAGGGGAACCAGCTTGCCGCTGCCGGTCTTGATATGGATGCGTGCCAACGACTCTGTGGTTGCGCGCGCCGCCATCGGTGCTTCCGGGATCACCTGGTAGGCATAGCCGTCCATGGTGAAGCGATTCACATAGCCACCGGACAGCAGCGGCTGCAGATCGGCAGCGATCTGTTCCATGCTGATGCCCAGCTCTGCCGCCAGCTTGCGGTCGACCACCAGCTCCTGCTGCGGCTGGTCGATCTTCAGCGTTTTCTGGAGAAATAAGAACTTGCCGCTCTTGCGCGCCTTGGCAAGCACCTGCTTGGCGATGTCGTCCAGCTTGTCGTAGTCGGTGGGGCCGGTGATCTCCACGTCCACCGGGAACAGGCCGCTGGAGCCCGGCAGGGGCGGCGGGATGAAGGCCGCCGCCTTCAGTCCAGGGATCGCGCCGAGCTTTTTCTGCAGCTCGGGCTTGATGTCGGTGGCGGTGCGGGTGCGCTCGCTGAACGGCTTCAGGGTGATGCCGGCGATCAGGCTGTTGTTACCGCCACCGGTCGGGCTGAACCCGGTCACCATGAAGGAATGCTCCTTCTCCGGGATGCTGTCGAGCTGCTTCAGCACCAGGTGGCCTTCGGCGTCCAGGTAGCCGGGTGAGGCATCCGAGGCGGCGTTGCCGATGGAGAAGAGCACCCCGCTGTTCTGCGGCGGTGACAGCTCTTCACGGACTCCCGCATAGAGGAAGTAGAGCACGCAGAAGGTGACGACCACGAACAGGCCGCCGGCCGGCGGGTACTCCAGGAAGCTGCGCAGCGAGCGGTCGAAGATCCGGCTGAGCCCGTCGAAGCCGGCGTTCAGCGCGTGATTCAGGCCGTGAGCGGGCGTCTTGCGCAGCAGCTTGCCGCTCATCATGGGGGACAGGGTCAGCGCCACCACCATGGATACCAGCACCGCAAAAACGATGGTGAACGCGAACTCGCTGAACAGCACCCCGCTGAGACCGCCGGAGAAGACCACCGGCAGGAACACCGCCACCAGGGTGGTGGACATGACGATCACCGGCAGGCTCAGCTCGCGCGCCGACAGGATCGCCGCCTGGAAGCCGCTGCGCCCTTGCTCGACGTGCCGGTGCACGTTCTCCACGATCACGATGGCGTCGTCCACGACCAGACCGATCGCCAGCACGATCGCCAACAATGTGATCAGGTTGTACGAATAGCCGGCCATATACATCAGGAAGCCGGCGCCGGCCAGGGACAAGGGGATGGCGATCGCCGGCACCAACAGGGCACGCAGCGAGCCGAGGAACAGGAAGATCACCAGCACCACGATCGCCAGGGTCAGGCCGACGGTCATCGCCACCTCGGCGATCGACTGGTGGATGAAGGTGGCGGCGTTGTACGGCAGGCCCATCTCCAGGCCGGGCGGGAGCTGGTCCTTCAGGCCGTCGAGCTTGCTGCTGACGCCCCGCGCCACCTGCAGCGCGTTGCCCGAGGGGGTGAGGGTGATCGCGATCGCCACCCCGGGCTTGCCGTCGAAATAGAAGCTGGAGGTGTAGGACTGGGCGCCGAGCTCCACGCGCGCGACATCCTCCAGGTGCACCGGCACGCCCTTGCGTGTGACCACGATCAGGTCGGCGAACTGGTCGACGTCGGTCAGGCCCAGGTTGCTCGACAGCAGGACCGAGATCAGGTCGCCCCGGGTGCTCCCGGTCGCCGCCACCACGTTCTGCGCGGCCAGCGCGGTCCCGATGTCCGCCGGGGTGATGTCGTAGGCGGCCATGCGCACCGGATCGAGCCAGACGCGCAACGCCAGGTTGTTGCCGTTACCGCCGGAGGCGCCGGGGGGCAGTATCTGGGCCTCGGACACCCCGGGCACCGTCTGCAGTAGCGGCTGGATCTTGCGCACCACGTAATCGACGATTCTCGGCGTCGGCATCTTGCCGCCCGGGCTGTAGAAGGCGATGTACATCAGCGCGGTGGAATCCCCGCCGGAGGAGCTCACCACCGGCGGGAAACTGTGCTGCGGCAGCAGGGCCTCCACCTGCTTCACCTTGGTCAGCACGTTGGTCAAGGCACTGTCCGGGTCGGTGTTCAGGAGCATCTGCAGGGTCACGGTGGAGCTGCCCTGGGAGCTGCTGGCGGTCATGTAGTCCAGGTCCGGAACACTGCCCAGCACGCGGCTCAGCGGCTGGGTGATGTAGCTCTGCACGGTCTGCGGGCTGGCGCCCGGGTAGGAGGTGGAGACGGTGATCTGGGTGGTCGTGAGGCTCGGGTACTCGCGGACTTTGAGCTGCATCAGGCCGAAGATGCCCAGGACCGCGATCAGGGTGGACAGGGCCACCGCCAGCACCGGGCGGCGGACGAACAGGTCGGTCCAGCGGGAACGGGGAGCGCCGGACATCATTCGCTCACCGTGGCCGTGGTACTGCTCAGGGCCGGGTCGGCGACGATCTTCACCTGTGCCCCCGGATACAGCTTGACCTGGCCCGAGGTCACCACCTGCTCGCCTTCCTTCACCCCGTCGGTGACCTGTACCAGATCACCCCGCTGCATGCCGACCTTTACCAGGCGCTGCTGCACTGTGTCACCGTCCTTGCCCTTCTCGACCAGGTACAGGTACTCGCCATAGGTGTTGTAGGTGATCGCGGTGCGCGGGATCGCCAGTACCTGGAGGGTATTCGCCAGGCGCACCTGAACCTGGCCGAACATGCCGGGGCGCAGCAGGTCGTCCGGGTTGTCGATGAGCGCCTCGACGCGCACGCTGCGGGTGCTGTCGTCCAGGGCGGCGCCGATCGCGCTGATCTTGCCCTGGAAGCGCTTGTCCGGGTAACCATTGATGCTCAGGCTGACCGCATCACCGATGGCGATGCGCGGCAGCTGGCGCTGCGGAATGTCGAACACCAAGCGCAGCGGGTTCCACTGCTGCAGGTCCACCACCCCCGTGCCGGCGGTGACATATTGTCCCGGGCTGACCGTGCGCAGACCCAGGTGGCCGTCGAAGGGGGCGCGGATCTGCAGGTTTTCCAGCTGGGCCTGGTCCGCCTGCACCGAAGCCTGCGCCTCGCGCATGGTCGCGTCGGCGGCCTGCTCCGCCTCCTGGCTGGTGTTCTTGCTCGCTATCAGCTTCTTCTGGCGCGCCATCTGGAATCGAGCGTTCTCCAGAGCCGCCTGGTCCTTGGCGAGCTGCGCCTTGGCCTGGTTGTCGTTCAGCTGTACCAGCAATTGTCCCTGTTCGGCCGTCTGGCCGGACTCGAACAGCACCTGGGTAACGATGCCGGAGGTCTGCGCGGTCAGCTGGGCACCCTGGCGTGCCTCCAGGGTGCCAACCGCGTCGATCTGCTCCGGCCAGCTTTGCGACTGCACCTCGGCGACCGAGACACTGGCGGTTGGGGCGGACATCGAGGCCATCGCGGCCAGCGCCATGCCGGTGAAATAGCGGTTGACGCCGATCACGCCGCCGTAAACCAGCAGGCAGAACAGGCCGACGATTACCAGACGGCGGGCTTTGTGGGGCTTGGGACTGTGCATGGATGGATCCCTTCCGGTGAGCGACTGAAGTGCGAGAACACTTGATTGACAAGGAAAAGCTGAGCTCCTCGGGGCCAGATTGAGCCGGAGGAACTGGCGCGAGGGTACACGACCGCCCGGCTCATCGCCATGCGGGCGCGCAACATCCTGCCGGCAGCTCTCGTCCGCCGATAATACCCGTCCCGGTAACATCGACAATGTTTCTGTCGGGGGAGAAGATCCGGTCCCATCAAATCGGGCCCCTCGAGCCATCGGTCACGCATACCCCGGATTTCGGACTCGGCCTACTGTTTCCTGAAAGTGGTAGGTACTATGTGGCCCAACGCAAGGCTGTTGCCGCGACTCGACTGCACGATGACTCTATTCCACCTCATACTGATCAGGCCCTCCCACTACGATAGTGAGGGTTATGTAATCCAGTGGCTACGCTCTGGTATCCCGTCCAACACGTTGGCGACACTGAATGGTCTGGCCGAAGACTGCGCCGCACGCAAGATCCTCGGCGACGATGTCGAGATCCGCGTCACGCCCATCGACGAGGCCAACACGAAGGTCGACGTGGAACGCCTGGCCCGCATGATCGAGCGCGATGGCGGGTACGGGCTCGTCGGCCTCGCGGGGGTGCAGACCAATCAGTATCCGCGTGCACTCGACATCGGGCGCAGATGCCGCGAGAGAGGGCTGCAAGTCTGCATCGGCGGATTCCATGTAAGCGGCATCCTGGCCATGCTTCCTGAGCCGACGCCGGAGCTGAGGGAAGCTACGGATCTCGGCATATCGCTCTATGCTGGGGAGTCGGAGACTCGCTTCGACGAGGTACTGATCGACGCCTTCAACCGCGATCTAAAGCCCGTCTACAACTATTTGAACGATCTCCCCAACGTGGAGGGCGTGACGCCGCCGTTCCTGCCCGTGGATCGGGTGTACAAGACGCTCAGCAAGGTAACCAGCTTCGACGCGGGACGTGGTTGCCCTTTCGTTTGCAGCTTCTGCTCCATCATCAACGTTCACGGACGTAAGTCCCGCTTTCGCAGTCCGGACGACATCGAGCGCGTCATTCGCGACAACCAAGCCCAGGGTATCAGCCGTTTCTTCATCACGGATGACAACTTCGCTCGCAACAAGAACTGGGAGCTCATCCTCGATCGGCTCATCGAGCTGCGGGAGAAAGAGGGTATCGAGGTTCGACTGACCATCCAGGTGGACGTTCAATGTCATCGCATCCCACGTTTTATCGACAAGTGCGTGAAGGCCGGCGTCAAACGGGTCTTCATCGGACTGGAGAGCATCAATCCGGATAATCTGGCCGCCGCCAACAAGAAGCAGAATCGCATTACCGAGTACCGCACAATGTTCCTCGCCTGGCGCAAGGCCAAGGTATTCACCGACGTCGGGTATATCATCGGCTTTCCCGGCGACACCCCCGAGAGCGTGGCTCGGGATGTCGGTATCCTGCAGCGGGAGTTGCCCATCGACCGCATCGAATTCACCGCCATGACGCCTCTGCCGGGCTCCGCGGACCACAAGGCCATGTTCGAGCGCGGGGAATACATGGACCCGGATCTGAACAAGTATGATCTCTGGAACGTGACCACGCACCATCCGAAGATGAGTGACGAAGTGTTCAGAAGCACTTACCAGATGGCCTGGAGGACCTACTACTCCGACGAGCACATCATCACCAATCTGAAGAGGGCCCGGGCCAGTGGCATCAGTATCGGAAAGGTGTTGGGCTCCAACGTGCACTATGCTCTGGTCCCGGACCTGGAAGGTGTCCATCCGCTGGAGGCCGGCCTGTTCCGCGTGCGGCGACGGAAAGACCGGAGACCGGGAATGCCGACCGAGAGCGCGTTGGTTTTCTACCCCAAGTACGCTTGGCGCTTTTTACGCATTCATTGGAAAGCCGCCCGCACACTCCTAAAATTCCACCGCATACGCAAAGTACTCGATGCCGATCCCGAGGCTGTCAACTACATGGACCGCGCATTGACCCCAGTTGGCGAAAAGGACTTGGAAGAACTGGAAATGTTCACCCAAACAGAAGCTGCTCGGGTTGCAGTGCAGCTTCACCAGATCAAGCAACGCGCACGCGCATGATGCATTGAGAAATCCTGACGAGTACATCCCGGGCACCCTTGGCTTGGGATCTCGGGCGAGCTCCAGGAGTTATGGGGACTGAGGTTGCGGTGCGGTTCGTGCCTCACTGCAACCTATCGGTTCACCTTTCATTTTCCGGGGTGTTGCCACCCCTTTTCATGCATCGTTACGATGAAATTTGCGAAGCACATTCGCCCCCTCTCCCTTTATGGGAGAGGGTTGGGGTGAGGGTACGATCAGGGGCGAGGCGACCTTTCATTCTGCGGGGTGGCTCGACTCGCCCCATGATCGTTAGCTCGACGGAATCACAGGCGAGCCCCGAAACGGTCCGAGACACTCGTTGAGAAGTGAAATTGAGTAAGGGCGCGCCTTACAGGGCCATGGAGCTTGTCAACCGGCCCCTTCGCTCCGCCGGGCTGCCCATCAGCCCCCGGGTCCCAGGTAGGACTCCAGCATCCGATTCCATTCCGGGCCGTGGATGATGCTCAGAATGCTCCTGTTGAGCTCCTCGCGCAGGGGCGAGCCGGGCGGAAGGGCAATTCCGTAGTCCTGGCGGGCAAAGACGGTCGGCAGGACCCGCAGCTCCGAGGCATAGCCCTCGTTGACCAGAAACCGCAGGACGGGGGCGTCGTAGACCACGGCATCCGCGCGCCCGGCTGCCAGCTCCGCCAAGGCGTTCTTCAGATCAGGCGCAGTCTTGTAGCGGATCAGGTTCTCGTCGAGATAGGCGGCGCTGGTGCTGCTGTCGAGGCTGAGCACGCGTTTCCCGCGCAGGTCGTCGACACCCCGGACCGTCTGATCCATCTGGCCCACCGTGAGTGAGCTGGCGATGGCCGCGGTGAAGCCGGAGATGAGAATGACGCTCGCGAACATCCACGCCAGCCCGATGAGCCGCCCCGCCAGGGTCGTGGGCGCCTTGTCGCCGTAACCCACGGTGGTCATGGTCACCGCCGACCACCAGATCCCGGAGCCGATGCCCGTGACCGGATCGCGCTGGAACTGGCCATTGCGGCGGCGCTCCACCAGCCACACCAGCGCCCCCACCAGGGTGAGCACGCCGAGCAAGGCCCCCAGCGACTGGACGAAGGCGCCTGATGCGATGCGCTTCAAGGCCGAGAGCCAGGTCACCTCGGGACGCCGGCGCACCGCGACGCCCAGCCCCGAGCTGTAGTAGGGATGGGTGAAGTCCATGACCCGTTCCCGCTCGGCGGTGATCGTGAGCGCGGCAGCGGCCGCATCCAACTTTCCCTGGACAACCGCCTCCAGCATCTGCGGGAGCGCCATCTTCTCCAAGTCGAACCTCGCGCCCGTCTCTTCGCCAATCTTGCGCAACAGCTCGATGGTAATGCCGTCCCAGTCCCCGTTGATTTTCATGGCGAAGGGCGGAACCTGACGGGTCGCAACCCTGACATCTCGGTCGAGGGAGCGACCGGGGTCCTGCGCGCCAACAACAGTCGACAGCGCAGCCAGGAAAAGGGCCAAGGGGATTCCGAGTATCCCATTCATGGCGTCTGAGGTGTTTCTCGTCCGGATTCGCGAAGGTAGCTCACTGTGCCTGCCGCAGCACCTGCAGCGGCGGGCGGATCAACGACGGATAGGTCGCCAGAGTCCCGACCAGCCCGACGAGCAGGGCACCGCCTCCTACACCTCCCAGCCACAGCCAAGGATCGGGCTGGAGGTCCAGCCCGAGGAGCTGGTGCGCCAGCACCATGCCCGTGAGCTCGGCGAAGATCGAGGCCAGCAGGCCCGCCAGCAGGCCCGTTGCCGTGAGCTCCACGGCCAGGCTCGCCAGCAGCCGGCGGCGCCGCACTCCGAGGGTGCGCAGCAGGCCCTGCTCGCTGCGCCGCTCCTCCAGGCTGGCTTGGATCCCCGCGTACAGTACCAGCATCCCCGCGGCCAGGGTCAGCAGGAACACCTGCTCCACGGCCATGGCGCCCCGGTCGATGATCCGCCGCACCTGTCCGATCAGGGCATGCACGTCGAACAGGGTGATGCTGGGGTGGGCCTGGACCAGGTCGGAGAGCAGGCCCTCCCGGTCGTCGGGTAGGTGAAAGCTGGTGACGTAGGTCGCGGCCTCGTCTCC